>NZ_JBFAYF010000049.1:0-73942 GCF_040681165.1 Actinoplanes sp. NPDC051851 | reverse complement strand
GGGCGGCGCGGGCGGCGCGGGCGGCGCGGGCGGCGCGGGCGGCGCGGGCGGCGCGGGCGGCGCGGGCGGCGCGGGCTTCACCGTGACGGCGAGGATCCCGCGTACATGATCACGATTCTGATTTGCGGACGACCAGGCGATGGTCCGGTCGAACGCGGAGATCGACGCGGACCTCGTGGTGGCCGAGCAGACCGTCAAGACCCACGTCGGCCGGATCCTGGGCAAACTCGGACACCGGGATCGCACTCAGGCCGTGGTCCTCGCGTACGAGACGGGGTTGGTGGCTGCCGGAGAGTAACCTGGAATCGTCCGAACGGGTGTTCCTCACCACCTGTGGGGAACCTGAGTTTCTTAAGCCGCGCTTAAGGGGTACAGTCCTCCCCGGTTCCCAGGCCCGACGACTTGACGGAGGTGATCGCTGTGCGAGATAGCGATCCTCCTAGTCGCGGCCGGGACGCTCGCCGGCGCTTCTGACCGCCGGCACAGACTCCCACCCCGCACCCACCGGCTCGGCCCTGTCCTCAGGGGAGCCGGCATCGTCGTGTGCGCCGCGACGACGGGTGCCGGGCATGGCCGCGACGTGAGCTGAGCGCGTTTCCCCGCTCGATCATGTTGCGGAAGAAGGTGGCTCCACCCATGAAGAACCTCATCGCACCCCTCGGCTTCACGGTCCTCTCGGCGTGGGTCGTCCTGCTCTTCGTCCTCGCCTCGCACAACACGCCGTGACCCTCCCCTGCGGAGGACCACGGCGTCCGTAGAGGATCGGATCAGGGCAGGCGGGACGTCCACAGCAGACTCATGGCGGCGCCGATCAGGCCGAACAGCAGGGCCGTCGCCGCGTACCACTGAGTGACCTCGCGCGGCTCGGTCCGGTGACCGATCGAGCTGCCCATGTCCTCGTAGACCTTCTTGAGCTCGCCCACCGAGGCGGCCTCGTAGAAGTAGCCCTGCGTCCGCTCCGCCAGCTCCTGCAGCGAGAGCCGGTCCACCGGCACCCGCTGGAGCTGGCCACGGATGTCCACCACGCCGGTGTCGGTGCCGAACGCGATCGTCGAGACCGGCACGTTCGCCCCGGACGCCGCGGTCGCCGCGTCCTCGATCGAGCGGCCCGACGTGCGGTACCCGTCGGAGAGCAGCACGATCCGGGCCGGCGGGGCGCCGTCCGTGCCGTCGGCGGGCACCGAGCGGATGGCGTCCAGCGAGGTGAAGACCGCCTCACCGGTCGCGGTCGCCTCGGCCAGCGTCAGGCTGTCGATCCCGGCGATCACCTCGGCACGGTCCTTGGTCGGCGCGACCAGCACGTTCGCCGACTTCGCGAACGACACCAGGCCCAGGTTGTAGGTGGCCGGCAGCTCGTTGACGAACGCCTTCGCCGCCTCCTGCGCCGCCTCGATCCGGGTCGGCGCCACGTCGTCGGCCTGCATGGAGAGCGAGACGTCGATGGCGAGCATCACGGTGGCCCGCTCCAGCGGCTGCTCGGTGTCGACCGAGGGCCGGGCGCTCGCCGCCGCCAGCGTGCCCATCATCAGCAGGAACGCACCCGCCGAGACGTGTTTGCGCCAGCCCAGGCCGCGCGGCGCCAGGGTGCGGAGCAGGTCGACGTTGGTGAAGCGCATCGCGTACGAGCGCTTGTGGAACTGCCGCCAGACGTAGACGCCGGCGACGGCCAGCACGGGCAGCACGGTGAGCAGCCACCACGGAGCCAGGAAACGGATCATCGCGTCGTCCCTCGGGTACGGGCGTGGCGCTGGGCGGCCACGAAACGGACCATGTCCAGCAACCAGTCGGTGTCGGTGCGCAGCCGGAGGTGGGCCGCGCCGGCGGCGCGCAGGGTGCGGGCGATCGCGGCCCGCTGCTCGCCCGCGGCCGCCGCGTAACGCTCGCGGAGCCGCGGGTCGGCGGTCTGCACCTCGTGCAGCTCGCCGGTCTCGGGATCGGCCAGGGTCAGCACGCCGACGTCGGGAAGCTCCAGCTCACGTGGGTCGACCACCTCGATGGCGAGCACGTCGTGCCGGACGCCGAGCTTGCGGATCGGCCGCGCCCAGCCCTCCACCGGCGCCATGAAGTCGGAGATCACCACGGCCACGCCGCGACGCCGCGGTGGCCGGTTCAGCATGTCGATCAGCGCGCCCAGGTCGGTCCGCCCGGGCCGGATCCTGGTCCGGGCGATCGCGCGCAGCAGGCCCTGGGCCTCCTTGCGCCCCGGCCGTGCCGGCAGCCGCAGGACGGGCGGGCTCTCCTGCTGCTCGGCCTCCGTCGCCGCCTTGCGCAGCCATCGTCTCCTGGATTGCTCCGGTACGCCCGAGCCGGTGCCCACGACCGCACCGATCCGGTTTCCACCGCGCACCGTGAGATGGGCGATCGCGGTCGAGGCGGCGATCACCAGGTCGCGCTTGAGCCACTTGGCGGTGCCGAAGTCGAGGCTGGCCGAGAGGTCCACGGCGAGCCAGGTCTCCAGCTCCCGGTCGGCCACCGTCTGCCGGACGTGCGGCTGCGTGGTCCGCGCCGTGACCGGCCAGTCCATCCGCCGCACGTCGTCGCCGGGCCGATACTCCCGCGACTCGCCGGGCTCGGTGCCCGGGCCGGGGAGCAGGCCCACGTAGTCGCCCTGGAGCAGCCCGTCCAGTTTCCGCGTGACCAGCAGCTGCAACCGGGCCAGCACCGCCTCGGCCCGGGCCGTCTCGTCCGAGGCGGCCGGCGCGGGGAGGTCGGAGACGGTCATTGCTGGGCGGGCCAGCCGCCGGCCTGCGGGTGCTGCGGGTACGCCGGGGCGCCCGCGGGAACGCCGCTGGTGGGCTGCACCAGGGCCGGGTTGTACGCCCCCGGCTGGCCGGGCTGGCCCGGCTGCGGGACGACGAGCGGCGGCCCGAGCGGGGGCTGGCCGTTCGGTGCGATCCCGTTGGGGGCCGACCCGTTCGGCGAGGTGCCCTGGCGGGACGCGACCGACGGCATCGGCACGGTCTGCATGATCCGGGCGACGATGTGGTCGGCCGGGATGTCGTCGGCGAGCGCGTCATAGCTGAGCACCAGGCGGTGCCGCAGGATGTCCGGCGCGACGTCCTGCAGGTCCTGCGGCAGCGCGTAGTCCCGGCCGCGCAGCAGGGCCAGGGCCCGGGTGGCCCGGACGATGCCGAGCGAGGCCCGCGGGGAGGCGCCGTACTGGATCAGCTGGGCGACGTCGGGCATGCCGTGCTGGGCCGGCGCGCGAGTGGCGAGCACCAGGCGGACCGTGTAGTCCACCAGGGCGTTGTGCACGAAGACCTGGTCGGCCCGGCGCTGCAGGGCGAGCAGGTCGTCCGGCGTGAAGACCTGCTTCGGCTCCGGGGCGCTCACCCCCATCCGGTAGACGATCTCCCGCTCCTCGGTGTCGGTCGGGTAGCCCACCAGGATCTTCATCAGGAAGCGGTCGCGCTGCGCCTCGGGCAGCGGGTAGACGCCCTCCTGCTCGATCGGGTTCTGCGTCGCCATCACCAGGAACGGCGTGGGCACGTCGTGGCTCTTGCCACCGATCGACACCTGGTGCTCGGCCATCACCTCGAGCAGCGCCGACTGGACCTTGGCGGGCGCACGGTTGATCTCGTCGGCGAGCAGGAAGTTGACGAAGACCGGGCCGAGCTCCACGTCGAACTTCTCGCTGGACTGGCGGTAGATCCGGGTGCCGACGATGTCGGCGGGCACCAGGTCCGGGGTGAACTGGACCCGGGAGAACGAGCCGCCGACCACCTTGGCCATCGTCTCCACGGCGAGCGTCTTGGCCACGCCGGGCACGCCCTCGAGCAGGCAGTGGCCGCGCGCGAGCAGCGCGACGAACATCCGCTCGACCATCCGATCCTGGCCGACGATCACCCGCTTGACCTCGAACATCGCGCGTTCCAGCTGCGACGCGTCGTGCGCCGGCGGCACCGGCGCACCGGCGTCGGCGCTCGTCTCGGTCTCGGGCGTGCTGGGCTGCGCCACCGGTCCTCCACAACGGTCGTGATCCGCCGGCGCGAATGCCGACGCTCAAGACTTACACGACACACAACTACATACGGCTGAGAGGTTCCTAAGAGCCGGACACCACACCGTCGTCCCCGGCAGCCTAGGCGCACCGCTCGTCATCTGACCGTCATCATCCCCGTACGCGGCGCATCACCGCAGCCCGGGGCACCATAGGCCGGTCGTGTTGATCTTTCCGCGCGATCCGCCGGATCGGGCACGGTCACCGGGTGGATGCGTTCGGGCCGGAAGCGTGTAGCATTTGCAGCGTCGCCGGGCGGCTTCCCCCGTGGCCGCCCGGCGCTCAAACTCCTTTTGAAAGGCTAGGATCCTTTCAATGGTTGAGGACCTCCTTTCCGGTACGCCCATCGAGCTGGCACCCCAGTGCTCGGCGAAGGGCTGTCGCGCGGGCGCGGTCTGGCAGCTGCACTGGAACAATCCGAAGCTGCACGCCCCGGAGTACCGGAAGACCTGGCTGGCCTGCGACGAACACCGGACCACCCTCGGCGCCTTCCTCGACGCCCGGCGATTCCTGCGCGACGTGACGCCCTTCGCCCCGGCGCCGGCGATGCCGTCATCTCCTAGTCTGGATACGTGAGCGAGCCCTCGGCGTCGGCCGTCGATCCCCTGCGGCCCTGGCCGGACACGGTCCAGTGGCGCCCGGTCTCCCCCCGCCTGGTCACTGTGGAGCTGCTCGGCCTCGCCGTCTGGCAGGTCATCCTGCTCACCGGGCTCGGCGCCGGCTGGTGGCTCGGCGGCCAGCGCGTCTGGCCGGTCCTGATGGGCGCGGTCCTGTTCCTCGGCGTCTGGCGGGCCACGGTCGCCGTCCGCGCGGTCCGCGCCTGGGGATACGCCGAACGCGACAACGACCTGATGGTCCGCCACGGCCTGGTGATCCGGCGGCTCTCCATCGTCCCGTACGCCCGCATGCAGTATGTGGACGTCACCGCCGGGCCGCTGGAGCGCGCGTTCAAGCTGGCCACGGTCCAGCTGCACACCGCCGCCGCGGCCAGCGACGCCCGGGTGCCGGGGCTGCCCCCGGAGGAGGCCGCCCGGCTGCGCGACCGCCTCACCGCCCTCGGCGAGGACCGGGCCGAGGGCCTGTGACCGACCCCGGCGCCGTCCCGCCCACCCCACCCCCCGGCGTTCCGCAGGCCTACCCCGGCGGCCCGCAGGGATGGCCCGGCGGCCCGCAGGCCTACCCCGGCGGCCCGCAGGGATGGCCGGGAGCGCCCGGCGGGTGGCCGGGCATGGGTGGTGGACCGGGCGGAGTGCAGGAGGCGCCGGAGGTCCGGGAGCGACAGCGGCTGCATCCGCTGAGCCCGCTGCTGCACGGGGCCAAGAGCCTCGCGGTGATCGTCGCGGCGCTCTCCTGGCAGACGCTGGGCCGGCTCGGGCTGGAGCACTTCGCGATCGTGGTGCTGGTGTTCGCCGTGGGCGCGGTGATCTTCTCGGCGATCGGCTGGTGGAACACCGGGTACCAGGTGGTCGGCCGGGAGCTGCGGATCAGTGACGGGCTGCTCTGGCGGCGGAACCGGGCCATCCCGCTCGACCGGCTGCAGGCGGTGGAGCTGCGGCGGCCGCTGCTCGCCCAGCTGACCGGGCTGGCCGAGCTCCGGCTCGAGGTGGTCGGCGGCGGCAAGACCGAGGCGCCGCTCGCCTACCTCAGCGTCCAGCACGCCTCCGAACTGCGGGAACGGCTGCTCGCGCTCTCCGCGCGTACCCGCAACGAAAGCGGAGGAGACGCGGGGCCCGCGGCCGCGGCAGCCACCGGGACCGCGCACGAACATCCGCTGTTCCGGGTCCGCAACCAGAACCTGCTGATCAGCCAGCTGCTCACCCCGCAGGCGTTCCTGCTGCCGGTCGGCGTGGCGTGGGTGGTCGTGCAGTTCGTGCTGGAGGGGTCGTGGACCTTCATCGGCATCGCCAGCACGGTCACCGCGATGGCCGGCGTGCTGCTGCAGCCGATCCGCCGGGTGCTGCGCGACTGGAGCTTCCGGCTGGCCCGGGACACGGACGGACGGCTGCTGGTCCGGTACGGCCTGCTGGAGACCCGCAGTCAGGCGGTACCGCTGCACCGCGTCCAGTCGATCCGGATCACCTGGCCGCTGCTCTGGCGCGGCACGCACTGGCTCTACATGCGGTTGGACGTCGCCGGGTACGCGGCACCCCAGCAGGGCAACGACGCGGGCTCGGACCGGCTGCTCCCGGTCGGCGACGAGGCCACCGCGCGGGCGCTGATCGGCACGGTGCTGCCCGGAACCGATCTCGCCGTGCTGGCCACCTCGCCGCCGCCGCGCCGGGCACGCTGGCTGCATCCGGTCGGGTTGCGGTTCATGGGCGTCGGGCTGGCCCCGCAGGTGCTGGTGACCCGCCACGGGTGGCTGACCCGGGAGATGACCCTGGTGCCGTACGCGCGGCTGCAGAGCGTCCGGGTGGTCCAGGGCCCACTGCAGCGGCTGTTCCGGCTGGCGACGGTCTACGCGGACGCGGCCGGCGGGCGCTCGGGGGCGGCCCGGGACCGGGACCTCGCGGAGGCGTGGGCGATCGCGGACCAGCTGGCGGTGCGCTCCCGGCAGGCCCGGCAGGCCCCCTCCCCCGCGCCGGCGCCGCAGGCCGGGCCGCCGGTGACCCCGGCACCCTTCGCGGGGCCCTACGGAACACCGGTTCCCCTCGCCCCACCTCCCGGCCCGCTCCACCCCACGGCGGGTCCGGCCACGACGGGTCCAGCCACGACGGGTCCAGCCACGGCGGGTCCAGCCGCGACGGGTCCAGCCACGACGGGTCCAGCCGGGGAGGCGGACGACGATGCGTTCTGGAGGCGGCCGGCGGGGTCTTAGGGCGGCGGGGTTCGCGCCTTAAGCTGACGGGATGGAGCTACCGGAGTTCGCGCCCGGCCTGAACGCCCGGGTCGAGTTGCTGGTCACCGACGCCGACACCGCGCAGTCGATCGGGTCCGGTGACGTGCCGGTGCTGGCGACGCCCCGGCTGCTCGCGCTCGCCGAGGCGGCCACGGTGGCGGCCACCGCGCGGCAGATACCCGGCGGCATCACCACGGTCGGCACCCGTGTCGAGCTGGAGCACCGGGCGCCGACCCCGGTCGGACGGCGGGTGATCGCGCACGCCACGCTGGCCAAGGTCGACGGCCGCAAGCTCTTCTTCGACATCGAGGTCCACGACGGCGACGAGCTGGCCGCCACGGTCCGGGTGGAGCGCACCCTGCTGGACCGCCAGAGGTTCATCGCCCGCGCCCTGGGCGACTAGGCGAGTGTGCCCCAGCGGGCGGTCAGCTCCGTGGTCGTGGGCATCGCGGTGGCGCCGCCGGGGTGTTCGCAGACCAGGGCGGCCACCGACAGGGCGAAGGCGACGTGCCGGTGCCAGGTCGCCGGGTCGGCCGGGCGGCCCTCGGTGAGCAGACGGTGGACCAGTGCGGCCATCACCGAGTCGCCGGCGCCGGTCGCGTCGACGGCGGACACCGACGGGGCCGGGACGGTGGCCGTACCCGAGGAGGCGCCCGAGGAGGTCGCGACGTAGGCGCCGTCGGCGCCGAGGGTGACCACCACCGCGCCCGCGCCGAGGGCCAGGATCCGCTCGGCGGCCGGGGCCGGGTCGGGTGAGCCGTAGAGGGTCTCGGCGTCGGCGGCGCTCAGCTTGACCAGGTCGGCGGTGGCGAAGAACTCCTCGACCAGGTCGCGGAGCGCGTCCACCGCGGCGGCGTCCGGGAGGAGCTTCGGGCGTACGTTGGGGTCGAAGACCCGGATCGGCCCCTCGGTCGCCCACGCGGCCCGGGCGGCGGACCGGAACGGCTCGCGGAGCAGGCAGATCGAGCCGGTGTAGAGCACGCCCGCGCCCGCCAGCACGGCCGGATCGAGGTCACCGGGTTCGAGCAGGGCGTACGACGGCGGCTCGCCGTAGAAGGTGAACGTCGGCTCGGCGCCCTCGAACGTGGTCACCGCGAGCGTGGTGGGCACCCCGACCCGCCGCACCCCCGCGCACCCGACCCCGGCCTCGGCCAGGAACGCCGCGATCCGCTCACCCAGCACGTCGGTGCCGAGCGAGCCCAGGTACTCCGCCGAGCCGCCGAGACGCGCGACACCGACCGCCACGTTGAGCGGGGCACCACCGATCGCCTGACGATAGACCGGAATCCCGGCGACCTCCGCTTCCAGCAGGTCGATCAGTGCCTCGCCCAGGACCACCGCGTACGCCATGACAACAGCCTCGCGCATGACCGGCCGCCGCGGCCAGCGGGGGTTTTCCGAACTAATAAGTCCTGATTTGCCAGAATTAGGGGATGATTGGACGACGTTTACTCTTCACTCTGCCCATCGCCGTGGGAGCATGTCTGGCCGCGCCGGGCGCCGCCACCGCGAACCCGATCAGTTTCGGTCCCTGGAAGCCCGGGGCGAACGCGGTCACCTACGACCCGGCGGTGGTGCCGGTCGGCTCCACCGCCGATCTGAGCTTCATGGCCACGATGAGCACCCTGGGCATCCGGCTCACCGTCACCGGGATGCGCCCGCACCGGACGTACGGCGCTCATCTGCACGTCAACAGGTGTGGCGCGGACCCGAAGGACGCCGGGCCGCACTATCAGCACGAGCACGACCCGGCCGCGACGAAGGAGAAGCCGTCGAGCGACCCGCGGTACGCCAACCCGGAGAACGAGGTCTGGCTGGACTTCACCACCGACGCCGGGGGCTCGGCCACCGTGGTCCGGGTGCACGACGGGATGTTCCACGGCACCCGGCCCCGCTCGCTGGTCCTGCACGCGGAGAAGACGAAGACCGCCGCCGGTACGGCCGGTTCCGCGGGCACCCGGGTGGCCTGCCTCAACCTGCCCTTCGGATACGACGCCCACGGAGGCCGGTGACCCTCTTCAGATCGAGGCGGTAACGTCGGGGAACCGCTGAACATCGGAGAGGACCTTCCCATGGCCGAGCAGAACAAGGGCGCGCAACCCGCTCCCAGGACGGAGTCCCACGACCCCGCCTTCCCGGAGGCGTTCCTGCAGTTCATGCGCACCGGCTGGCGGGAGGACCCGATCGAGGTCGCGGCCCTGCCCGAGGCGCCGAACTACGCGAAGCGGCGGGCCGCGCTCTCCGAGGCGTTCCCCGGCGAGACCCTGATCATCCCGAGCGGGAACGAGAAGGTTCGGGCCAACGACACCGACTACGCGTTCCGCCCCGGCAGCGACTTCGTCTACCTGACCGGCGACCGGGACCCGGACAGCGTCCTGGTGATGCGGCCGAGCGGCTCGGGCCACGACGCGGTGCTCTATACGCGGGAGCGGAACTCCAAGGAGACCGACCGATTTTTCAGAGACAGGAACGGCGAGCTCTGGGTGGGGCGTACGCACACGCTCGCCGAGAAGTCGGCCGAGCTGGGCCTGGAGACCGCCTCGCTGGGCCTGCTCGGCCCGGCCCTGGCCGGTTCGGCGCCGGGCCGCACCCGGGTGCTGCGCGGCTTCGACCCCAACGTCGACCGCACCGTCCTGCAGTACGAACCCAACCCGGCCAAGCCCCGTGAACGCGAGCTGGCCTGGGTGATCTCCGAGCTGAAGCTGGTCAAGGACGAGTGGGAGATCACCCAGCTGCAGCAGGCGATCGACGCCACGGTGCGCGGCTTCGAGGACGTGGCCCGGGTGCTGCCGGCCGACCGCGGGGTCAAGGAGCGCCTGCTGGAGGGCGTCTTCGGCCTGCGCGCCCGGCACGACGGCAACGACGTCGGCTACGGCTCGATCGTCGGCGCCGGCGCGCACGCGACGATCCTGCACTGGATCCGGAACACCGGCGTCACCACGCCCGGCGAGCTGCTGCTGATGGACATGGGCGTCGAGGGGGAGAACTTCTACACCGCCGACGTGACCCGGACGATCCCGGTCTCCGGCACCTTCACGCCGCTGCAGCGCCAGGTCTACGAGATCGTCTACCGCTCGCAGCAGGCCGGCATCGACGCGGTCCGCCCCGGCGTCGCCTTCCGCGACGTACACAAGATCTGCATGCGGGTGCTCGCCGAGGGCCTGCACGACCTGGGCCTGCTGCCGGTGAGCGTGGACGAGGCGATGGCCGACGACAGCACGGTCTACCGCCGCTGGACGCTGCACGGTTTCGGTCACATGCTCGGCATCGACGTGCACGACTGCGCGCATGCCCGCAACGAGACGTACCGGGACGGCGAGCTGGCCGAGGGCTACGTGCTGACCGTGGAGCCGGGCCTCTACTTCCAGCCCGAGGACGAACTGGTCCCCGAGGAGCTGCGCGGCATCGGCATCCGGATCGAGGACGACGTGCTGGTCACCGCGGACGGCTGCCGCAACCTGTCGGCCGGTCTGCCGCGCGAGGCCGGCGAGGTCGAGCAGTGGCTGGCCGCCCAGCGCGAGGCCGGTCCGCGCCTGCCTGCCTGATCGTTTCCGGACGGCGCCGGTCTCTCTGAGAGAGACCGGCGCCGCCTTCTCACGACCTCAGTTCCCGGGTACGTAGTCGGCGACGCCGAAGCACTCGGCCTCACTCGCCTCGTCGGTGACGTTGATGGTCACCTTCACCGGGTGGCCGTCCGCGGCGTCGTACTCGGTGCTGACCTGGCCGCCGTCGTCCGCCGTGGTCTGCGCCATGTCGAGCAGCTGGGCCAGCGACGGCACCTCGATCTCCTCGCCGCCGTCCTCGGTGATCGGGCCGAGGTCCACGTCGGCGGAGGCGGTCGGCGCGGCGCTGGCACCGGCCTGGCCGTACCGGGTGACCTCGCCGTTCTCCACGGTCGCGGAATACCGGTCCTGGTCGGCGTCGCAGCCGACGGTGAGCACGTAGGTGTAGGAGGCCGGCTCGGTCCAGGCCGGCGCGGCGCTGGCCGGGACCGCCGAGGGCACCGGATCGGTGAAGGTGGGATCGTCGGACTCCGACGAGCTGCAACCGCTCACCAGGCCGACGAGGAGTAACGCGCACAGGGCACGCGGGAACCGCACCAGGACCTCCGCTTTTCGCCGGGCACGCCGACCGCCGGCGGACCGCGCGCGAAATCTAACTCATGTCCCTGTCCCCACGAAGACCGCCACGGACCGGGGCGGCACACATCCGGGAGAAGCGGTCCGCAGCACCGGGTCGGCGGAATCGATCAGGACCGGGTGCAGCCGCAGTTCGCCGGCGAGCGGCACCGCGACCGGTTCCGCGAGGGCGTTGAAGACCACCACGTGCCGCGTCCAGCGGTCGTCGAGCCCGGTGCCGTCCAGGCACATCACGATCACCCCGGGCTGCTCGCCCGGACCGCCGAGCGGGAAGCTCACCCGGCGCTGCACCTGTTCGGCGGTCGGCAGCCCGAAGACCGGCGAGCCGGTCCGGATCCGGAGCAGTTCCCGGTAGCGCTCCGCGGCCGTCGCGATCACCTCCGGGCCCGGCACCAGCGCCGGATCGGCGAGCAGTGGGCGCGCGAACTCCCATTTCGCCGCGTTCTCGGCGGCGGGTGGCAGGCCGATCCCGAAACCGTTCCCGTCGGCCGGGTCCCAGCGGATCTGGTTGAACCAGTCCCCGGAGTCGTACGAGTTCCGGTCCAGCGACTTGGAGCGCAGCCGCTCGCTGCCGAGCGCCACGAACCCGGCTCCCTGGCTCAGCACCACCAGCGCGAGGGCCAGCACCTGCATCCGCGCCCGGTCCTCGGCGGCCGTCTCCCGGGGCAGCTTGAACGCCATCGCGTCGTACAGGATCTCGTTGTCGTGCGCGTCGACGTAGTTGATCGTCTCGCCGGGCGCCGCCGCGTACCCACCCGGCCGCCCGTGGTAGCCGATCTCCGCCCCGCTGCGCTCCACCCCGTCGTGCGCCGTGAACCGGTACGCCGCCAGCCCACCGGCCAGCCCCACCTTGATCTGATCGTGAACGGCGAGCGGGGTGTCCGCCCCGAGACCGGTCGCGAACCCGCGCGTCCCCGGATCCTCGGCGAACGCGCCACCGCCGCGCGCGGCGTCCCGCAGCCGGTCGTTGAAGGTCGCGATGCCGGTGCCGGCCATGTTGAGCTGCGTCGCCTGGGCGAACCGCGCGTCACCGGCCACCTCGCCGAAGTCCCAGCCCTCGCCGTACAGGAGAAGGTCCTTTCCGGAGTCGTGCACGTGGTCGAGGCGGATCCGGGCCTCGAGGATGTTGGCCCGCGGATGGTGGCCCATCAGGTCGAAGCGGAAGCCGTCGACGCGGTAGTGGCGGGCCCAGACGAGCAGCGAGTCGATCACCAGCTTGCCCATCATCATGTGCTCCGGCGCGGTGTTCGCGCAGCAGGTGGAGTCCGCGGTGGCGCCGTCCGCCAGCCTGCGGTGGTAGTACCCCGGGACGATCCGGTCGAGCACGCTGAACCGGTCGAGCCCGTCCGCCACGGTGTGGTTGTAGACGACGTCGAGCACCACCCGCAGTCCGATGCCGTTCAGGGCCGCGATCGCCGCGCGCAGCTCCCGGATCCGGGCCGGGCCGTCCGGGTCGGTGGCGTAGCTCCCCTCGGGGACGGTCCAGTGCCAGGGGTCGTAGCCCCAGTTGTAGCCGTCCCGGCCGGCCACCTCGGCGATCGCCCGCTGCTGCTCCGCCGAGTCGGGCGGGAGGGAGGCCAGATCGCAGCGGGGCTCCGCCCGGTCGGCGCGGCGGTCCGGCACGCCGGCGAAGTCGTTCACCGGGAGCAGGTGCACGTGGGTGAGCCCGGCCTCGGCGAGCGAGCGCAGGTGCCGCATGCCGGCCGTGTCCGGGTGGGTGAAGGCCAGGTAGGTGCCCCGGTCCGCGGGCGGCACGGTGGCGTCGAGGATGGAGAAGTCCCGCACCGAGACCTCGGCGATCTGCGACCGGGCGGGCGCCACCGCGGGCGGTTTCACGAGCGCGTCCCAGCCCGGCGGCATCAGATCAGGATCGGACAGATCGATCAGCTGGCTGTGCGTGGAGCCGACCGCGAGCGAGACCGAGTACGGGTCCGTCACGCCGGTCGTCACCACCTCCCCCACGGCGGGGTGCCAGACCTCCACCCGGTAGCGGTAGAAGCGGCCGATCCACGTGGGGTCGCCGGTCGCGTACCAGACACCGGTGAGGTCGTCCCGGGTCATCGGCAGGACCTCGTCGCCGAGTTCGAGGGCCACGTCGCGGGCGGTCGGCGCCCAGACCGAGAGGCGCACACCGTCCTCGTCGATCACCGGGCCCAGCTCGGCGTCGGCGGCCTCCCGGTAGAGGTCGTCGAGGACACCCGCGATCTGCACGCCGGTCCCGCACGCCGCCAGCGGGCCCCGCAGCAGGTCACTGAGCGACTTATCTGACATGTCAGGCACATCGAACGCCCGATATTCCCGAAGGTGCGGGAACCGCCGGATCTGCGCGGGCGAGAGGCCGGACGGCCGGGGCGTCAGGGTGAGGTCGTTCAGCCGCGGGGTATCCACCCCGAAGCGGGGCTCCGGCGGCAGGGCGATCGTCGCCCGATCGACGAAGACCGCGAAGGAACGAGCAGGATCGAGGTCCGGCATCGCAACATCGTCGCACCGGGATGCGACGTTTTCCCGGCGAGGAGACGCCCGGCTGCGAGGATCGGCAGGTGGACCCCGCCTTGCGGGGGCTTACAAGACGGACGTACGGTTTACCGGACGGCACAACCGAGAGTTAGGCATACCTAACCCGAAGGTCGCCCTTTCGGTGCGAAAGACTTGACTTCCAGTCGCTGGGTGTGAAGGAGATGACGGTGGCCAGCCTCGACACCTTTGGTGCGAAGAGCGAGCTGCGCGTCGGAGACGCGAGCTACGAGATTTTCACGATCGACAAGGTGAAGGGGCACGATCGCCTGCCCTACTCCTTGAAGATCCTCCTGGAGAACCTGCTGCGTACTGAGGACGGCGCGAACATCACCGCCGACCACATCAACGCGCTGGGCTCCTGGGACCAGAACGCCGACCCCAGCGTCGAGATCCAGTTCACCCCGGCACGGGTGCTGATGCAGGACTTCACCGGCGTGCCCTGCGTGGTCGACCTGGCCACCATGCGCGAGGCCGTGAAGGACCTGGGCGGCGACCCCACCAAGGTCAACCCGCTCGCCCCGGCCGAGCTGGTCATCGACCACTCGGTCATCGCCGACCTCTTCGGCCGCGAGGACGCCTTCCAGCGCAACGTCGAGCTGGAGTACCAGCGCAACCGCGAGCGCTACCAGTTCCTGCGCTGGGGCCAGACCGCGTTCAACGAGTTCAAGGTCGTCCCGCCGGGCACCGGCATCGTGCACCAGGTCAACATCGAGTACCTGGCCCGCACCATCATGGAGCGCAACGGCCAGGCGTACCCGGACACCGTGGTCGGCACCGACTCGCACACCACCATGGTCAACGGCCTGGGCGTGCTGGGCTGGGGCGTCGGCGGCATCGAGGCCGAGGCCGCCATGCTCGGCCAGCCGGTCAGCATGCTGATCCCGCGCGTGGTCGGCTTCAAGCTCTCCGGCGAGGCGCCGGCCGGCACCACCGCGACCGACCTCGTTCTGACGATCACCGAGATGCTGCGCAAGCACGGCGTGGTCAGCAAGTTCGTCGAGTTCTACGGCCCCGGCGTGAGCGCGGTGCCGCTGGCGAACCGGGCCACCATCGGCAACATGTCGCCGGAGTACGGCTCGACCGTCGCGATCTTCCCGATCGACGAGCAGACCATCGACTACCTCAAGCTCACCGGCCGCACCGACGAGCAGGTCGCGCTCGTCGAGGCGTACGCGAAGCGGCAGGGCCTCTGGCTCGACCCGAACGCCGAGCCGGACTACAGCGAGAAGCTGGAGCTGGACCTCTCGACGATCGTCCCGTCGCTCGCCGGGCCGAAGCGCCCGCAGGACCGGGTGCTGCTCAGCGAGGCCAAGTCGGCCTTCCGTGGCGCGCTGCCCACCTACGTCAAGGCGGACGACGAGGCCGGCAAGGAGTCCTTCCCGGCCAGCGACCCGCCCGCGCAGAGCATCGGCCGCGCGACGAAGCCGACCCTGGTCAAGGGCGACGACCGCGTGGAGTACGAGATCGACCACGGCGCGGTCGTGATCGCCGCGATCACCTCCTGCACCAACACCTCGAACCCGCAGGTCATGATCGGCGCCGGTCTGCTGGCGAAGAAGGCCGTGGAGAAGGGCCTGACCCGCAAGCCGTGGGTCAAGACCACCCTGGCCCCGGGCTCCAAGGTCGTCTCCGACTACTACGACCGGGCGGGCCTCACGCCGTACCTGGACAAGGTCGGTTTCAACCTGGTCGGCTACGGCTGCACCACCTGCATCGGCAACTCCGGCCCGCTGCCCGAGGAGATCTCGGCCGCGATCAACGAGGCCGACCTGACCGCGGTCAGCGTCCTCTCCGGCAACCGGAACTTCGAGGGCCGGATCAACCCGGACGTCAAGATGAACTACCTGGCGTCCCCGCCGCTGGTGGTCGCGTACGCCCTCGCGGGCTCGATGGACATCGACATCACCACCGAGCCGCTCGGCGTCGGGTCGGACGGCGAGCCGGTCTACCTGACCGACATCTGGCCGTCCGCCAAGGAGATCGACGAGGTCATCGCGCAGGCGATCGGCGCGGAGGGCTTCGCCACGGCGTACCAGAACGTCTTCGCGGGTGACGAGCAGTGGCAGTCGCTGCCGACCCCGACCGGTGACACCTTCGCCTGGGCCGGTGACTCCACCTACGTCCGGAAGCCCCCGTACTTCGAGGGCATGGCCGCCGAACCGGCCCCGGTCAAGGACATCGCCGGCGCCCGGGTGCTCGCCAAGCTGGGCGACTCGGTCACCACCGACCACATCTCCCCGGCCAGCTCGATCAAGGCCGACTCCCCGGCCGGTCGGTACCTCGCCGAGCACGGCGTCCCGCGCGCCGAGTTCAACAGCTACGGCTCGCGCCGCGGCAACCACGAGGTGATGATCCGGGGCACCTTCGCCAACATCCGGCTCCGCAACCAGCTGGTCCCGGGCGTCGAGGGCGGCTTCACGGTCAACCACCTGACCGGCGAGCAGACCACCATCTACGACGCCTCGGTCGCCTACCAGTCGGCCGGCGTCCCGCTGGTCATCCTGGCCGGCAAGGAGTACGGCTCCGGCTCGTCCCGCGACTGGGCGGCCAAGGGCACCATGCTCCTCGGCGTCCGCGCCGTCATCGCCGAGAGCTACGAGCGCATCCACCGCTCCAACCTGATCGGCATGGGCGTCCTGCCGCTGCAGTTCCCGCAGGGCCAGACCGCCGAGTCCCTCGGCCTGACCGGCACCGAGACGTTCTCCTTCGCGGGCGTCACGGAGCTCAACGACGGCACCACGCCGCGCACGGTCAAGGTCACCACCGACACCGGCATCTCGTTCGACGCGGTCGTCCGCATCGACACGCCCGGCGAGGCCGACTACTACCGCAACGGCGGCATCCTGCAGTACGTCCTCCGCAAGATGCTCCGCGGCTGACGTCCCGGTTCCGCTCGGCGGCCCCGTCCTTCCGGGCGGGGCCGCCGCTTTTTCAGATCAGGACCCATGTCGCAGCGGGGCGGCAGCCTTTAGTCCGTCTTTGGGTGGTGGGCGGGGCGGTTGGATGGGGGTACGGACCGCTGCTCCCGCCGAGGGTCGGTCGGGGGCCCAGCTCCGCTGCCCCTCTCCCTCCACCTGCGTGCGTGGTCGCGCCCGAAAAACCCGCTCACCGCCGCCCGTGAACCAGACGGCGGGCCAGCGCGAACAACCGCACCGGGTCCTCGGCCAGATAGGCCCACTTGGCGCAGACGTACTGCAGGTACTGCTCGTGCGCGACGACGTGACCGGGGTGCCGCCGGATCACCTCGTCGAAGAGCGCCCGCTCCGCCGCCGGTTCGATCTGCAGACCACGCCCGGCGATGAGTCGCCAGGTCCACGCCGTCACGTCGTCCGGGTCCCGGGCCAGCACCGCCTCCAGCCGCTCCTCGGCGAACCGCAGCCGGGCGAAGAACTCGTCGAACCGGCTCGGCTGGTGTATTGCGCCCGCCGCCGCCCCCGCGCGGCCCACGCCCAGGAGACACCGTGGCAGCCGAGCACCAGATCCGGCAGGGTCGACTCCGGCTCCGCGCGGGCCCACTCCTCGGCGCACTCCCGCACGTCGCCTGCGCTGGCCTCGGCCAGCACGCCCATCAGGAACGCGCGGAGGTCCGGGTCGGTGGCCGCGCCCACCACGTCCTGGAGGGCACGCCAGTCCCGGCCGCGCAGCGCCGTGAGGAGCGCCACGGCCTGCGGTTCGCCCGCCGCCGGATCCACGGCGAGCCCGGCGACCGCCCGCGGCGGCCACCACGAACCGGTCCGGCGGCGGCCCGCGCCGAGCACCCGGCGCTCCTCGGTCCGCCGGGTCAGGAGCCCGAGGACGAGACCGAAGACTGCGCCACCGGCGAGCGAGATGAGGAAACGGGCGGGGCTCCGGGGACCGTCCGCCGTGACGAAGAGGAAGAGCCCGAAGAGCAGGCCCAGGGCAGGAAACCGCAGCCGGAGAGGATGGAGCAACGACACACTCCTCATGTTCCCGGCGAACGCCCGCGGATGAATAAGCTTCGGGAATGGACGACAACACAGTGCTGAGCCGCATCCACGGGCTGGTCGAGGAAGAGCACCGGCTGCGGAGCCAGCTGAGCCAGGGCGCGATCTCGTCGGATGAGGAGCATGCGCGGCTCAAGGAGCTCGAAGAAGCCCTGGACCAGTGCTGGGATCTGCTGCGGCGGCGCCGGGCGGCCCGGGACGTGGGGAACGACCCCGACGCGGAGAAGGCGCACAGCGTCAGCGAGGTCGAGAACTACATCCAGTAGGCGAGGCCGCCCTGCGGACCAGCCGGAGCCGCGCCCCGCTCGCGAGTGCGAGCGGGGCGACGGAGCCGGCGGCAGGGCGGGCCACCACGGGCGGGCCACCACGGGCCGGGCTACCGGAGGCCGGCCTCGAAGAGGAGGCCGATGATCACGGCGTCCGGGTCGACGTCGAGGCCGCGGGAGCGGAACCACGTCGCGACGTTGCGGACGTCGCGGGCGATGAACTCGGCGCCGCGCGGGTTGGCGACCACGTCGACGATCTGCGGCAGGTCGATCAGGACCAGGCGGCCCTCGTGGACCAGGATGTTGTACGGCGAGAGGTCACCGTGCGCCACCTGGGCCCGGGCCAGCACCGAGAGCGCGTCGACCATCTGCCGCCACAGGTCGTCCAGGGACTCGCCGCGGACCTGGGCCAGGCGGGGCGCCGCCTCCCCGGTCTCCCCGTCGCCGATGAACTCCAGCATCACCTCGGTGCCGATCAGCTGGACCGGGTACGGCACCCGGATCAGGCCGCTCTCCTCGCCGATCGTCCACAGGCGGCTCAGCGCGTCGAACTCGGCCGCCGCCCACTGACCGGCGATCAGCTCCTTGCCGAACGACGTCCGGTTGGTCATCGCCCGCATCTCGCGGGAGCGCCGGACCCGGCGTCCCTCGAGGTAGCCGGCGTCGCGGTGGAACATCCGGTGCTCGCCGTCGCGGTACCGCTTGGCGGCGAGCAGGCAGCTCTCCCCGGTGTCGGGGAGGAATCGCCGGACCAGGAAGACGTCGGCTTCCTTGCCGGTCTTCAGCACACCCAGTTCAGCATCGACGGCACGATGTTCCGTGCGTACCCATGAAGGCTTTGGATCGGGACCGTGCACGGCGGCGTCCCAGCTGGACCACCGATCGCCGACATCCGGAAGGTCTGGATCCTCCTGCAGGGCCGGCGTCAGCCGACCGCGCTTCAGCAGGAGGGAATCGTCGTCGTCGAACTTGCGCCGGCCACGTCGCGGGGCCGGGTGCTCGTCGAAAGAGCGCACTGCGGGATCTCCTCAGAGAAGGAAGGGAAAGTCGAAATCGAAGGCATGACAAAGACAGCGGCCACGATGTCCACCCCCTTCTTCTCTGTGAGACGTGTGCGTGCCTGACTCTCCCGGACCACCGGGAACGCCGCAACCCATTTACGACGAGGGGCGGGTCGCCATGATCGCGGAGAGGCCCTGGATCACGTTGCCGACCACGCGGGTCGGTGCGAAACGGTTGTCCGACCACTCCCGGCCGCGGTGCAGCCAGACACTCGGCAGGCCCATCGCCGCCGCGCCGCCGATGTCCGACTCCGGGCTGTCACCGACCACCCAGGCGCCGGCGAGGCGCATCCGGACCCGCTGCGCGGCGAGCGCGAAGATCCGCGGGTTGGGCTTGCTGACCCCGGCCTGCTCGGATATCACCCAATCGGCGACATAGCGGTCCAGCCCGGTACGCCGGATCCGCCCCTCCTGCTGCTCGGCCGCGCCGTTGGTGACCACGACGGGCACGATTCCCGCGTCCCGGGCGATCTCCAGCGCGCAGCCGACCAGGGGATCGAGCCGTTCGAATGCGGCGGGCCCCTGGTTCAGCTCGTCGACCAGATCGATGGCCGGCACTCTCAGCTGGTAGCGCTCGCGGAGCAGGTCGGCGAGGTCCCACCGGTTGGTGAGCCCGTCGGCGTCCACGGCGATGAGCCAGTCCAGATCGTCCTGCGATGCGGAGATCTCGTCGAGGAAGCCTTTCGCCCACAACCGGAACGCACCACTGCGGTCGAGCAGGGTGTCGTCCAGGGAGAGGAAGACTAGAGGCACCCGGGCACTGTACGTGAGCGCCGAACCCACCCGACAGACCAGGCTTGTTAACAAAGCGCCGCGACTCCGGCGAAATTCGCATCATCCGATCGGGGTAGGCGAACCGCTAGAAAGCCGTACGTACGGATTGCAAGACCACGGCGCACCGTGACACGATCAGCGCGTGCCCAGGGTAAGCCAGGATCAGCTCGACGCCCGCCGCCACGAGATCCTCAACGCGGCCCGCGGCTGCTTCGCGCGATACGGCTACGAGGGCGCCACGGTCCGCCGCCTCGAAGAGGCCACCGGGATGTCCCGTGGTGCGATCTTCCACCATTTCCGCGACAAGGAGTCACTGTTCCTCGCGGTCGCCGAGGACGACGCCGGCACGATGGTGGAGACGGTCGCCCGCAACGGCCTGGTCCAGGTGATGCGGGACCTGCTGGCCCGGGCCGGCGGCAGCGACGGTGACACGGCCGGCTGGCTCGGCACCCAGCTGGAGGTCTCGCACCGGCTGCGCACCGACCCCGCCTTCGCCAAGCGCTGGGCGGAGCGCTCGGCCGCGATCGCCGACGCCACCCGCGACCGCCTGCAGCGCCAGCGCGACGCCGGGGTGCTGCGGCAGGACGTCCCGGTCGAGGTGCTCACCCAGTTCCTGGAGCTCGCCTACGACGGCCTGGTCCTGCACCTGGCCACCGGCCGCCCCCCGGGCGAGCTGGCCCACGTCCTGGACGTCGTCGAAGAGGCCGTGCGCCGCCACTGACCCGGTCCTGACAGGATGGACCCATGGATCTCGGGCTGGCCGATCGCGTCTTCATCCTCACCGGGGCCTCGCGCGGCCTCGGGTTCGCCACCGCGCGGGCGCTGGTCGACGACGGGGCACGGGTGGTGATCTCCTCGCGGAACGCCGAGCAGGTCGCCGAGGCCGTCGCCGAGCTGGGGCCGAACGCGGCCGGGCTCGCCGCCGACCTGGCCGACGACGGCACCCCGCGGGAGCTGGTGGACACCGCGCTGGAGCGGTTCGGCCGGCTGGACGGCGCGCTGATCTCGGTCGGCGGGCCCACCCCGGGCACCGCGGCCTCGATCGACGACGCGCAGTGGCGGGCCGCCTTCGAGACGGTCTTCCTCGGCTCGGTCCGCACCGCCCGCACCGTCGCGAACGCGCTGCCCGAGGGCGGTGCGATCGCTCTCGTGCTCTCCACCTCGGTGAAGACGCCGCTGGCCGGGCTCGGCGTCTCCAGCGGCTTCCGGCCGGGGCTCGCCATGGTCGCCAAGGACATGGCCGACGAGTTCGGGCCGCGCGGCGTGCGGGTGCTCAGCATCCTGCCCGGCCGGTTCATGACCGCCCGTAGCCGGGAGCTCTTCGAGGCCACCGACGACCCGGCCGCCGCCACCGCCGAGGTGATCGCCGCGATCCCGCTGCGGCGGATCGCCGAGCCCATCGAATTCGGTCGCGCGGCCGCGTTCCTGCTCTCCCCCGCGGCGAGCTTCGTGACCGGCTGCGTGGTCCCGGTCGACGGCGGCTCCCTGCGCACACTGTGAAGCCCACCCTCGACGAGCTGCGTGCCGCCGCGGACCGGACCATCCCCGATGTGATCGGTCCCGGTCTGCGGGTGCTCTTCTCCGGGATCAACCCGAGCCTCTACTCGGCGGCGACCGGCCACCACTTCGCCCGGCCCGGCAACCGGTTCTGGCCGACCCTGCACGGCGCCGGCTTCACCGGCCGCCTGCTGCACCCCTCCGAGCAACACCTGCTGCCCGCGCTCGGCCTGGGCATCACCAACGTCGTGGCCCGGGCCACGGCCCGTGCCGACGAACTCTCTCCGGAGGAGTTCCGGCTGGGTGGTTCCCTTCTCGCTTCCCGGGTACGCACGTTCCGGCCGGCCCACATCGCGATCCTCGGGGTCACGGCGTACCGTGCCGCGTTCGGGCGCCCGAAGGCCGGGGTGGGCCCGCAGCCCGAGGAGATCGGCGGCGTCGGGGTCTGGGTGCTCCCGAACCCGAGCGGACTGAACGCCTCCTACCAGCTCCCCCGGCTGATCGAGGAGTTCACCCGGCTGCGCGAGGCCGCGGCGTAGTCGTCTCGTCGCCCGGGCGGGGCGGCAGCACCCGCTGCTCGTGGATCACCGTCTCGCGGCGGAACCGGTCGGCGTTCGGGTGCCAGGCCTCGTCGATCGGGCCCATGATGCCGCCGCCGATGCCCTTGCGCTTCACCCACCTGCCGAACCGGGCGAAGAGGTAGAGCAGCGCGGCGAAGAACACGGCGAACACCAGGAGGCCGGTCACGGTTCCACGGTACCGGCCGGGACCGTGACGATCGACACCTCCTCCTCGTGGGCGGGTGCCGGGATCGCCTCGGCGAACTGCGTACGGTAAAGCTCGCTGTAAAGACCGCCGACCGCGACCAGGTCCTCGTGGCGGCCGTGCTCGACGATCCGGCCGTGCTCCATCACCAGGATCTGATCGGCGGCCCGGACGGTGGAGAGACGGTGCGCGATGACCAGCGCCGTCCTGCCCTTGAGCGCCTCGGTGAGCGCGCGCTGCACGGCCGCCTCGGACTCGCTGTCCAGGTGCGCGGTCGCCTCGTCGAGGATCACGATCGACGGCTGTTTGAGCAGCAGACGGGCGATCGCGATGCGCTGTTTCTCCCCGCCCGAGAAGCGGTAGCCGCGCTCACCCACCACCGTCTCCAGCCCGTCCGGCAGGCTGCGGACCAGGGTGTCCACCTGGGCGCCGGCCAGCGCGGCCCACATCTGCTCCTCGGTCGCGTCCGGGCGGGCGTACCGCAGGTTCTCCGCGATGGTCTCGTGGAAGAGGTGCGAGTCCTGGGTGACCACGCCGACCGTGTCGCGCAGCGAGCCCAGCGTCGCGTCGCGGACGTCGACACCGTCGATCAGCACCGCGCCCGAGGTGGTGTCGTAGACCCGGGAGACCAGCATCGAGGTGGTCGACTTGCCCGCGCCGGAGGGCCCGACCAGCGCGACCATCCGCCCCGGCTCGACCGTGAAGTCGACGCCGCGCAGCACCGGCGTGTTCTCGGTCCGGTCCAGGGTCGCCACGTCCTCCAGGGTGGCGAGCGAGACCTCACTCGCGCTCGGGTAGCGGAACCAGACGTCGCGGAACTCGATCCGGCCCGCGCCCGCCGGGATCGGCGTCGCGCCCGGCTTCTCGTCGATGCCGGGCTTCAGGTCGAGGACCTCGAAGACCCGGTCGAACGAGACCAGCGCGCTCATCACGTCGACCCGGACGTTGCTGAGCGCGGTGAGCGGGCCGTACAGGCGGGTGAGCAGGAGCGCCAGCGTGACCACGGTGCCGGCCGAGACCTCGCCGCGCACGGCGAGCCAGCCACCCAGCCCGTACGTCAGAGCCTGCGCGAGAGAGGCGACCAGCAGCATGGCCACGAAGAAGGTCCGGGAGAACATCGCCTGCTGGACCCCGATGTCGCGGACCCTCTCGGCCCGCTCGCCGAAGCGCGCCGCCTCGGCCTCGGGGCGGCCGAAGAGCTTGACCAGCAGCGCTCCGGAGACGTTGAAGCGCTCGGTCATCGTCGCGTTCATCGTCGCGTCGAGGTTGTACGACTCCCGGGTGATCTCGGCGAGCCGCTTGCCGACCCGCCGCGCCGGGACGATGAAGACCGGCAGGAGCAACAGCGAGAGCACGGTGATCGGCCAGGAGAGGGTGAACATCACGGCCGCCGTGAGCACCAGCTGGATCACGTTGCTCAGCACGCCGGAGACCGTCGAGGTGAACGCCCGCTGCGCACCCATCACGTCGTTGTTGAGCCGGCTGACCAGCGCACCGGTCTGGGTACGCGTGAAGAACTGCAACGGCATCCGCTGCACATGGTCGTAGACGCGGGTGCGCAGGTCGAGGATGATCCCCTCGCCGATCCGCGCCGAGTACCAGCGCTGGACCAGCGAGAGCAGCGCGTCGGCGACCGCGAGACCGGCGATGAACAGCGCGATGCGCACCACCGTGCCCGCCGCGCCGGCGCCGCCGCCGGTGATCGCGTTGACCACGTCACCGGCGAGCAGTGGCGTCGCCACCCCGATGCCGGCGTCGAAGACGACGGCGATCAGGAAGACCGTGATGTCCCGGCGGTAGGGCCGGGCGAACCGCAGGATGCGCCGGGTGGTGCCGCGCTTGACCCGGTGGTCCGCCACCTTGTCGGACTGCTGGATCGCGCGCAGCATGCCCCAGCTCGACATGCTCATACGTCACACCTCCCGGGCCGGCACTTTCGAGCAACCCGGGAGGTGGGGCCGCTATTCCTACTCTCCGGTTCCGAGGAGCTCTGCCAGCCGGCGGGTCTGTGCCTCCCGCTCGGCGCGGTCCTGCTCCGCGTACGACCGGCCGGGAGCGCCGGCCAGCAGCGCCTTGATCTCGGCGACCGCTCCGGGATTCCCGGCCAGGATCGCGGCGGCGAGGTCCTCGACCGCCGGGTCCAGCTCGGTCCGCGGCACCACGGCGGTGGCCAGACCGAGCCGGTCCGCCTCGTCCGCGGCGATCCGCCGCCCGGTCACGCATATCTCCAGTGCCCGCGACGGACCGACCAGCTCGGTGAGCCGTTTGGTGCCGCCGAGATCGGGTACGAGTCCGAGAGTCACCTCGGCCATGGAGAACTTGGCGTCGTCCGCCAGCACGCGCATGTCACAGTTGAGTGCGAGCTGGAATCCCGCGCCGATCGCATGCCCCTGCACCGCCGCGATCGATACGATGGAGGGACTCCGCAACCAGGTGAACGCGGTCTGGAAGCCGGCAATCCGATCCGCGCACTCGGTCGCCGACAACTGCGCCAGACGGGCCAGAGAAGAATCGCCGGTCCCTTGCGCGACCGACAGATCCAGGCCCGCGGAAAACGCGCGCCCTTCGGCCCGGACAATGACGACGCGGACGTCGCCGGGCAATTTCCGGGAAATGGTGCCGAGCTCCGACCACATGGCTGGAGTCTGGGCATTGAGTACGTCGGGCCGGGTCAACGTCACCGTTGCCACCGGCCCGGCCTGTTCGTAGCGAACGCCTACCTCGTCGGTGGTTACCGCGTTTGCCGGGCCGGCGCTGCCGGCCGTCACGCCTTCTTGCGGCGGCGGGCGCCGCCACGCTGGCGTAGCTGCACACCCGATTCGGTGAGCACGCGGTGGACGAATCCATAGGAGCGGCCGGTGGAAGCGGCGAGGGCCCGGATGCTCTCCCCGGAGGTGTAACGCTTCACCAGGTCCTTGGCGAGCGACTGCCGCTCGCTACCGACGATTCGACGACCCTTCTCAGTACTGGTAGCTGTGCCAGTGGCTGCCATCTTGAATCCTCACGTCGCAGACAGTGCGGTCAGATACGGTCCCACCTATTACACCGCCTCCAACGATCATGCGCCAGGCATCTCGCGTCGAGGAACGTGCCCATTTATTACTGTCAGGAACATGACGGTTACCACGGGCATCAATGTCAGACACTTTGCCGGCGCCGCCACGGGGCACAATTCCGGCCCGCGGGACGTACCCTGGATGGGTTCCCAAGACCGTCGATCACCTGCAGAAACACTCGATCGAGGCACCTCGTCCGAGTCCGGCCTGGCGCCGCGCCCGGTTTCTATGAGCCGGCTGTGCGACGGCGCGGGGCCCGGCCGCGGTAGGTCCAGCCTGCCCGCAAACGCCCGAACATCGCACTGTCTGTGTGGGCACCAGTTGACAACTGACGATGTCCACGATCAAGGAAACCCGGCGCCCCAGGAGGGGTACCGGGTTTCGTGGACCGGCGCTCAGGCCAGCTCGACGAGCTCCAGCATGTCGTCGCTCCAGGTGTCCTCGTCGCCGTCCGGCAGCAGGATCGCGCGGTCCGGCTTCAGCGCCGCCACACAGCCGGCGTCGTGGCTCACCAGCACGATGGCGCCCGGGTAGTTGGCGATCGCGTCCAGCACCTGCTCGCGGCTGACCGGGTCGAGGTTGTTGGTCGGCTCGTCCAGCAGCAGCACGTTGGCGCCGGAGCAGACCAGGGTGGCCAGGGCCAGCCGGGTCTTCTCCCCGCCGGAGAGCACGCCGGCCGGCTTGTCCACGTCGTCGCCGGAGAAGAGGAAGGCCCCCAGGATCTTCCGCAGCTCGGTGTCGGTCTGCTCGGAGCCGGCGCTGCGCATGTGGTCCAGGATCGTCCGGTCCACGTCCAGGGTCTCGTGCTCCTGGGCGTAGTAGCCGAGCCGCAGGCCGTGCCCCGCGCGCACCTCGCCGGTGTCCGACTCCAGCATGCCGCCGAGGATCCGCAGCAGGGTGGTCTTGCCGGCACCGTTCAGGCCGAGGATGGCGACCCGGGAGCCCCGGTCCACCGCCACGTCCACGTCCGCGAAGATCTCCAGCGAGCCGTACGACTTCGACAGGCCGTGCGCGGTCAGCGGGGTCTTGCCGCAGGGCGCCGGGCTCGGGAACCGGACCTTCGCCACCTTGTCCGAGGTGCGGACCTCGTCCAGGCCGCCGAGGAGCTTCTCGGCCCGCTTCGCCATGTTCTGCGCGGCCACCGTCTTGGTCGCCTTGGCCCGCATCTTGTCGGCCTGCGCCATCAGGGCGCCGGCCTTCTTCTCCGCGTTGGCCCGCTCCCGGCGGCGGCGGCGCTCATCGGTCTCGCGCGCCTCCAGGTACGTCTTCCAGCCCATGTTGTACATGTCGACGACCGAGCGGTTGGCGTCCAGATACCAGACCTTGTTGACCGCCGCGTCGAGCAGCTCCACGTCGTGACTGATCACGATGAGGCCGCCCTTGTGCTGGGCCATGTAGCCCCGGAGCCAGGCGATCGAGTCCTGGTCGAGGTGGTTGGTCGGCTCGTCGAGCAGCAGGATGCCCTTGCCGTTCTGCCCGGAGTTGGCGAACAGGATCCGGGCCAGCTCGATCCGGCGGCGCTGACCACCGGAGAGGGTGCCGATGGTCTGCGCGAGGGCGCGGTCGGGCAGCCCGAGGTTGGCGCAGATCCGGGCGGCCTCGGCCTCGGCACCGTACCCACCGAGGGCGGAGAACTGGTCCTCCAGCTGGCCGTAGCGCCGGACGAGCTTGTCCTCGGCGCTCTCCTCCAGCTGGATCTCCAGCTTCTGCATCTCGGCGAGGATGACGTCCAGCCCGCGGGCGGAGAGCACCCGGTCCCGGCCGGTCACGTTCAGGTCGCCGGTGCGCGGGTCCTGCGGGAGGTAACCGATCTCACTGGTCCGCTCGACCTGCCCCGCATACGGCATGCCCTCGCCGGCCAGCACCTTGAGCGTGGTGGTCTTGCCCGCACCGTTGCGACCGACCAGGCCGATCCGGTCGCCGGGCTGCACCCGCAGGGTGGTCGGGGAGATCAGGATGCGTGCGCCGGCACGGAGTTCCAGTCCGGTGGCGGTGATCATGAAAATTCTCGCTCTCGGTGATCGGGCTGACTCAGGGCGCAGTAAAACGCCGGCCATCCGTGAAGATGGTCGGCGGGGGCAGGTCAGCCTTCGCAGAGCAGCACGCCGCAATAGTACCCAACCGCGGGCTCTACCTCGAACTCGATTAAGTCGCAAGATCATCGGGTACGTGCCCGGCAACCCCGGCTGAGTGAGGACGACATGGAGCTCAACGAGAACGCCGAGATCGATACCAGTCAGGTCGAGGACGTCCGCGGATCAGGCGGCGGCGGAGGAGGACTCGGCGGCATGATCCCGGTCGGGGGCGGTGGCCTCACCGGGATCGTGATCACCGTCATCCTGCTCGTCGTCGGCGGCTACTTCGGCGTCAACAACCTGGGCGGCGGCTCGTCGTCCGGGGACAACACCTCGCTCAACGAGCAGTGCGCCAAGGAGAACGCCACCGAGACGCTGGAGTGCCGGAACGTCCTCTACATCAACTCGATCCAGGCGTACTGGGCCGCGGAGATGCCGAAGGCGTTCGACAGGGACTACGAGAAGGCGACCACCAAGATCTTCTCCGACCGGGTGAGCACCGGCTGCGGCACCGCGGACTCCGGGGTCGGCCCGTTCTACTGCCCCTCGGACGACCACGTCTACATCGACCTGACCTTCTACCAGCAGCTCGCCGACGAGCTCGGCGCGCCCGGCGAGTTCGCCCAGCCGTACGTGCTCGCCCACGAGTACGGCCACCACGTGCAGGACCTGCTCGGCACCGACTCGGGCGGCACCAACCTCGGCTCGGTCAAGCTGGAGTTGCAGGCCGACTGCTACGCCGGCGCCTGGGCCAAGGGGGCGACCAGCACCTCCGACGCCAAGGGCGTGAAGATCTTCAAGAGCATCACCGACGAGGACATCCAGGAGGGCCTGCAGACCGCCGGACAGATCGGCGACGACACGCTGCAGAAGCGCAACGGCGGCACGGTCAACCCGGCCGAGTTCACCCACGGCACCTCCGCCGACCGGCAGAAGTGGTTCCGCACCGGCTACGACAGCGCCGACCCGGCGAAGTGCGACACGTTCGCCGACGGCGCGGTCAAGGAAGGCGACTGACCCCTCTCTCCTCCTTGATCAGCTCTCCTCTCTGATCAAGATCGACACCGCGCGAGCCGCGGCCACGGCGCTGACCAGCACCGCGTGCCGCGGCTCCGGCACGTCGAGGAGCCGGTCCGCCCGCAACGGGGCCAGCGGCGCCAGCTGCGGCGCGGCGAGGATGGCGTCGACCGCCGCACGGTCACCCCCGGCCACCAGCGCCGCCATCGTGCGTACCCGGGA
Source organism: Actinoplanes sp. NPDC051851 (assembly GCF_040681165.1). Lineage (NCBI taxonomy): Bacteria > Bacillati > Actinomycetota > Actinomycetes > Micromonosporales > Micromonosporaceae > Actinoplanes > Actinoplanes sp. NPDC051851. Next base: position 45,749 of record NZ_JBFAYF010000049.1, on the reverse strand, counting down.
GAGAAGCAGGCGGCCCGCGATGCCGGCGCCGTCGGCAGCCGCCGCCTTCGCCTGATTGTCGCGGCGGCGCGCGAACCGCTGCTGCGACCAGCCACCCGCGGCCGTCCGGCCCTGCACATAGTGCGTGTCCACCTTGGACGTGATCAGTTCCGGTCCGTCGGCGACACCGACGGCGACCGCGCCCTTGCGCGCGAGCAGCAGGCCCAGCAGACGCGGCGCCTCCGCTTCGCCGATCAGCTCCCCGATCGTCGCGCACGGCCGGGCGCCGGGAGGCTCGTGCAACGTCGCCGACACACCGTCGGCGGCGGTCACCGTCAGACCGCTCTCCACGTACGCACCATGCCGCCCCGCGAAGTTCTCCAGCCAGCGGGGAAGCCGTTCCGGCGCGACATCCACCCATTTCCCGCCGCCCGCGGCCGCTCGCTCGCCCATTCGTGCAAGCCTACGACGGTGACCTCCCCGTTGATGGGCCGCCTCGTCAGCGCCTTCGAGTCGGCCGGCGATCCGGCACGCGCCCCGGCGATGGCGGCGTACATGCGCGACCAGTTCGCCTTCCTGGGCCTGAGCGCCGGCGCCCGCCGCGCCGCGGCCCGCGATGCGCTCGCCGGCCTGCCCCGCCCCACCGAGGACGAGCTGGCGTCGACGGCCAGGGCCTGCTGGGCCCTCCGGGAGCGCGAGTTCCAGCAGTTCGCGTGTGATCACCTGGCCGCCCACCTCCGGACCCCCGGCCCGGGCTTCCTCGACGTCTGCCAGGAGCTGATCACCACGAAGTCGTGGTGGGACACGGTCGACCCGCTCGCCACCCACGTCGCCGGCGGACTGGTCCGGCGCCATCCGGCACTGGTGGCCCGGATGGACGAGTGGTCCGGCGCGGCGGACATGTGGCTGATCCGGACGGCGCTGCTGCACCAGCTCCACTACGGCACGGCGACCGACACCGACCGCCTCTTCGGCTACTGCACCCGTCAGGCGTCCCACCCGGACTTCTTCATCCGCAAGGCGATCGGCTGGGCCCTGCGCCACTACGCCCGCACGGACCCGGAGGCGGTCCGCTCCTTCCTGACCGCCCAGCGCGACCGCCTCTCCCCACTCTCCCTCCGCGAGGCCGCCAAGCACCTCTGACCGGGGATCGCCGGGAGACGGCCGGTGCCTATCGCCATGCGGCGCGCGACCTGGCCGCCGACGAGGGCGAGGCCGGTCGCGCCGGCCAGCGGCCGGCTCACCGGCCGCCCGACCTGGCAGCTCGTCGAGTGGGTCCTGGAGTTCTGCCCGCCGGACGACGCCGGCGCGGACTGGCACGGTCACCACGCCGGGCATCTCGCCGGGAACCTGTTCACGTGAGCAGGCGCACCGCGAGGACCGCGATGACCGTGGCGGAGAGCAGGGCGGTCACCGTGCGGCCGCGGGGGCCGGTCAGGGTGCGGCCGATCAGAGAGCCGCCGCCCGCGATCAGCAGCTGCCAGCTCGCCGAGGCGAGGAAGGCACCCGTGACGAACCAGATGCCGCCGGCGCCGGCGTGGTCGCCGGTCAGGACCAGGGCCGCGAAGTAGAGCACCGTCGCCGGGTTCAGCAGGGTCAGGCCGAGGATCGCGGTGTACGCCCGCGACGCCGACACCGGGCGCTCGTCCCGCTCGGTGACCGGCCGGAAGGCGCCCCACGCCGTCCGGGCGGCCAGGACCAGCAGGATCGCCGCGCCCAGCCAGCGCAGCGGCACCGCGATCGGGGCCACGACCGCCGCCACCGCAGCGCCGCCGGCGACCGCGAGCAGCGCGTAGACGCCGTCCGCGGTGGCCGCGCCGAGGCCCGCCGCCGCGCCGACGCGCAGCGAGACCCGTGCGCTGAGGCCCGCGATCAGCACCCCGATCGCGCCGACGGGCACGGCGATGCCGTATCCGGCGATCACGCCGGACAGGAAGGCCGCGCTCATGACGGCTGCGGTGCCGGGACCTCTCCGGTGGGCGTGAGCTGCTGTCGCGTGGCCCGATCGGCCATCGCGACGACAACGACGGGGTACGCCCACCACACGGTCATGCGGGAATCATCTCGTCCTTCATCCACAGCAACCACCGAATATTGGTCACCACATGCACCCTTCCGGCTGCTGTTGGTGACCGATAGGGTCCGATCATGGCTGTCGTAGCGGAACTCACCCTGGTCCGGCATGGGCAGAGCCTCGCCAACGTCGCCTTCGCCCACGCCAACGCGCGCGGGCTGCTGGACGCCGCGGTCAGCGGCCGGGACGCGGAGGTGCCGCTCACGCCGCTCGGCGAGGAGCAGGCGGCCGCAGTCGGTGGCTGGCTGGCCGGGCAGCCGCCCGAGCACCGGCCGGAGGTGGTGATCACCTCGCCGTACCTCCGCGCCCGGGAGACGTGGCGGCTCGCCGCGCACGTCTCCGGGGTGCCGCTGCCCACGCCGCGGACCGACGACCGGCTGGTCGACCGCCTGATGGGCGACCTGGAGCTGCTCACCACGGCGGCGGTCGCGGCGCGATTCCCGGGCGAGGCGGCACGGCGGGCCCAGGCCGGCGAGTACCGCTACGCGCCGCCGGGCGGCGAGTCGTTCGCCGACGTCGAGGCCCGGCTCGCGTCCTTTCTCGACGATCTGCACCGGGCGTACGACGGCCGCCGGGTGATCGTGGTGGCGCACGACGCGGTGGTGCTGATGGCCCGCGCCGTGATCGAGGGTCTGGACTGGGACCGGGTGCTGGCCGTCGAGGCCGCCTCGGGCAGTGTCCGGAACGCGTCCATCACCCGGTTCGCCGGTACGAACGACCAGCTCACGCTGGACCGGTACAACGTCGTCGACCATCTAGACATCGATAGGCGTCATTGACAGATGCCCCCGTGCAGATAGGTTCGGACGATGCCCACCCCCTCTCCCGCCCAACGACAGCTGCGCGGCCTGCTGTTCGCCGAAGCGGTCTCCATGCTGGGCAGCCGTATCACCTTCGTGGCCCTGCCCTGGCTGGTCCTCACCACCACCGACTCGGCCCTGCTCGCCGGAATCGCCGGCTTCGCCGAGATGCTCCCGTACGTCCTGGCCGGTCTTCTCGGCGGTCCTATCGTGGACCGGGTCGGACCGCGCCCGACCGCGGTCGCCGCCGACACCGCCAGCATCCTCGCGGTCAGCGGCATCCCGCTGCTGGCGATGACCGAGATCATCCCGTACGGCACGATGCTCGCCCTGATCGCGCTGGCCGGCGCGCTCCGCGGGTTCGGCGACACCGCCAAACGCGCGCTGCTCCCCCGTGCGATCGCCGAGGCCGGGCTCTCCACCGAACGCGGCACCGCGATGTACGACGGGATCAGCCGCGCCTGCACGCTGATCGGGTTACCCGTCGCCGGCCTGCTGATCGCCGCGATCGGCCCGGCCCGGGTGCTGCTGTTCGACGCGGCGAGCTTCGCGATCGGCGCACTGCTGATCTCGGTCTTCGTCCGGGTCGGCTCGGTCGACCGCCCGGCCGCCGACGACCAGGGCTACGCCGAGGCGCTCCGCGGCGGCTTCCGGTACGTCCGCGAAGACCGGCTGATCGTCGGCATCATGTCGCTGCTCTTCGCGACGAACCTCCTCGATCAGGCGTACGCCACGGTCTTCGTGCCCGTCTGGGTGCGGGACGGGCCGCACGGACCCGCCGCCCTCGGCGTGCTGGGCTGCGCCTTCGGCCTGGGCGCGGTGGCCGGCAACATCCTCTACACGATCGTCTCGCCCCGCCTGCCACGCCGGCTCACCTTCGCGACCTGCTTCCTGCTCGGCGGCCCCGCGCAGCTCTTCGCGCTTGCGCTCACCGACCGCCTCTGGGTGGTGCTGACCGTCGCCGCACTGGCCGGCGCCCTGATGTCCACGGTCAACCCGATCCTGCTCGCGGCCGCCTACGACCGGATCCCGGCGAGCATGCACGGCCGGGTGATGAGCCTGCTGATCGCGGTGTCGTGGGCCGGCATCCCGCTGGGTGGCGTGCTCGGCGGCTGGGCCGCGGACGAGCTGGGGCTGCGTACCGGAGCGCTGCTGGCCGGAATCGGCTATGTCGCGGTGACCTTCGCGCCGTTCCTCTTCTCCAACTGGCGCGCGCTCGACGAGGGCCGGCAGGTGACCGCCAGGCCCCGGGTCGCCGCCGGGACGGCGGCGCGATAATGATGCCGATGACTCTCTCTCATGACGTGACCGGTTCCGGTCCCACCGTTGTCCTGCTCCATTCGACCGCCGCCGACCGCCGGATGTGGGACCCCCAGATCCCGGCGCTGACCGAGGCCGGTTTCCGGGTGCTCCGCTGCGACCTGCGCGGTTTCGGCGAATCCCCGATGCCGACCGGCCCCTGGAACAACGCCGACGACGTCGTCGCGCTGATCGGCTCCCTGGACAGCGGCCGGGTCGCCCTGGTCGGCGCTTCGGGCGGCGGCCGGGTGGCCATCGAGATCGCCGCGCGATGGCCGGATCGGATCACCCGGCTGGTCCTGCTCTGCACCGCGCTGCGGGGGCACCCGCACAGTCCCGGGATGCTCGCTTTCGGACAGCGGGAGGACGAACTGCTGGAGGCCGGCGACATCGACGGAGCGGTGGCCGTCAATGTCGAGCAGTGGCTGGGCCCGGAGGCGGACGAGGCGGCACGGACCGCGCTGAGCACCATGCAGCGCAACGTCTTCGAGGTTCAGCTCGCCGCCGAGGACCCTTCACCCCTTCAGGTCGAGTACGACCCCAGAACCGTCACCGCCCGGACTCTCCTCGTGACGGGCGCCCACGATCTGCCGGACTTCCGGGAGATCGCCGCTCGTCTGGTGACCGAGATCCCCGGCGCGCGCCACGTCGAGCTGGACTGGGCGGGTCACCTCCCCTCGATGGAGCGCCCCGACCTGATCAACCCGCTGCTCGTCGACGCTCTCCGCTGACCCCCGGCTGGTTCCCAGGGGTGTATCGGAGGCCCGGATACACCCCTGGGAACCAGCCAGAACCGTGACCGTCAGTGGAGGAACGCGGTGATCGTCTGGACGAACCAGTCGGCGTCGTCGAGCCACGCGAAGTGGCCGCCGTCCGGGACCATGGCGAGCTCGGCCTGCGGGAAGAGACCCGCGTACTCGGCCGCCCACTTCGGGGGCAGTTGCAGGTCGGCCTCGCCGGAGACCAGCAGCACCGGCGCACCGAGTTCGGCCAGACCGGTGCGTACCCGAAGGGGGTCGAAAGCGCCGTCCGCGTAGAACGCCGCCGCGGCGGCCCGGTTCTTCTGCTCGGCCTCACGTGCCGAGTACGCCTGGGTCTCCGCGTCCCACCGGCCGTAGATGAACGGCGCCAGCGCCCGCCCGTCCGCCGGGGCGCTCCGCCCGGACTGGAGCCGTTCGAGCGCCGCGAACGCCTCCGGGAACCACGGCTCGCCGCGCCGCGTCTCGGCCACCTGGCGGCGCTCCAGGTCGGTGATCTCCAGGTGCACCGCCCGCGGACTGGGGTTGACCAGCACGAGACGCGCGATCCGCTCCGGGTACCGGATCGCGTAGAGCAGCGCGACGGTCACGCCCGCCGAGTGCCCCAGCAGGTCGACGCTCTCCAGACCGAGGTGCTCGCGCAGCGCCTCCACGTCGTCCACCAGCCGGTCACAACGGTAGCTCGCGGTGTCCTCCGGAACCGCCGACGACCCGGTGCCCCGCAGGTCGGGGATCAGCAGCTCATGGTGCTCGCCGAGCCCGCCCAGATCACCGAGGTACGCCCCCGCCTGCATCGGGCCGCCGGGCAGGCACAGCAGTGGCGTACCGGAACCGGTGCGGTGCAGGGCGAGCCGGATGCCGTCGGGTGCGTCAAAGGTCTCCACGCCGGGAATCCTATGTGTATTCATCGATCCGCAGGCGGCGAAATACGACAGCCCCGCTCCCCCGGGTCCGGTTAGGCTGCCGCGCGTGAACGACATATCGGGGGACTTCGAAACGCACGTGACGGTCGACGCCGGGCAGGCCGCCGACCTCGCCGTCTGGGCGGCCGAGCACGGCGCGACGTTCGTGCACATCGAAATCGACCGGGGCGAGCACACCTTGCAGCCGATGCTCACCCTGCACGGCACCGGCACGCTGACGGAACAGCGGAGGATCGCCGAGCGGTGGTGCGCCCGGCTGCGCGAGGCGGGCTTCCGTCCCCGGCGCACCAAGATCGAGGCGACCCCCTGGTCGTCCGGCGTGCCGCGCACCGACGAGGAGGCGGGCACCGAACCGCGCGACCGGCACTTCGAGCACCACGTCAAGGTGCGCCTCCCCGCGGCCAGGGGCGCCGCGCTGCCCGCCCTCACCGCCCTGGCCGAGTCGCACGGTGCCCGGCTCTCCCGCAACGCGCGGCGGTGGCTCACCGGCGGTGGGCAGGAGCGCTTCGTCAACCAGCGCTGCCACGGCGTCGGCCGGGAGACCGCCACCGAGCGGCTGGAACGCCTCGTCACCGACCTGCGCGGGGCCGGCCACGAGATCATCTCGGTGGAGCAGGAGTACGTCGCGTTCGACGACCACATCGACCTCGACGCGGGCTGGCTCACCCCGTCCCCGTCGGCGGTGGCACGATGATCGGCCGTCCCGAGCTGGGTACGGAAGCCGACGACGTCACCGCCGAGTCGGTGCCCTCCCGGCACGACGTCGACAGGACGGCCTTCGCCGCGGAGTACCCGGAGATCGGCGGCGCGGCTGAGCCGTGGCTCCAGCGTCTCGCCCTGACCCTCGACCGCTCCTGATCATCGGCCAGCCCATCCGGCTCCCTTCGTACGGCCGTTACTGATCACGGGTCAGTCCATCCGGCTCCACTCGCGGAGCCGGTCGGCGGCCGCTACCGCTCACCGGTCAGTCCATCCGGCTCCACTCGCGGAGCTGGTCGGCGGCCGCTACCGCTCACCGGTCAGTCCATCCGGCTCCACTCGCGGAGCTGGTCGGCGACCTCGCGGTCGCCGTCGACGCGGACGGCCGCGAGGGGGATGCGGCGGTAGAGGGCGAGCACCAGATCACTGGTCGTACCGCGGAGCGTGGTGACCGGGTCGCCGCTCGCCGCCGGGTTCGTCTGAGCGCCGGCCGGGGAGAGGTCGACGGTCCAGGACGGGCCCTCCAGCGCCTGGAGGGCGACGCGTGCCGGGCGGTGCCGCCACGGGCCCCGGGAACCGAGCACCACCTGCAGGAACTCGGCGACGCCGTCGACTGCCACCGCGGCCGGCAGCGGCTCCGGTTCACCGATCGCGGCCTGGGCGTCGTACGCGTGAACCGCCGCCTCCTGAACCTGGTGCCGGGCCACCGCGCCCACCGTGAGCGACGCCGCGGCGGACGCGGCCCACCAGGCCCAGCACGGCCCGTCCGGGCCCGCCTCGCGCAACGCGGTGACCAGCAGCTCGGTCGACGCGGCGGACCACTCCCGCAGGTCGCCGTGCGGCGCGCGGTCGCCGGCCTTCCCCTCCGGCGGCGGGCCGCTCGGGTCGCCGTGCGCCGCGGTGGCCGCCCAGAAGCGCTGCACCCCGCCGAGGTGCACGACCAGGTCCCGCATCGACCACGCGTCGCAGCACGGCACCCGCGCCTCCGGGTCGGGTGCGGCGGCCCACGCCCGGCGCAGTACGGCGGACCGCTCCTCGACCAGGGTGATCAGCTCGGGGAAGGGCGGAGTAGACGTCATGTCCGGTTTCTACCACCGAGACACGACAAAGGGCGGCGCGCTCGATGCGCACCGCCCTTTGGACGTACCGGAGATCGGCGCATCAGGCCTGATGCATCAGGCTAGATGCATCTAACCTGATGCATCACTTCCGATGCATCACTTCCGATGCATCACGCTAGATGCATCACGCTAGATGCATCCGTTCCGATGCATCGGGTCAGACGTTGAAGCCGAGGGCCCGGAGCTGCTCCCGGCCGTCGTCGGTGATCTTGTCGGGGCCCCACGGCGGGAGCCACACCCAGTTGATCCGGAAGTCCTGGACCAGGCCGCCGCCCGGGCCGGTGGTCAGCGCCTGCCGGGTCTGGTCCTCGATCACGTCGGTCAGCGGGCAGGCCGCCGAGGTCAGCGTCATGTCGAGGGTGACCACGTTGTCGTCGTCCACGTGACTGCCGTAGACGAGGCCGAGGTCGACCACGTTGATGCCGAGCTCGGGGTCGACGACGTCCTTCATCGCCTCCTCGATATCGGCGATCGTGGCCTTCGTGACCGGGCCGGTCTTCTCCACGGAAGCCGCGGGCTCGTCCTGGTCGGCGGCCGCGTTGACCCCGGCGTCCGGGATCTCGACCGCCTCGCCCGCCTCCGCGGCCGCGGACCGCTCGGCCTCCAGCCAGGCCGGGACCTGGTCGTCCACGGCCGTGGCGTCGCCGGGCGCCGAGGCCACCGTGCGTACGGTATCGGTGTTCTCGCTCGTCATTACGCTCTGCCCTCTCTTGGCATGCCCTGCTGGCCCTCGACTTCGGCGCCGTCGCCCGGCTCGGCCATGTGCCGCTCGGTGCAGTCGGTCATGCCGTCACCTCCGGGCTCGCGCCCACGTCCACACCGGCACGGGCCGCGGCGTCCTTGAACGCCATCCACGGCAGCAGGGCGCACTTCACCCGGGCCGGGAACTTCGCCACCCCGGCGAAGGCTATCCCGTCGCCGAGCACGTCCTCGTCCGGCTCCACCTGACCGCGGCTCTGCATCAGCTCCACGAACGCGTGGTGGATCTCGGACGCCTGGCCGGAGCTCTTCCCCTGGAGCAGCTCGTGCAGCACGGACGCGGAGGCCTGGCTGATCGAGCAGCCGAGGCCGTCGTACGAGATGTCGGTCAGGTCCGAGGTGACCCGGACGGTGATCTCGTCGCCGCAGGTCGGGTTGACGTGGTGCGCCTCCCCGTCGAACGGATCCCGCAGGCCACGGCCGTGCGGGTGCTTGTAGTGATCGAGGATGATCTCCTGGTAAAGCCCGTCGAGCATCATCAGCCGAACACCTTCCGGACCTGGTCGAGGCCGCGCGCCAGGGCGTCGATCTCGTCCGTGGTCGTGTAGAGGTAGAACGAGGCCCGGGTCATCGCCGGCACGCCGAAACGCACGCAGACCGGCCGGGCGCAGTGGTGGCCGACGCGGACCTCCACGCCGAGCGCGTCCAGGATCTGCCCCACGTCATGGGGGTGTACCCCGTCGACGCCGAACGACACCGTGCCGCCCCGCCGCTCCGGGGTCGACGGACCGTAGATGCGCACGTCCGGGACGGCGGAGAGCTGCTCCAGCGCGTACCGGGTGATCTCCTGCTCGTGCCGGTGGATCTCGTCCATCCCGATGCCGGTCAGGTAGTCCACGGCCGCGCCGAGCCCGATCGCCTCGGTGATCGGCGGGGTGCCCGCCTCGAACCGGGCCGGCGGCGGAGCGTAGGTGGTCTTCGCCATCGACACGGTCTCGATCATCGAGCCGCCGGCCAGGAACGGGGGCATCCGCTCCAGCAGGTCGAAGCGGCCCCAGAGCACGCCGATGCCGGTCGGGCCGAGCATCTTGTGACCGGTGAACGCGATGAAGTCGACGCCGAGCGCGCGCACGTCGACCGGGAAGTGCGGCACCGACTGCGAGGCGTCCAGCATCACCAGCGCACCGACCTGGCGGGCCCGTTCGACCAGCCGGGCCGAGTCGTTGATGGTGCCGAGCGTGTTGGACATGTGCGCGACCGAGATCAGCTTGGTCCGCTCGTTGACCAGCTCGTCGAGCTGTGACTCGTCGAGCCGGCCCTCGTCGGTGATGCCGAACCAGCGCAGCGTGGCGCCGGTCCGCTCGCAGAGCAGCTGCCAGGGCACCAGGTTGGAGTGGTGCTCCATCTCGGAGATCACGATCTCGTCGCCCGGCTTCAGCCCGAGCAGCTGCCCGGCCGAGTGCGCCACCAGGTTGATCGCCTCGGTGGAGTTCTTGGTGAAGACGACCTCATCGGGGCTGCCCGCACCGATGAAGCTCGCGATCTTCGCCCGGGCGCCCTCGTACATCTCGGTCGACTCGGTGCCCAGGGTGTGCACCGAGCGCGAGACGTTGCCGTTGTGCTTCTCCTGGTGCGCGCGCATGACGTCGAGCACCTGCACCGGCTTCTGCGAGGTGTTGGCGCTGTCCAAGTAGACCAGCGGGTGGCCGTTCACCTCCCGCTCGAAGATCGGGAAGTCCTTGCGCACCCGCGCGACGTCGAAGGTCATCTTCTCCCCTAGGCCTTGGCGAGGAACTTCTCGTAGCCCGAGACCTCGAGCTCCTCGGCCAGCTCCGGGCCGCCCTCCTCGACGATCTTGCCGCCGACGAAGACGTGCACGAAGTCCGGCTTGATGTAGCGCAGGATCCGCGTGTAGTGGGTGATCAGCAGGAAGCCGGTCTCGCCGGTCTCGCGGACCCGGTTGACGCCCTCGCTGACGATCCGCAGCGCGTCGATGTCCAGACCGGAGTCGGTCTCGTCGAGGATCGCCATCTTCGGCTTGAGCAGCTCGAGCTGCATGATCTCGTGCCGCTTCTTCTCACCGCCGGAGAAGCCCTCGTTGACGTTGCGCTGCGCGAACGCCGGGTCCATCTGCAGCTTCTCCATCGCGCCGCGCAGCTCGCCGGCCCAGGTGCGCAGCTTCGGCGCCTCACCGTCGATCGCGGTCTTCGCGGTACGCAGGAAGTTCGCCACCGAGACGCCGGGGACCTCAACCGGGTACTGCATCGCGAGGAAGAGACCCGCCCGGGCCCGCTCGTCGACGCTGAGCTCGAGCACGTCCTGCCCGTCCAGGGTCACCGAACCACCGGTGATCTCGTACTTCGGGTGGCCCGCGATGGAGTAGGCCAGCGTGGATTTGCCGGAGCCGTTCGGGCCCATGATGGCGTGCGTCTCACCGGAATTGATGGTGAGGTCGACCCCGGCCAGGATCGGCTTCAGCTCACCATCGGGCAGCTTCACCGAAACCTGCAGGTCGCGGATCTCCAGGGTGCTCACGGCTGTACTCCATTACTCGGTGTCATCGAAACGTAGATGTCGCCGTCGCGGATCTCGACGGGGTAGACCGCCACCGGGTCGATGGCGGGCGGTCCGGAGGGCTCTCCGGTACGCAGGTCGAAGCGCGAGCCGTGCAGCCAGCACTCCAGGGTGCAGCCGTCGACCTCGCCCTCGGAGAGCGCCACCGAGGCGTGGCTGCACTCGTCGCGGACCGCGTAGAAGTTGTCGTCGTCGGCGTGCACGATCGCGACCTCGACGCCGTCGACCTCCACCTGGAGGGCGGTGCCCTTGGCCACGTCGGCAGCCGCGCCGACGTTCTCGAACGGCATTACTTCCCCGACTCCGCCAGCCGGCCCTCGATCACGTCGCCGAGCCGCTCGCGCAGCTCCTCGACCGGGATCTTGTTGATCAGCTCGGCGAAGAAGCCCCGGACCACCAGCTTGCGGGCCTCGCCCTCGGGGATGCCGCGGGCCATCAGGTAGAAGAGCTGCTCGTCGTCGAACCGGCCGGTGGCGCTGGCGTGCCCGGCGCCGGCGACCTCGCCGGTCTCGATCTCCAGGTTCGGGACCGAGTCGGCGCGGGCTCCGTCGGTCAGCACCAGGTTCCGGTTGATCTCGTACGTATCGGTCCCGGTCGCGGTGGCCCGGATCAGCACGTCGCCGACCCAGACGGTGTGCGCCGACGAGCCCTGCAGCGCGCCGCGGTACCCCACGTAGCTGCGGCAGTCGGGCACCGAGTGGTCGACCAGCTGGCGGTGCTCGTGGTGCTGGCCCGCGTCGGCGAAGTAGAGCCCGAAGAGCTCGGCGTCGCCGCCCCGTCCGGTGTACTCCACCGAGGTGAACTGCCGGACCACGTCACCGCCCAGGGTGACCTGCACGTGCTGGACCCGGGCGTCCTTGCCGACCTTGAACTTGACGTGCTGCGCCTGCACGGCGTCGCGGTCCCACTCGGCCAGCGTCACGAAGGTGAGCTGCGCGCTGTCGGCGAGCACCACCTCGACGTTGTCGGCCAGGGTGACCGTGCCGGTCTGCTCCAGCACGATCGTCGCCTTGGCGAACGCGCCCACCGTGACCACGGTGCGCGCGGCCGCGGCGTCGCCGCCCTTGCCGACCAGGCGGATCACGGCGGCCTCGGCGGGCTCGGCCTCGGCCGCCACCTCGATCACGGTGACGCCGGCGGCCGAGCCGTACGCGAGGGCGCTGATCCGGTCGAACGGGGTGAGCACCGGGTCGACGTCGTCGGCGGTGGAGACCGACACCCCGGCGGGCAGGTCGGCGTACTCCACGGCCGGGGCGGCACCGGTCAGCTCGGTGGCCTTGACCAGGTCACCCAGCCGCTTGAGCGGGGTGAAGCGCCACTCCTCCTCCAGGCCGTTGAGGGCCGGGAAGTCGGCGACGTCGAAGGAACGCAGCACCTGCGACTTGGTGCTCGGCGGGGCGATGGCCTCGGTAGTCATGTCTTCCTTAAAATTCCTTACGTTCCTTGACCCTGGGGCTCTTCCGGCAGTGGGCGCTAGCCCACTGCCCCTTCCATCTGCAGCTCGATCAGGCGGTTGAGCTCCAGGGCGTACTCCATCGGGAGCTCCTTCGCGATCGGCTCGATGAAGCCGCGCACGATCATCGCCATCGCCTCGTCCTCGGTCAGGCCCCGGCTCATCAGGTAGAAGAGCTGGTCCTCGCTGACCTTGGAGACGGTCGCCTCGTGGCCCATGTTGACGTCGTCCTCGCGGATGTCGACGTACGGGTACGTGTCCGAGCGGGAGATCGTGTCGACCAGCAGCGCGTCGCACTTGACCGTGCTCTTCGAGCTCTCCGAGCCCTCCAGCACCTGCACCAGACCGCGGTACGACGTACGCCCGCCGCCCCGGGCGATCGACTTGGAGATGATCGTCGAGGAGGTGTGCGGCGCGGCGTGCACCATCTTGGCGCCGGAGTCCTGGTGCTGGCCCTCGCCGGCCATCGCGATCGAGAGCACCTCGCCCTTGGCGTGCGGGCCGGTCATGTAGACCGCCGGGTACTTCATCGTCACCTTGGAGCCGATGTTGCCGTCGATCCACTCCATGGTCGCGCCCTCCTCGCAGGTGGCGCGCTTGGTGACCAGGTTGTACACGTTGTTCGACCAGTTCTGGATGGTCGTGTAGCGCACCCGGGCGTTCTTCTTCACGACGATCTCGACGACCGCGGAGTGCAGCGAGTCGGACGAGTAGATCGGCGCGGTGCAGCCCTCGACGTAGTGCACGTAGCTGCCCTCGTCGGCGATGATCAGGGTCCGCTCGAACTGGCCCATGTTCTCCGTGTTGATCCGGAAGTAGGCCTGCAGCGGGATGTCCACGTGCACGCCCTTCGGCACGTAGATGAAGGAGCCACCCGACCAGGTCGCGGTGTTCAGCGCGGCGAACTTGTTGTCACCGACCGGGATCACCGTGCCGAAGTACTCCTTGAAGACGTCCTCGTGCTCCTTGAGCGCGGTGTCCGTGTCCAGGAACAGGACGCCCTGCTGCTCGAGGTCCTCGCGGATCGCGTGGTAGACGACCTCGGACTCGTACTGCGCGGCGACGCCGGCGACCAGGCGCTGCTTCTCCGCCTCGGGGATGCCGAGCTTGTCGTAGGTCGCCTTGATGTCCTCGGGCAGGTCCTCCCAGGAAGCGGCCTGCTTCTCGGTGGAGCGCACGAAGTACTTGATGTTCTGGAAGTCGATCCCGGTGAGGTCGGCGCCCCAGGACGGCATCGGCTTGCGGTCGAAGAGGCGCAGGCCCTTGAGGCGCAGGTCGAGCATCCACTGCGGCTCGTTCTTCAGCGCCGAGATGTTGCGCACCACGGCCTCGGAGAGGCCACGCTGCGCGGCGGCACCCGCAACGTCGGCATCGGCCCAGCCGTACTCGTACTTGCCAAGAGCGGCCAGGTGCTCTTCCTGAGTAACGATCTGGTCAGTCATCTCTATTCGTCCTAACCGTGATTGCGGTGGCGTGGGGCGGGGAGGGGATGTGCGTGGTGCACACCCCGTCGCCGTGCGCGATGGTGGCGAGGCGCTGCACGTGGGTGCCGATGAGCCGAGAGATGACTTCGGTTTCGGCGTCGCACAGCTGAGGGAACTCGGCGGCCACGTGGGCCACCGGGCAGTGGTGCTGGCAGAGCTGCCCGCCGGACGCGATCGTGGTCGCGCTGGCAGCGTAGCCCTCCGCGGTCAGCGCATCGGCGAGTGCCTCCGCCCGGGCCAGCGGATCGGGACCGGCGGAGAGGATCGCGGCCTTCAGCCGCTCCTCCAGCGCGCCGACCTGGGACGTCGCGAACGCCGAGACCGCCTCCACGCCGTGGTTCTCGGCGATCCAGCGCAGGGCGGCGGAGGCGATGCCGTCGTAGTGATGCGGGTTCAGATCCTCACGGGCGGCCGCGGTCAGCACGAACGCCTTCGCCGGGCGGCCCCGGCCGCGGGGGCCGGTGCGGCGCAGCTCGCGCGTCTCGACGAGGCCCTCGGCGAGCATCGCGTCGAGGTGTTTGCGGATCGCCGCGGGACTCAGCCCGAGCTGGGCGCCGAGCTCGGCCGCGGTGGCGGCGCGACGCTTCAGCAGCAGCTGGGTGACCCGGTCCCGGGTGCGGCCGTCCGACGCCGCGGCCGTCGCCGCCGCACCGTCCGTGACCAGCATCCCGTTTTTCACTACGCCAACGTTACGTATTTACTCCGGCCCCCGCAAACCGGCCTCCGGTGATCCGTCACACCGGCCCCCGGGGACACCTCAATTCAAGATCAACTTTGCGCGTACGATTCCCCGGGTGAAGTACCTGGTGAAGTCCTCCGCGTTGCGTCCGCTCGCCCTGGCGTCCCTGATCGCCAACGTCGCGCTGATCGTCACCGGCGCGGCGGTCCGGCTCACCGACTCCGGCCTCGGCTGCCCCACCTGGCCGAAGTGCACCGACGGGTCGTACACGACGACCTCCGCGATGGGCGTGCACGGCGCGATCGAGTTCGGCAACCGGATGCTCACCTTCGTGCTGGCCGGCCTCGCGATCGCCTGCTTCCTCGCGGCGCTGGGACACCCGCGCCGGAAATCCCTGGTCCGGCTCTCGGTCGCGGCCGGCCTCGGCATCCCGATGCAGGGCGTGGTCGGCGGCATCACCGTCCTCACCCACCTCAACCCGTGGGTGGTCGGGCTGCACTTCCTGCTCTCGGTCGGCGTGATCGCGCTGGCCTACGCGCTCTGGCGGCGCGCCGCCGAGGGCGACGGCGCCCCGGCCGCCACCGTCCCCGCCCCGCTGCGCGTGCTCGGCCGGCTCACCGCCCTGGCCAGCCTCGCGGTGATCGCGGCCGGCGTGGTGGTCACCGGCTCCGGCCCGCACTCGGGCGACCGCGGCGCCAAGCGCAACGGCCTCGACCCGGCCGCGATCTCCCAGGTCCACGCCGACCTGGTCTTCCTACTGATCGGCCTCTCGGTCGCGCTCTGGTTCGCGCTCCGCGCGGTGCCGGCCCCGGCGGCGGCGGTCCGCGCGGCGGGCGTGCTGATCCTGGTCGAGCTCGGCCAGGGCCTGATCGGCTTCGTGCAGTACTTCACCCACCTGCCGGTCCTGCTGGTCGGCGCCCACATGCTCGGTGCCGGCCTGGTCTGGACCTCCACCCTGGCCGTCCTCTGGTCGCTGCGGACCCGCCCGGAAGCGGTGGCCGAGGATGCCCCGGCCCCCGCCGGCGAGCCGGCCCGCACCGCACCGGTGCCCGCGTCCTGACCCGCGGTACCCGCGCGGCGCCGGCCGGTACGGCGTACCCGAAAAAGATCAGAGGCGGGAGAGGATCGCCGAGGCCAGGCGAGACGTCGCCGTCGGCGACCGGGAAAGGAAGAGGGAGGGCTCGGCCAGCTCCAGCTCCAGCAGGAGAGGTGTGCCCTCGGGGCCCGGGATCAGATCGACGCGGGCGTAGAGGAGGCGGTCGGCGCCGCCCGGGATCGCCTTCAGGGCCTGATCGGCAGCGGACAGCTCCGCCTCCGTCGGCGTGCGCGGGGAGATGTCCTCGCTGCCGACCTCGATGGCGTGCTCACCTCGCCGGCCGAGCATCGGGCCCTTGCGGACGGCGTGGCTGTAGGTGAGCGCGCCGGACGCGCCGGGGAGGAAGAGGAGCGCGGTCTCGCCGTCGGTGGCGACCGCGTCCAGGTAGGGCTGGATCATCGCGGTGCGGCCGGCCGCCTGGAGACGGGCCACGTGCGCCCGCGCCTCGCCGGCCTGCTCGGGGAGGAGGTGGCGCGCGGTGTCCTGACTGCCGGCGGAGATCGCCGGTTTGACGACCCACTCACCGGCCGGGGGCGGCGTCCAGGTCTCGCCGGGTGCGGCGAAGTCCGTGGGGATGACCGGGACGCCGGCCGCGGTCAGGTCGCTCAGGTAGCGCTTGTCGGTGTTCCAGGCGAGCACGTCGGCCGGGTTGAGCAGGCTGGGCACGCTGCGTGCCCACGCGACGAACTGCTCCCGGCGGGGTACGTAGTCCCACGGCGAGCGGATCACCGTGAGGTCGTAGACGGACCAGTCGGCGTCCGGGTCGTCCCAGCGAACGGCGTCGACGGTCACGCCGCGCGCGACGAGGGTGTCGCGCAGCGGGTGGTCGTCGTCCCAGAGATCGGGGAAGTGCGCACAGGTGACCAGTGCGACCCGGGCGTCCTGCGGCATCAGCGCGCCATGCTCCGGCGGGCCATCGAGCGCCACAGGTCGTTGCTGGGGCGCATCTGCTCCAGGAGCTCGCGCTCCCACTCGTTCTCCACCGCGACACCGGCGCCCTCACACGCCTCGCGGGCCATGCCCGTGTCCTTGGCGAACTGGTCGGACCACTCACCGTCCTCGCCGACGAGGACGATGCGGGCGCCGCGCTTGCCGACGTACTCGATGACCGCCTTGGCGCCACCGTGTCCGGCGGCGAAAGTCTTGATCTCGGAAGTCAGCGTCGTTACGGAACCTTCTGCCATGGACCGCAGCCTAAGCACTCCCGAGCGCCACGCGGGGGGCTCCGGGATCTCTTTGTGACTCTCGTTACCAGCAGGTTTCGAGATCGAGACCAGGTGTTTGACCTAATTACGCCCGATTTGCGGCCTCACCAGAATCACCGGAATGAGTGACGGACGGTAGTTGACACTGGTCACATTCCGGGCATCGTGTGCGACGAAGCCGTAACCGAAATGACGCAGGGCGATCTGTTCGCCAGGTCAGAGGAGCGCGTCCACCGCGATGGCCATGAAGAGGACCGTCAGGTACGTGATGGAGAGCTGGAAGAGACGCATCGGCTTGAGCATCCCGCCGTTGCGGGTCTGCAGCACGAGCCGGATCGCCTCACCCATGAAGACCCCGCCGGAGAGCAGTGCCGTGATGCCGTAGATCCAGCCGAGGTCGAGCGCCGGGCCGAGCGGCCACGCCGCCACGAACGACGAGACGACGGTGAGTGCGGTGTAGAGGAGGATCTCGAAGTTCACCCGGGCGACCGAGCGGACCACCGGGAGCATCGGGATGCCGGCCCGGGCGTAGTCGTCCTTGTACTTGATGGCGAGCGCGTAGAAGTGCGGCATCTGCCAGAAGAAGACGACGGCGAAGAGCGCCCAGCCCATCGGCGCGATCGACCCGGTGACCGCGGCCCAGCCGATCACCACCGGAGCGGCGCCGCAGACGCCGCCCCAGAACGTGTTCGCCGGCGTACGCCGCTTCAGCCAGAGCGTGTAGATCACGTCGTAGTAGAAGATCGAGAACGCGGTGAGCGCGGTCGCCAGCCAGTTGGTGAGGACGGCCATCAGGACCACCGACACCACGGCCAGCGTCAGGCCGAAGATCAGCACGGCACGCGGGCTGATCTGGTGGGTCGGCAGCGGGCGCCGCTTGGTCCGCTTCATCAGCACGTCGATGTCGCGGTCGATGTAGCAGTTCAGCGCGCTCGCCGCGCCGCCCGCCAGGGCGCCGCCGATCAGCACCGCGAAGAAGGTGACCAGATCCGGCCAGCCGCCGGCGGCCAGCATCATCGTCGGCACCGTGGTGACCAGCAGCAGCTCGACGATGGCCGGCTTGGTCAGCGCCACATAGGCGCGGACCATCGCCATCCGGTCGCGTCGGGCTTCGGCGCGTGGCGCAGGCTCCGCCACGCCGGGCGACCGCCGTTGGACGGAACGCTCGGTGATCATGCTCACGGACTGCCACCTTCCGGCATCGGCACCAACTCGCGGCCGATGCCGGGTACCGATGACCCGGCGATGCCGCCCGGACAGCCTACGCGCCACCGTCCTCGCTGCTCGGGGCACCCGGCACGGGTGGAGACCATCACACCCTTCAACCGTGTGTCCGCTCACAGCGTATGTGCCTGTGGCGTTCGCTGCGCAGACGTTTAGCCCTACTGGATAGGGTCAAGCCGAAAAGGGTTCCACAATCCTGCCCGAGGAGCACAACAGACGTGGGTGCCAAAGATCCTGCTCTCAACTGGTCCGACCTCGACCGCAAGGCGGTCGACACGGTGCGGGTGCTGGCCATGGATGCCGTCGAGAAGGCCGGCAACGGCCACCCCGGCACGGCCATGAGCTTGGCGCCGGCCGCCTACCTGCTTTTCAACCGTGTCATGCGGCACGACCCGACCGACCCGCACTGGAGCGGGCGTGACCGGTTCGTTCTCTCCTGCGGCCACTCCAGCCTCACCCTCTACATTCAGCTCTTCCTCAACGGTTACAGCCTGTCGCTGGACGACCTGAAGTCGCTGCGGCAGTGGGACTCGCTGACCCCGGGTCACCCGGAGTACGGCCACACCTCCGGCGTGGAGATCACCACCGGCCCGCTGGGCCAGGGCATCGGCAACGCGGTCGGCATGGCCATGGCGGCCCGCCGTGAGCGCGGCCTGTTCGACCCGGAGACCGCCGCCGGACAGTCCCCCTTCGACCACCAGGTCTACTCGATCGCCTCGGACGGCGACATCGAGGAGGGCGTGAGCCACGAGTCCAGCGCCATCGCCGCGGTGCAGAAGCTGGGCAACCTCACCGTCATCTACGACGACAACCAGATCTCCATCGAGGACGACACCCGGATCGCCAAGTCCGAGGACGTCGGCGCGCGGTACGCCGCGTACGGCTGGCACGTCCAGACGGTCGACTGGGCCGGCTCGGACCCGTACGTCGAGGACGTCGAGGCGCTCTGGGACGCGATCCAGGCCGCCAAGAAGGTCACCGACAAGCCGTCGTTCATCGTCCTCAAGACGGTGATCGGCTGGCCGGCGCCGAAGAAGCAGAACACCGGCAAGATCCACGGTTCCGCGCTGGGCGCCGCCGAGATCACCGCCACCAAGGCGCTGCTCGGCTTCGCCGACGAGCCGTTCGCGATCGACGACGAGGTCGTGAAGCACGCGCAGCAGGCCGTCGAGCGCGGCAAGGAGGCGCACGCCGAGTGGCAGAAGGGCTTCGACGCCTGGGCCGCCAAGAACACCGAGGCGAAGGCGCTCTTCGACCGGCTCGCCGCGAAGACCCTGCCGGAGGGCTGGACCAAGTCCCTGCCCGAGTTCCCGGCCGACGAGAAGGGCCTGGCCACCCGGGCCGCGTCCGGCAAGGTGCTGGAGGCGCTCGCGCCGGTGCTCCCCGAGCTCTGGGGCGGCTCGGCCGACCTGGCGGAGAGCAACAACACCACGATGAAGGGCGAGCCGTCCTTCATCCCCGCCGAGTACGCGACCAAGGAGTTCCCCGGTCACGAGTACGGCCGCACGCTGCACTTCGGCATCCGTGAGCACGGCATGGGCTCGATCCTGAACGGCATCGCGGTGCACGGCGGGACCCGCCCGTACGGCGGCACGTTCCTGGTCTTCAGCGACTACATGCGCGGCTCGGTCCGCCTCTCCGCGCTGATGAAGCTGCCGGTCGTCTTCGTGTGGACGCACGACTCCATCGGCCTGGGCGAGGACGGCCCGACGCACCAGCCGATCGAGACGCTCTCCGCGCTGCGCGCCATCGTCGGCCTCGACGTGGTCCGCCCGGCCGACGCCAACGAGACCGCGTACGCGTGGCGCGGCGCCCTGGAGCACAACGACCGCCCGACCGCGCTCGCGCTCTCCCGGCAGAACCTGCCCACCGTCGACCGGACGAAGTACGCGTCCGCCGAGGGCACCCTCAAGGGCGGCTACGTCCTCTCCGAGGCGTCGAACGGCGCGCCGAAGGTGATCCTGATCGCCAGCGGCTCCGAGGTGTCGATCGCGCTCACCGCGCAGGAGCGCCTGGAGGCCGAGGGCACCCCGGCCCGGGTCGTCTCGATGCCCTGCCAGGAGTGGTTCTTCCAGCAGCCGCTCGCGTACCAGCAGGAGGTCCTGCCGACCGGGGTCAAGGCCCGCGTCACGGTCGAGGCCGGCATCCGCATGAGCTGGGACCGCATCCTCGGTGACGCCGGCGAGCCGGTCAGCATCGAGCACTACGGCGCCAGCGCCCCCGCCAAGATCCTCTTCGAGCAGTTCGGCTTCACCGCCGACAACGTCGTAGCGAAGGCCAACGCCTCGCTGGCCAAGGTCGGCGAGATCACCGGTCACAAGACCGGCAACTGACAGGAGTTGAAGGTAATGACCGACAGGCTGGCAGAGCTCTCCGCCCAGGGCGTGGCGGTGTGGCTCGACGACCTCTCCCGGGTGCGGCTCACCAGTGGTTCGCTGGACAAGCTGCGCCGTGAACAGCACGTGGTCGGTGTCACCACCAACCCGAGCATCTTCCAGAAGGCGCTCTCCGACGCGGACGCGTACGACGAGCAGCTCAAGGACCTGGCCGCGCAGGGCGTGACGGTGGAGGAGGCGGTCCGGCTGATGACCGCCGCCGACGTCCGGGCCGCCGCCGACGTGGAGCGTCCCGAGTACGACCGGTCCAACGGCGTCGACGGCCGGGTCTCCATCGAGGTCGACCCGCGCAAGGCGCACGAGACCGCGTCCACCATCGCCGAGGCGAAGACGCTGTGGTGGCTGGTGGACCGTCCCAACGTGTACATCAAGATCCCGGCGACGCTGGCCGGCCTGCCCGCGATCACCGCGGTGCTCGGCGCGGGCATCAGCGTCAACGTCACGCTGATCTTCTCGCTGGAGCGCTACCGCCTGGTCATGGACGCGTTCCTGGCCGGCCTGGAGCAGGCGAAGGCGAACGGCCACGACCTGACCAAGATCGGCTCGGTCGCGTCGTTCTTCGTCTCCCGGGTGGACAGCGAGGTGGACAAGCGCCTCGACAAGATCGGCAGCGACGAGGCCAAGGGCCTCAAGGGCAAGGCGGCCATCGCCAACGCCCGGCTGGCGTACGAGGCGTACGAGGAGGTCTTCGGGACCGACCGCTGGAAGGCGCTCGCCTCCGCCGGGGCGTTCCCGCAGCGGCCGCTCTGGGCCTCCACGTCCACGAAGAACCCGGAGTTCCCGGACACCATCTACGTCGAGGAGCTGATCGCGCCCGGCACGGTCAACACCATGCCGGAGTCGGTGATCTTCGCGTACGAGGACCACGGCACCACCAAGGGTGACACCATCACCGGCAACTACGACCACGCCAAGAAGGTCTTCGCGGACCTGAAGGGCGTCGGCATCGACTTCGACGACGTCGTCAAGGTCCTCGAGGACGAGGGCGTCGAGAAGTTCGAGTCGAGCTGGAAGGAGCTGCTGGAGGGCGTCACCAAGTCCCTCAAGGCAGCCGCCGGCGGCGCTGCTCACCCCAGCGACGCAGCTTAGAAACAAGAGTGAGAGGCCTGTCGTGGAACACTCCGCGACAGGCCTCTCCATTCGCGAAAAACTGGCAGGATGGCATCGTGGGTAATCCGCTGCGTACCGCACAGGACCGAAGGCTCCCGCGGATCCCGGAGCCCTGCGCTCTGGTGATCTTCGGGGTCACCGGTGACCTGTCCCGAAAGAAGCTCATTCCGGCCGTGTACGACCTCGCCAACCGCGGCCTGCTTCCGCCCGGTTTCGTGGTCGTCGGCTTCGCCCGCGCCGACTGGGGCGAGGGCGACTTCGAGACGCTCGCCTACAACGCCGCCAAGAAGGGCGCCCGCACCCCGTGGCGCGAGGACGTCTGGCGGCAGCTGTCGAGCCAGTTCCAGTTCGTTCCGGGCTCCTTCGACGACGACGCCGACTTCGACAAGCTCTCCGAGACCCTGGACCAGCTGCGCGAGCGCAACGGCATCCAGGGCAACACGGCCTTCTACTTCTCCATCCCGCCGGCCGCGTTCCCGCTGGTGCTCAACCAGCTGAACCGGACCGGACTGGCCGACAACGCCAAGTCCGGCGGCTGGCGGCGAGTGGTCGTGGAGAAGCCGTTCGGCAACGACCTGGAGACGGCGATCGCGCTGAACCAGCTCGTCGACGAGGTCTTCAACCCGGACGACGTCTACCGCATCGACCACTACCTGGGCAAGGAGACGGTCCAGAACATCCTGGCCCTCCGCTTCGCCAACAGCCTCTTCGAGCCGGTGTGGAACTCGAAGTACGTCGACTCGGTGCAGATCACCATGGCCGAGGACGTCGGCATCGGCACCCGGGCCGCGTTCTACGACGCGTCCGGCGCCGCCCGCGACGTGCTGCAGAACCACCTGCTCCAGCTGCTCGCCATGGTGGGCATGGAGGAGCCGACCAGCTTCGACCCGCTGGAGGTGCGGGCCGAGAAGCTCAAGGTCCTCAAGGCGATCAGCCTGCCCGCGGACATCGCCAGCGGCTCGGTACGCGGTCAGTACCTGCCCGGATGGGTGGCCGGCGAGCGCGCGGTGGGCTATCTCGAGGAGAAGAACATCCCGGCCGACTCCACCACGGAGACGTACGTGGCGGTCCGCCTCGGCATCCAGAACCGGCGCTGGGCGGGCGTCCCGTTCTACGTCCGGGTCGGTAAGCGGATGCCGCGCCGGGTGACCGAGATCGCGATCCTCTTCAAGCGCGCGCCGCACCTGCCGTTCGACCCCGCCGACGTGGAGATGCTGGGCCACAACCAGCTCGTCGTCCGGGTCCAGCCGGACGAGGGCGTGGTGCTCAAGTTCGGCTCCAAGGTGCCCGGCACCGCCATGGAGGTCCGCGACATCGCGATGGACTTCCAGTACGGCGAGGCGTTCACCGAGTCCAGCCCGGAGGCGTACGAGCGTCTCGTCCTGGACGTGCTGATCGGCGACCGGACGCTCTTCCCGGACGCCGCCGAGGTCGAGCAGTCCTGGCGGGTCATCGACCCCCTGGAGGCCGCCTGGGCGGGCGTCAAGCCGGAGCCGTACCGCTCCGGTGAATGGGGCCCGCGGGCCGCCGACGAGTTGTTGGAGCGCGAGGGCCGCGCCTGGAGGCGAGCATGATCGGCTTGTGGGACACCACCGGCAACGAGGTGGTCAAGGCGCTCGCCGCCGAGCGGCGCAGCGCCGGGGGTGTGGCCTCCGGGCTCGCCCTGACGCTGATCGCGGTGGTCGAGGAGAAGAAGGTCCGGGAGGCCGAGGCGGCCGCCACGATAGCCGCCGCGGCGCACCCCTGCCGTCTGCTCATCGTGGTCCGCTCCGATCTGGAGGGCCGCAGCCGGCTGGACGCCGAGATCGTCGTGGGCGGGCGTCTCGGCCCCGCCGAGGCGGTCGTGATGCGGATGTACGGCCGTCTCGCCCTGCACGCCGAGTCGGTGGTGATGCCGCTGCTCGCCCCGGACGTCCCGGTGGTCACCTGGTGGCACGAGGAGCCGCCGAACATGATCGCCAACGACTTCCTCGGCGTGGTCTCCGACCGGCGGATCACCGACTGCGCGCAGGCGCCCGACCCGATCAGCGCGCTCAAGCAGCGCGCGGTCGACTACGCCCCCGGCGACACCGACCTCACCTGGACCCGGATCACGCTCTGGCGGACCCTGGTCGCGGGCGCGTTCGACTCCACCGAGGAGCGGGTCGTCGGCGCGAAGATCGTGGCGCCGGAGAAGGACCCGACCGCCTGGCTGATGCTGGGCTGGCTCAAGTCCCGCCTCGGCATCGAGCCGGTGCTGGAGCACACCGACCGGTCGCCGCGCCTGCACTCGGTGGAGCTGCAGTGCGCGAACGGCGACTGCGTCCGGGTCACCCGCGAGGAGGGCACCGCGCTCTTCAGCCGTACCGGCCAGGACGACCGCTACATGCCGCTGCCCAAGCGGCCGGTCGGCGACGAACTCGCCGAGGAGCTGCGGCGGCTCGACTCCGACCAGATCTACGCCGAGGCGCTCGGTGCGATGGCCGGGCTCTCCGATCTGGAGAAGCGGTCGCCGATGCGGGTGCACGTCTGGAAGGATCCGGCGCTGGCGGCGCGGGCGGCCTCGCCGACCGACGCCATGGCCGGGCCGGGCGGCACCGCCGCCTGAGCAGGCTTCACAAGTCAAGGCCGTCCGCCGCTCAAGCGGCGGGCGGCCTCCGCCGTTGAATGAGGAGTACGAATTGAGTGAGACCGTGGTCGTGGTCGTACCGGACGCCGACGTCCTGGCGGCGACGGTGGCCGCACGGCTCGTCGTCAAGATCATCGACGCACAGGCGGTGCACGGCACGGCGAGCGTGGTGCTGACCGGTGGCCGGGTCGCCGCCAAGGTGCTCGCCGCGGTGCCGGAGCTGCCCGCCTCCGCCGCCATCGACTGGTCCCGGGTGGACCTGTGGTGGGGTGACGAGCGGTTCCTGCCCGCAGGTGACCCGGACCGCAACGAGACCCAGGCCCGCGCGGCGCTGCTGGACAAGCTGCCGCTGGACCCGGCCCGGGTGCACGCCATGCCCGCCTCGGACGGCCCGGACGGGGACGACGCGGTCGCGGCGGCCGCCCGGTACGCCGGGGAACTCGCCGGCGACGCCCCCCTCCCCCGCTTCGACGTGCTGATGCTCGGGGTCGGCGAGGACGGGCACGTGGCCTCGCTCTTCCCCGGGCACCCGGAGCTGGACGCCGCCGGCACGACCGCCGCGGTGCACGACAGCCCGAAGCCGCCGCCCACCCGGATCACGCTGACCCTGCCGGCCATCCGGAGCGCCGAGGAGGTCTGGCTGGTCGCGGCCGGCCCGGACAAGGCGGAGCCGATCGGCACGGTGCTGGGTGGCGGCGACCTTCCGGCGGCCCGCGCCACCGGCGTACGCCGAACGCTGTTCCTGCTCGACCAGGCAGCCGCCGCGAAGCGCCCGTCCTAACAGGTCATGATCTCGTAGAGATCTGCTGGACCGCCCAGGAGTTGCCGTCGGGGTCGCTGAAGAAGACGAAACCGACGTTGTCCAGGGGGTGCGGGGTCGGCGACGGGCTCTGGCCCAGAACGGTCACGTCGCTGACCTCGACCCCGCGGGAGACCAGTTCGGCGTGCGCGGCCTCGATGTCGCGCACCACCAGCTGCAGGCCCTTCAGCGAGCCCGGCGGCATCTCCGGCACCGCGCCCCTGCCGATCACGATCGAGCAGCCGCTGCCGGGCGGGGTGAGCTGCACGATGCGGACGTCGTCACCCATCACGACGTCGTGGTCCACGGTGAAGCCCACCTTGGCCGAGTAGAACTCCTTGGCCCGGTCGATATCGGACACGGGCACGATCACGACTTCCAGAGTCCAGTTCACGCCCTCGATGCTGCCATCCGTAGACTCCGCCGGATGCGACCCGCGATCCGTGCCTACCGTTCGAGCGACCTGGACGACGTCTACGAGATCTGCGTACGGACCGGGGACGCGGGCGGCGACGCGCGGGGACAGTACAGCTCGGACCGGCTGCTCGGGGACATCTGGGCGGCGCCGTACGTGACGCTGGAGCCCGAGCACGCATACGTGCTGGACGACGGCACCGGGCACGCGGCCGGCTACGTGATCGGCACCGCGGACACCGAGCGGTTCGTCCGGCGCTACCGTGCGGAGTGGATCCCGGCCACCGTGGACCGGCTGATCGACGGGGACCCGCGCGACGAGGTCATGCTCGACCTGCACCGGCGGCCGGAGCGGATGCTGATCCCGGAGCTCGCGGCGTACCCCGCGCACCTGCACATCGACCTGCTGCCGGAGTGGCAGGGGCGGGGGCAGGGCCGGGCCCTGATGACCGCGTTCCTGGACGGCCTGCGGGCCGTGGGGGTGCCGCGGGTGCACCTCGGGATGGCACCGGAGAACCACGGCGCCTACGCCTTCTACCGGCGCCTCGGCTTCCGGGACATCGCGGTCCCGGAAGCCGGCGCGCTCTGGCTGGGCCTGTCGCTCTAGCTACCGGTCCGGCCGCGGCGCTGGCGGACCTTGGCCAGCGCCTCGGCGAGGATGGCGGCGCCGTCCTCCTCGCTGCGCCGCTCCTTCACGTACGCCAGATGCGACTTGTACGGCTCCGTCCGCGACCGCCCCGGTGGGTTGGTCACGTCGAGCCCGGCCGGCTGGCCGCAGCGCGGGCAGTCCCAGGTGTCGGGGGCGGGTGCTTCGGCGGAGAACCAGATCCGGCTGTCATGGCCGGCCGCGCAGAAGTAGCTCACCTGCCGGCGGGGTGCTGGTTCGCTGCGCTCGTCGGGGCGCATCGGGCTGGACCCGACACGGCTTCCACGAATGGCGCTGCCACTGGACACGGACGTCACTCCTGTCTCGGGGGGCGCGGCTCTGTGCTGAACCGGCGCTCGCCACCCTTTCGAATCGGACGGAGGGCACAAAAAACCGCGCGTCCGGAAGAACCGGACCGCGCGGCAGATTGTACGACCCTACTCGCCAGTCAGGAAGCCAGCGCGAGCTTGAGCCAGAAGCCCAGCCCGACGATGCAGGCGAACCAGATGACACCCACCAGAACCGTGTACCGGTCCAGGTTCTTCTCCGCCACCGAGGAGCCGGCCAGGCTGGAGGTCACGCCGCCGCCGAACATGCTGGACATGCCGCCGCCCTTGCCGCGGTGCAGGAGGATCAGCAGGGTCAGCAGAACGCTGGTGATGATCAGCAACACGATCAACGTGTACGCGAACGCGATCGGCATGGTCGGGTTCATTCCTCTCGAAGGGCACAGCAGCGGTCCCACAATAGCGGGTGCCCGGCCGTTTACCACGGCCGGGCACCCGCTGAATTACTCAGGGTCTCACAAACGCCTCAGCGAGCCACGTGCTCCGGGAAACGCACGATGGAGGCGAACTCCTCGGCGTCCAGGCTCGCGCCGCCGACCAGGGCCCCGTCCACGTCCGGCTTGGCCATGATCTGCGCGATGTTCGCCGCCTTGACCGAGCCGCCGTACTGGATGCGGACCGCCTCGGCGACCTCGCTGCCGTACTTCTCCACCAGGCGGGCCCGGATCGCGCCGCAGACCTCCTGCGCGTCCTCCGGCGTCGCGGTCTTGCCCGTGCCGATCGCCCAGACCGGCTCGTACGCGATCACGACCTGCTTGACCTGCTCGGCCTTGATGCCCTCGAGACCGCCGTCGACCTGGGCGAGCACGTGCTCGACCTGGTTGCCGGCCTCGCGGATGTCGAGGCCCTCGCCGACGCAGAAGATCGGCAGCAGGCCGTTGGTGAAGGCCGCCTTGATCTTCGCGTTGACCAGTGCGTCGTCCTCGCCGTGGTACTCCCGGCGCTCGGAGTGCCCGATCACCACGTAGGTGACGCCCAGCTTGGCCAGCTGCGCACCGGAGATCTCCCCGGTGTAGGCGCCCGACGCGTGCTTCGAGATGTCCTGGGCGCCGTAGCCGATCGCCAGCTTGTCGCCCTCGATCGCGGTCTGCACGCTGCGCAGGTCGGTGAAGGGCGGCAGCACGACGGTCTCGACGGCGTCGAGCTGCTTCTCGTTGAGGCTGGCGGCCAGCTTCTGCACCAGGAGGATGGCCTCGAAGTGGTTGAGGTTCATCTTCCAGTTGCCGGCGATGATCGGCTTGCGGGGGGTCGCGTCAGACATTCACTTCTCCAGTGCGGCGACGCCCGGCAGCGTCTTGCCTTCGAGGTACTCCAGGGACGCGCCCCCGCCGGTGGAGATGTGGCCGAACGCGGACTCGTCCAGGCCGAGGGTGCGGACCGCGGCTGCCGAGTCACCGCCGCCGACGACCGAGAAGCCGTCGATCTTGGTGATGGCCTCGGCGACGCCCCGGGTGCCGGCCGCGAACGGCGCCAGCTCGAAGACGCCCATCGGCCCGTTCCAGAAGACGGTCTTGGCGCCCGCGACAGCGGAAGCGAAGAGTTCGACGGAGCGCGGGCCGATGTCCAGACCGAGCCGATCGGCGGGAATATCCGAAATATCGGACACCGCATGATCGGCGGAGGCACTGAACTCCGTCGCCGCCACCACGTCGACGGGGAGCACGATGCGCCCGTCCGCCTCCGCCAGCAGGTCGGCACACGTGGAGATCATCTCGGCCTCGAGCAGCGACTTCCCGACCTCGTGGCCCTGGGCCTTGAGGAAGGTGAAGCACATCCCGCCTCCGACCAGGAGCTTGTCCACCTTCGGCAGCAGCGCCTTGATGACGGCGAGCTTGTCGGAGACCTTCGAGCCGCCGAGCACGACGACGTAGGGCTGCTCCGGGCTCTCCGACACCTTCTTGAGGACCTCGACCTCCTTGAGGACGAGACCACCGGCGAAGTGCGGCAGGCGGGCCGGGACGTCGTAGACCGACGCGTGCTTGCGGTGCACCGCACCGAACGCGTCATCGACGTAGAAGTCCGCAAATTTCGCCAGTTCATCGGCGAATTCGCCACGAACCGCGTCATCCTTGGACGTTTCCCCGACGTTGAAGCGCAGGTTCTCCAGCAGCAGCACCTCGCCGTCAGCGAGAGCCGCGACCTTCGCCTGCGCATCGGCGCCGACGGTGTCGTCCGCGAAGACGACGGTGGAGCCCAGCAGCTCGGCCAGGCGCGTGGCGACCGGCGCGAGGGTGAACTGCGGGTCCGGCGCGCCCTTCGGGCGGCCCAGGTGCGACGCGACGATGACCTTCGCGCCCGCGTCACGCAGGGCGATCAGCGTCGGCAGCACCGCGCGGGCGCGGCCGTCGTCGCTGATGACGCCCGGGTTGGCCTTGTCGAACGGGACGTTCAGGTCGGCGCGCACGAACACGCGCCGACCCGAGACACCCTCGCCGAGCAGGTCGTCGAGAGTCTTCATGATGAAGATCAGGCCCCGACGAGCTGAACCAGGTTGACGAGGCGGTTCGAGTAGCCCCACTCGTTGTCGTACCAGCCGACGACCTTGACCTGGTTGCCGCCGATGACCTTGGTCAGGCCGGCGTCGAAGATGCAGGAGGCCGGGTCGGTGACGATGTCGGCCGACACGATCGGGTCCTCGGTGTAGACCAGGATGCCCTTGAGCGCGCCCTCGGCGGCCGCCTTGATCGCGGCGTTGACCTCGTCGACCGTGGTGTCACGGGCGGCGGTGAAGGTCAGGTCGGTGGCCGAGCCGGTGGGGATCGGCACCCGCAGCGCGAAGCCGTCCAGCTTGCCCTTGAGCTCCGGCAGCACCAGGCTGACGGCCTTGGCGGCACCGGTCGAGGTCGGCACGATGTTCAGCGCGGCGGCGCGGGCGCGGCGCAGGTCGCTGTGCGGGCCGTCCTGCAGGTTCTGGTCCTGGGTGTACGCGTGGATCGTGGTCATCAGACCCTTCTCGATCCCGATCGTGTCGTTCAGGACCTTCGCCATCGGGGCGAGGCAGTTCGTGGTGCAGGACGCGTTCGAGATGATGGTGTGCTTGGCGGCGTCGTAGAGGCCGTCGTTCACGCCCATCACGATCGTGATGTCCTCGTTCTTGGCCGGAGCCGAGATGATGACCTTCTTGGCACCCTTGTCGACGTGCGCCTTGGCCTTGGTGGCGTCGGTGAAGAAGCCGGTGGACTCGATGACCACGTCGGCGCCCAGGTCGCCCCAGGGCAGGTTGTTCGGGTCGCGCTCGGCGAACGCCTTGAAGGTGTTGCCACCGACGGTGATCTCGTCGGCGGTGGCCTTCACCTCGTGCGGCAGACGGCCCAGGATGCTGTCGTACTTCAGCAGGTGGGCGAGCGTGGCGTTGTCGGTCAGGTCGTTCACGCCGACGATCTGGATGTCCGCGCCGGACGCGAGCGCCGCCCGGAAGAAGTTACGACCGATTCGGCCGAAGCCGTTGATGCCAACCCGGATGGTCACAGGTGGTCTCCTCGTTTCGGTCCGCCGGATATGCGACCGGCGGAGGGAGGTTTCTCGTGCCGGCCGTATACGCGCGGCCGCCACAGGGGGCGTCCGGCCGCCGCGCCCGAGGGAGCGAAGACGCCACGACAAGCTCTGGCAGCGTCACAGCGGGGGTCGGCCGAACTGCCGGCACCGTCGCCGTCACCTGTGACCCTAGCCCAGACCGCGCACCCGCTGAGCGGCGGGGCGCGACCTGAACGTTATCTAAATCGAACATCCGCGACACACGACTCGGCGGCCGCTGAGCAGGGCGCCGCACGCTTTCCGGCACAAGGTCCAACGGCCTTTGAAGTACGGGCCACAACTACCCATTTCGCGCAAGAGGCGGCCCCCGCAAGGGCCTTCGGCCCCCCACTCCGGGAACCCTGACCCGTGATCCGAATCACGATTCCCGGATTTCACCCCCGCCGGGGCCTAACAGGCCATCATCTCCGGGGTGACGGCCGCCTCGGTGTCCGGAATACCCAGGTCGCGGGCCCGCTTGTCGGCCAGCGCCAGGAGCCGCCGGATCCGGCCCGCGATCGCGTCCTTGGTCAGCGGCGGGTCGGCGAGGGCACCCAGCTCCTCCAGGGAGGCCTGCCGGTGCTCCAGCCGCAGCCGGCCGGCCGAGGTCAGGTGGTTCGGCGCGTCCTCGGCGAGGATCTCCAGCGCCCGGGTGACCCGGGCCGCGGCCGCGACCGCCGCGCGGGCCGAGCGCCGCAGGTTCGCGTCGTCGAAGTTGGCCAGCCGGTTCGCGGTGGCCCGGACCTCGCGGCGGACCCGGCGCTCCTCCCAGGCGAGCACGCTGGAGTGCGCGCCGATCCGCGTGAGCAGCGCGGCGATCGCGTCGCCATCCTTGATCACCACCCGGTCCACGCCGCGGACCTCGCGCTCCTTGGCGGTGATCCCGATCCGGCGGGCGGCGCCGCGCAGTGCCAGCGCGGCCTCCGGCCCCGGACAGGTGATCTCCAGCGCACTGGACCGGCCCGGCTCGGTGAGCGAGCCGTGCGCCATGAACGCGCCCCGCCACGCGGCCACCGCGCAGCACACGTTCGCCGAGACGACGTGCGGCGGCAGGCCCCGGACCGGACGGCCCCGGACGTCGAGCAGGCCGGTCTGCCGCGCGAGGGCCTCGCCGTCCTTGACGATCCGGACGATGTAGTGGCTGCCCTTGCGCAGGCCGCCGGAGGCGAGCACGTGCACCTCGCTGGGGTAGCCGTACACGTCGGCGATCTCCCGGCGCAGGCGGCGGGCCACGGCGCCGGTGTCCAGCTCAGCCTCGACCACGACCCGGCCGGAGACGATGTGCAGGCCGCCGGCGAAGCGCAGCAGCGAGGCCATCTCCGCCCGGCGACAGCAGGGCTTGGGCACGTCGACCCGGCTCAGCTCGTCTTTGACCGCTGCCGTCATCGCCATCGTGATGTCACCTCATGCGCCGGATCTTGGACATTGTGTGCCGCACTACGCCAGTAATTAACGAGCGGCGCCCAATACTGGCACCAGTGCAACACCCAGTGCCTCAGGATCATGCCGTGGACTGCCGTCCGCAACGGCCACGGGTGCCAACAACAGCTCGGCACCGAGCTCCTGGGCGGCGGCCCGGACCGGTTCCGGCTCCCCCGCCCACTTCGCGTCGGCCAGCACCACGTCGGCCCGGAGCTCGGGAAGGTAGCGGTGCAGTGCGGCGAGGTGGCCGGCGGTGGAGAGTCCGTGCGTCTCCTTGTCCGTGGTCAGGTTGAGGCTGACCAGCCGCCGGGCCGGGCTCGCCACGATCGCGGCGGCCAGCCCGGGTACCAGCAGATGCGGCAGCACACTGGTGTACCAGCTGCCCGGCCCGAAGATCAGCCAGTCGGCGTCCCGGACCGCGGCGAGCGCCTGCGGGCAGGCCGGCGGGTCGGCGGGCACCAGGCGGACCGCCTCGACCTGCCCGTCCGCGACCGCGACCGAGTGCTGACCGCGGACGGTGACCCGCTCACCGGGCCGGGCCGGGTCGGCGTCCCGGACGTCGGCCTCTATCCCGACCGCGTGCAGCGCCATCGGCAGCACCCGGCCGTGCGCGCCGACCATGGTGGCCGCGTGGTCCAGCGCCGCCACCGGGTCGCCGAGCAGCTCCATCAGCCCGAGCAGCAGCAGGTTGCCGACGGTGTGCCCGGCGAGCGAGTCCTTGCTGTGGTCCGAGCGCCGCTCCACACGCGGCCCGCGGACCACCGGCGGCAGCACCGAGACGCCCGGCTCCTTCATCGCCACGAAGCGGTGCTGCATCAGGGTCGCGGTCAGCTGGGTGGCCGGCGCCTGGTCGGCCAGCGAGGCCAGTGCCTTACGCAGGTCACCCGGGGGGAGGAGGGCGTCGCGTTCGACCCGCAGACGGCCGCTGGAGCCGCCGTCGTCGCCGACCGTGACGATCGCGGTGATCTCCAGATCCAGGTCACGCCCGGCGTGCCGCAGGGCGCGCAGCGAGGCGCTCAGCCCATGCCCACCGCCGAACGCGACCACCCGGATGGGCCGCCGCGCCGTCTCCCCCGCCGCGCTCTCCGGCGCCGCCGTGCTCGGGGCTGGTCGTGGGCCCGGGTTCAGTGGTGCCGCCGTCACTCGCGCCCCAGGTCCCGGTGCGAGCTGTGCGCGGAGAGCCGCATCCCGCACAACCGGGAGGTCAGCTCCTCGGTTATCGCCACGCTCCGGTGTTTGCCGCCGGTGCACCCGATGGCGACGGTCAGGTACCGCTTCCCCTCGCGCTCGAAGCCCGGCGCGGTCGACGCGATCAGTCCCGCGTACGTCCCGACGAAGTCCACGGCGCCCTCCTGGCCCAGCACGTAGCTGCTCACGCCCTCCTCCAGGCCGGTGTGCTCGCGCAGCTCCGGCACCCAGAACGGGTTCGGCAGGAACCGGGCGTCCAGCACGTAGTCGGCGTCCGGGGGCAGGCCGTACTTGAAGCCGAAGGAGAGCACGGTGATCCGCAGCTTCCGCGCGTCCTCGCCGCCGAACAGCTCCTCCACCCGGCGGCGGAGCTGGTTCACGTTGAGGTGGCTGGTGTCGATGATCACGTCGGCCTGCTCGCGGGCCTCCTCCAGCAGCTTGCGCTCGGCCGCGATGCCGTCGGCGAGACGGCCGTCACCCTGCAGCGGGTGCGAGCGCCGCACCGACTCGAAGCGCCGGATCAGC
Organism: Actinoplanes sp. NPDC051851; assembly: GCF_040681165.1. Taxonomy (NCBI): domain Bacteria; kingdom Bacillati; phylum Actinomycetota; class Actinomycetes; order Micromonosporales; family Micromonosporaceae; genus Actinoplanes; species Actinoplanes sp. NPDC051851. The sequence goes on along the minus strand of NZ_JBFAYF010000049.1, from coordinate 12,714 downwards.
ACCTCGTCGTCGGCGTCCACGAAGACCACCCGCGGGGAGAAGCCCCGCTCCTTCAGTGCCCGCACCGCGCCGGCCAGGTCGGTGGAGAACGCGCGGCTGCGCACGTCCAGCACCATGGCCGTACGCCGGGCGGCGCCACCCGCGGCGAACGCCAGCTCGGCCATCTCCAGCATCAGCGCCTGCGGCAGGTTGTCGACCACGTAGAAGCCGACGTTCTCCAGGGCCCGGGCGACCGTGCTGCGGCCGCCGCCGGAGAGACCGGTGACCACCACCAGGTCGGTACCGGCCTCGTCCGGGTCGACCACGTCGCCGGGTCCGAACTCGGGCATCGCTTCCGTCACGCACGCCTCCCGCGTCGTCTCGCCCGCGCCTCGCGGGCGGACACAACATGGTAGGCCGATGGGTACCGCACCGACCGCCGGACAGTCTGTCCGGCGGAGGCGCTCGGCACGCTCACCGGCCCGTTTCCGCCTCGTCCATTGTCCCGCCCGGCGCGGGCGCGCCCACGGCCGTATCCCCGCCCGCGGCCTCCGCCACGCCGGCCGGCTCCGTACCGCCGGCGGCCGGGTTCAGGGCCGCGAGCACCGCGTCGGCCGTACGGCGCCCGATGCCCGGCACCTCGATGATCTCCTCCGGGGTGGCCGCGGCGAGGCGCTTCAGCGATCCGAAGTGCCGCAGCAGCGACTTGCGCCGGGTCTCCCCCAGCCCCGCCACGTCGTCCAGCGCGGACGCCGTCATCCGCTTCGACCGCCGCTGCCGGTGGAACGTGATGGCGAACCGGTGCGCCTCGTCCCGGACCCGCTGGAGCAGGTAGAGCGCCTCGGAGGTGCGCGGCAGGATCACCGGGAAGTCGTCGCCGGGCAGCCAGACCTCCTCCAACCGCTTGGCCAGGCCGCAGAGCGCCACGTCGGTGACGCCCATCTCGGCCAGGACCGTGGCGACCGCGTTCACCTGCGGCTCGCCACCGTCCACCACGATCAGTTGCGGAGGGTACGCGAACCGGCGCGGCTTCCCGGTCAGCGGATCGATCCCGGGCAGCTCACCCGGCTCCGCCACGCCGTCGTCCGCCACACCGCCGTCCACCACGCCGGGCCCCTCGGGCACGGATTCGTCCGGCTCCGGGCGGTCCCGGGGCGCGTCCGCCCCCGGCTGCGCCCGGTAGCGCGCGAAGCGGCGGCGCATCACCTCGTTCATCGCGGAGAGGTCGTCCATCCCGCTGCCGTCCGCGTTGCCGCGCACGATGAAGCGGCGGTACTCCGACTTGCGGGGCAGGCCGTCCTCGAAGACCACCATCGAGGCGACCACGTCGGTGCCCTGGATCTGCGAGACGTCGTAGCACTCGACCCGCAGCGGCGCGGAATCCATGCCGAGCGCCTCGGCGATCTCCTCGAGTGCCTTGTTGCGGGTGGTCAGGTCGCCGGAGCGGCGCAGCTTGTGCCGTTGCAGCACCTCGGCCGCGTTGCGCGCCACCGTCTCCATCAGCGAGCGCTTGTCGCCGCGCTGCGGCACCCGCAGGCCGACCCGGCTGCCCCGGCGCGCCGAGAGCCAGTCGGCCAGCGCGTCGGCGTCGTCGGGCAGCGCCGGGACGAGCAGCTCGCGCGGGACGTCGGCCTCACCCTCGGACTCGCCGTACATCTGGGTGCAGAAGTGGTGGACCAGGTCGCCGGTGGAGAGCTCCTCGACCTTCTCCACCACCCATCCGCGCTGACCGCGGACGCGGCCGTCGCGCACGTGGAAGACCTGGACGGCGGCCTCGAGCGGATCCTCCGCGAAGGCGACCACGTCGGCGTCGGTGCCGTCGCCGAGCACCACGGTCTGCTTCTCCATGGCCCGGCGCAGCGCCGCGATGTCGTCGCGCAGCCGGGCCGCGCGCTCGAACTCCAGCTCCTCGGAGGCCTGGAGCATGTCGCGCTCCAGCCGCTTGACGAACGCGTCGGTCCGCCCGGCCATGAAGTCGCAGAAGTCGTCGACGATCGCCCGGTGCTCCACGGCGCTGACGCTGCCCACGCAGGGGGCCGAACACTTGCCGATGTAGCCGAGCAGGCAGGGGCGGCCGATCTGGCCGGAACGCTTGAACACGCCGGCCGAGCAGGTCCGCGCCGGGAAGACCCGCAGCAGCAGGTCGAGCGTCTCACGGATGGCCCAGGCGTGCGAATACGGCCCGAAGTAGCGCACGCCCTTGCGCTTGGCCCCGCGCATCACCTGCAGGCGGGGGAACTCCTCGTTCAGCGTCACCGCGAGGAACGGGTACGACTTGTCGTCCCGGTACTTGACGTTGAAGCGCGGGTCGAACTCCTTGATCCAGGAGAACTCCAGCTGGAGGGCCTCGACCTCGGTGCCGACCGTCACCCAGTCCACCGAGCCGGCGGTGGTGACCATCTGCTGCGTCCGCGGGTGCAGCGACCACACGTCGGCGAAGTACGAGTTCAGACGATTCCGGAGGCTCTTGGCCTTACCGACGTAGATCACCCGGCCGGCCGGATCGCGGAAACGGTAGACGCCCGGAGCGTCGGGGATCGTACCGGGCGCCGGACGATAAGTGGACGGGTCTGGCACACCGACAACAGTAGTGCCTGGGACTGACATGATTGCCCGGCCGAGGGCCCGGTGCCGCCGCCACGGCTCCGGGTCCCCGGTCGCGATGAGTCCGGTCGCGATGAGTCCGGTCGTGACCGGTCAGGCCGCGACGATGTTGTCGCCGTCCACCTTGACCTGGGTCTCGGTCAGCGCCTTCTGCGCGGGGCCCGAGGTCGGCGAACCGTCCGTGATGGAGAACTTCGCACCGTGGCACGGGCAGTTGATGGTGCCGTCCGCCACCTCGTTGACCTCGCAGCCCTGGTGGGTGCAGATCTTGCTGAACGCCTTGTACTCACCCGAGGTGGGCTGGGTGATCACGTAGTCGCCCTGGATGATGCCGCCGCCCGACGGCACGTCCGCGGCGAGCGCGAGGGTGGCGCCACCGGCGGCGCCGCCGCTGTCACCGCCGCTGCCGCCGCCCGCGTCCGCGCCGGTGCTGCCGGCCGGCTCCGGGTCGGCCGCGAAGTCCGAGCCGTTCGGGTTCGTGCCGGTGGTGTCGGTTCCGCAAGCCGCCAGAACAGCGGTGGCGCCGGCGCCGGCCGCGCCCAACAGGACTGCGCGGCGGGTCTTCGAGCAGCAGAAGCCCTGTCCCTCGGACTGGGTCCCGGCCTCGGTCTCCGTCAGCACGTCAGTCATGTTTCGCCCTCCAAGTACTGGTGTCCGCGTTCAATGTCACGCGGAGTCGCCCCTGAGTACGCGGCTGCTGCCGCGTTCGGTTCATGCGTGCGGCGAGATTAACGGTCGTATTCCTGGCCGTCTTCACCTGTTTCGTCCGCATACGCCGAGCCCGTTTACCGAAATGTCGATCTACGGCTCGGCGCCCGGTCGACCTTAGGAGATCGACCGGGCGCCGTAGCTGTGAGTCATCTAAGAAATCTCTAAAATCAAATTTCCCAGAGTCTTATATCGTACGTTTCCGCAGGTCAGGCACTCGCCTTCGCACGGGACCGGCTGGCTCGCGCCTTCGGGGTGTTGTTCGCCTTCGCCGCCCGCGCGACCGCCGGGGCCGATCCGGACGCCGCACCCTTGAGGTTCAGCATGTGCCGCAGGAACTGTCCGGTGTGGCTCTCGGCCACCTCGGCGAGCTCCTCCGGGGTGCCCGCGGCGAGCACCAGGCCACCCTTGTGACCGCCCTCCGGGCCCATGTCGATCAGCCAGTCCGCGGTCTTGATCACGTCGAGGTTGTGCTCGATGGTGATCACCGTGTTGCCCTTGTCGACCAGGCCGTTGAGCACGATCAGCAGCTTGCGGATGTCCTCGAAGTGCAGGCCGGTGGTCGGCTCGTCGAGCACGTAGACCGTCCGGCCGGTGGACCGCTTCTGCAGCTCGGAGGCGAGCTTGACGCGCTGCGCCTCACCGCCGGAGAGCGTGGTCGCCGGCTGGCCGAGCCGGACGTAGCCGAGCCCGACGTCGACCAGGGTCCGCAGGTGCCGGTGGATGGCGGGCAGCGCCGAGAAGAACTCCGCGGCCTCCTCGATCGGCATCTCCAGCACCTCGGAGATGGTCTTCCCCTTGTAGTGCACCTCGAGGGTCTCCCGGTTGTACCGGGCGCCCTTGCACACCTCACAGGGGACGTACACGTCGGGAAGGAAGTTCATCTCGATCTTGATGGTGCCGTCGCCGGAGCAGTTCTCGCAGCGGCCGCCCTTGACGTTGAAGGAGAACCGGCCCGGCCCGTAACCGCGCACCTTCGCCTCGGTGGTCTCGGCGAAGAGCTTGCGCACGTGATCGAAGACGCCGGTGTAGGTGGCCGGGTTCGACCGGGGCGTGCGCCCGATCGGCGACTGGTCCACCCCGACGACCTTGTCCACGTTCTCCAGGCCGGTGACCTTGGTGTGCCGGCCGGGCACCTGCCGCGCGCCGTTGATCTGGTTCGCCATGACGGTGTGCAGGATGTCGTTGACCAGCGTCGACTTGCCCGAGCCGCTGACACCGGTGACCGCGATGAACTGCCCCAGCGGGAACGGCACGGTCAGGTTGCGCAGGTTGTGCTCGCGCGCGCCGTGCACCACCACCTCGCGCCCCGCCGTCTGCGGCCGCCGGGTGGCCGGCACCGGAATCGACTTCCGCCCGGAGAGGTACGCCCCGGTCGGCGACTCCTCGTTCGCCAGCAGGCCCTCGACGGTGCCGCTGTGCACGATGTGCCCGCCGTGCTCGCCCGCACCCGGTCCGATGTCGACGATCCAGTCCGCGGTCCGGATGGTGTCCTCGTCGTGCTCCACCACGATCAGCGTGTTACCCAGGTTCCGGAGCCGGACCAGGGTCTCGATCAGCCGGTGGTTGTCCCGCTGGTGCAACCCGATCGACGGCTCGTCCAGCACGTAGAGGACGCCGACCAGCCCGGAGCCGATCTGGGTGGCGAGCCGGATCCGCTGCGCCTCACCGCCGGAGAGCGTGCCCGCGCCCCGGTCCAGCGAGAGATAGTCCAGACCGACGTCGACCAGGAAGCGCAGCCGCGCGTTGATCTCCTTGAGCACCCGCTCGGCGATCATCTTCTGCCGGTCGTCCAGCTCCAGCCCGGCCAGCAGGTCGGCGCACTCGCCCACCGACAGGTTGCAGACCTCGGCGATGCTCTTGCCGGCCACGGTCACCGCGAGCACCTCGGGCTTGAGCCGGGCGCCACCGCAGACCGAGCACGGCACGTCCCGCATGTAGCCCTCGTACTTCTCCCGGGACCAGTCGCTCTCGGTGTCGGTGTGCCGCCGCTCGATCCACTGCACCACGCCCTCGAAGCCGGTGTAGTACGAGCGCTCCCGGCCGTACTTGTTCCGGTAGCGGACGTGGACCTGGTCCTCCGAGCCGTACAGGATGGTCTTCTGCGCCCGGGTGGGCAACGCCCGCCACGGGGTCTGCAGGGTGAAGCCCTCGGCGGCGGCCAGCGCCTCCAGCAGCCGCAGGAAGTACTCCTGGGTGTGGCCGCCGGCCCACGGCTGGATCGCGCCCTCGGCGAGGCTCTTCTCCTCGTCCGGGATGATCAGCTCCGGGTCGACCTCCTTCTTCGTCCCGATGCCGGTGCACTCCGGGCAGGCGCCGTACGGCGCGTTGAAGGAGAAGACCCGCGGCTCCAGGTCCTCGATCGCGAGGGGGTGGTCGTTCGGGCAGGCCAGGTGCTCGGAGAAGCGGCGCTCACGCTCCGGGTCGTCCTCGGCCAGATCGACGAAGTCGAGCAGCAGGATGCCGTTGGCCAGCCCGAGCGCGGCCTCCACCGAGTCGGTCAGGCGCTGCTTGCTGCTCGCCTTGACGCTGAGCCGGTCGATCACCACCTCGATGGTGTGCTTCTCCTGCTTCTTCAGCTTCGGCGGCTCGGTGAGCGGGTGCACCACCCCGTTCACCCGGGCCCGCGCGTAGCCCTTCGACTGGAGTTCGGCGAAGAGGTCGACATACTCCCCCTTGCGGCCGCGGACCACCGGGGCGAGCACCATGAAGCGGGTGCCCTCGGGCATCGCGAGGACCCGGTCGACGATCTGCTGCGGGGTCTGCTTGCTGATCAGCTCGCCGCAGACCGGGCAGTGCGGGGTGCCGGCCCGGGCGAAGAGCAGCCGCAGGTAGTCGTAGACCTCGGTGATGGTGCCGACGGTCGACCGCGGGTTCCGGTTCGTCGACTTCTGGTCGATCGAGACCGCCGGGGAGAGACCCTCGATGAAGTCGACGTCCGGCTTGTCCATCTGACCGAGGAACTGTCTCGCGTACGAGGAGAGCGACTCGACGTACCGTCGCTGCCCCTCCGCGAAGATGGTGTCGAACGCGAGGCTGGACTTGCCCGACCCGGAGAGCCCGGTGAAGACGATCATGGCGTCCCGGGGCAGGTCGAGATTGACGTCACGCAGGTTGTGCTCGCGGGCGCCACGGATTGTCAAACGGTCGGCCACTGCCAGCCTCTCCGTACAGGTGTATGAAAGCGAACCGAGCCACTCTAGCGGCGAGGTACGACATTTTCTGTCGGCCTAGACGCAGCGTGTCTCAGATCCCGGGCATTCCCCGTCATCCGTTCGAGGTGACCGGGAGGTCTCGCTCGTCCCAGACGTCGACGCCGCCGATGTGCTGGGGCTCACCGAGGGCGGCGACCAGCACGGTCCGCAGCGCGGCGACGTTGCGTACCTCCGGAATGAGCACCACCACCGACGCCCGCCAGCGGATGAGGTCCGTCCTGATCCGCTCCCGGTCCGCCTCGGTGAGGTACGGGGTGATCCCGTACTCCCTTACCCGCCAGAGCAGATCCGATGTATAGGTGGCCGGCGCGTGCCACGACCCGGTGTCGTCGAGCGGCGGGTTCGCCGGGCCCATGAAGTAGCCGCGCGGCACCGCGAACTCCAGGTGCGCGAGGGCCGCCCAGCGCATCGCCTCCCGGCCGGTGGTCACCTCCGGCAGCGGCACCGGGACGAGCGTCCGGCCGTCCGGCACGTACTGCTTCCAGGTTCCGGCCGTGATGAACGCCGGCAGCGTGACGCCCTGCACGACCGGCAGCGGCTTCGGGATCAGCGGCACGAGGGCCAGCACCATCCCGGCCCAGAACCATCTGCGCTTCGTCGTCCCCTGGCCCGAGATCCGGTCCGCGGCAAGGCCCAGCAGCACCCCGGCGATCGTCGCCGGGACCATCGCGAACCGGGTCACACTCACCAGGTCGATGATCGGCACCTTGCTGACCAGCCCGAACGGCAGCGGGATGCCGGTGTCCCAGCCGCCCACGTGCAGGCTCGGCCCCATCGACACCACCAGCAGCACCAGCCCGGCGATCGCCGCGGCCCGGATCGCCACCGACCGCCACAGCATCACGATCGCCACCACGATCATCACCAGCCCGGCCGGCCCGAAGAACGTGTTGTCCTCGGTCGCGCTCACGCTCAGTTCCCGGGTCAGCGCACCGTTGCCGGCCAGCGACTGCCGCGCGTACGCGACGATCGAGAGCAGGTCGGTGGCGTACATGTCGGCCGAGAACGGCTGGCCGTGATAGGTGCTCGGACCGGCGAACTGGTACCAGAGCGGGTACGCCAGCAGCGCCCCCGCGGTCCCCGCCGCCACCGCCGCGCCCGCGAAGAACCGGCCCGCCGCCTCCAGTGCGAGACGCGGTCGCATCGCCGCGTAAGCCACCACGAAGACCAGCAGTGTCAGCGCCGTGAAGAGCAGCGTCTCCTCGTTGACGAAGACCTGCAGCACGATCAGCAGGCCCAGGGTGATCCCGCCGCGCCACACCCGCCCCGGCTCGCGCAGTCGCAGCACCTGCCAGACGATGAACGGCACCACGTACTGACTGACGAAGTTCACGTGCCCGTTGGCGTGCGACACCATCGTCGGCGCGAACCCGCACCAGGCGCCGCCGATCCACGCCGCCAGCGGGCTGCCCACCAGATGCCGCAGCAGCCAATACCAGGCCGCCGCCGTACCCGCGAGTCCCAGCGTGATCAGCAGCACCACGGTGACCCCGGCCCCGAGCCAGTGCGTGACCGGCGCGAGCGGCACCGACAGCGCCAGGATCGAGGTGTTCGCCATCATGTTCACGCCGTCCGGCACGTTCAGCCGGTCCTCGAAGAACAGCGACGCCCCGTCGAACACGACCCGCTCACCGTGCGTCACCATGAACAGGAAGACGCCATGATCGTCGTCGTTGCTGGCCAGCACCCGCCCGTTCGGATCCAGCCACAGCTGGATCAGCACGACGACGGCGAGCAGCAGGTAACTCCCGAGCACCAGGCCGTGCACCCGCCAGCCCCAGCCGGCCGTCCGCGCCGGTCCGGACCGGTCCGCGGGCTTCCCGGCTGCCGTCGTCACCGGCTCGTCGACCATCTCGTCTGGCGCATGCACCGCCCGAATTCTGCCAGCCGCCCCACTCGCCCGTTACCAGGGCCCGGGCTTTGACGTGCACAAAACCCCGCTTTTCACTCACCCTGGCCGTTCTGTACCGCTCACGACTCGTCAACACCGTCGGTCTCCACGGCAGCAGCCGCATCGGGCAGAGCCGGTCGACTCACCGCGGGGTTATCCACAGCCCCCCTGCCAAGATCGTCAATTTCCGGCAGAATTCTTGTTGGGTGGGGGAATCCCCCGGTTCGGGGTGGGCCCCCGGCGGGTTGTCGATCTTGAAAAAATGGGGCGCTACGGATCCACGAACGCTGACCGTGTGCGCCCGCGGCCCCGGGGAGGGCTGCCAAAGCACACGAACAGCGAATGCGTGCTCCCACCGCCCACGATGCGGGCGTTCCGTGGACGGCCGGCGCCCCTCGGTGGTCGATCGTGCACACGAGCGGCCCTCGCTCGCCCGAGCGTGCGCAGCCGCCGCCCTTCCACGGCAGACCGTGCGCAGCCGCCGCCCTTTCACAGCGGAGAATGCGCTGGCGGCGAGGCCACGGGCCGCATGCCGGCTGATTCTCGTTCTCGATGACGACAGGCGACGACCATGAATGTGGACCGGGACTCTGAGATCAGCGCCATGGTCTCCGCCAAGCGGCTACTCCGTGACGCGGACCGCGAGGCGTTGTGGCGGCATGACGGCCCCCGCTCCCCCGCCACCGAACAGGCTGTCCGGCAGGCGGAAGAGGCCATCGGCTTCCCGCTCGGGAACGAGTACTCCTCGTCCCTGATGAAGGCCGACGGATGGCCCGCGATCCTGCAGGAGATCGACCTGTTCGGCTGCCCCGACCTGACCGGTGCGGCGTTCTCGACGGCGAGTGCGGATCTCGGATACCTCGAGCACCATGCGGCCGAGGCCGCTGGGCTGCTGAACACCGACATGAAGGAAGCCCACCGCCGGTAGCCGAGGCCGACATGGCAAGGTCACCGACGGTGCGGCTCGGCTCCTCGCCGCCTGGGACCAGTAAGGGGGCGGCTGCCGTGTGAACGCGAAGAAGCTGGCCTTGGAGCGGGCGAAGAAGGCGGCTCAGGCGGCGAAGAAGAAGGCCGCGGACAAGCTCAACACGATCAGCAACAAGGCCACCAACGCGTCGAAGAAGACCGGTAACAGCGCTCAGCGTTCAGCCCAGGCATCCGCCCACCCGAAGGGTTCCTCGCCCGCTTCCAGCGGAGGAGGAGGCGACGGCAAGGCCGACGGCTGCGGCGAGAGCTGCACCACCAACAGCTTCGTGCCGGGGCACCTGCCGTCTAGGCCCAACGGCCGGGCGCCGGTGAGGGGCAGGCCCGGCCGGCACGGGGCGGTGTGATCAGAAACGGTCGGCGGACGTCGGTGAAGGAGTTATCCTGCGTCGCGTATCTATATCACCGGTGGCCATCACCGCACGGCCGAGATTGCGAGAATGGTAATGTCTGGAGAAATGTCAGCAGACACTTTGATCGAATTCGTGATCTCTCCGCCGTGACGACTCCTTTAAGATTAGTCATCGGTGACGAATTGCGGTTCTTCCTCGTAATTCTTCGGGGCGACGCCATCGCGTCGGATCGGCTCTGGGTGTGCGTGGCCGGTGCTGAGGTTCCCGTTGCAGGAGCCTGGAGTGGCTCCTGGAGTGAGGCGCGAGATTACGGTGACCGGGCTGCTCTTCAGGGCTTACTCGAGGAGTTGGCGGTGAAGGTCGTTCAGGTCGGAAGATTGGGACCTTACGGACAGTTCCTGGACGACCACCTCTTCTTCGATGGCTGGGATTCGTGGGGCAGTGGTGTTCCCTCGCCGCTGGTTGCCTTGGCGCCCGCAAGTGTGATTGCCAGTGCGCACGTGTGCGGCTCGATCGCCGACCTGGTGGGCGTGGTCAACAGTGATAGTTGAATGGTTTCGTGGGGATTCGGGTTTTCGTGGATGGACGGTGGCTCCGGTCCCGACCGGAACCGCGTGTGGGGCACGGTCCGGCCCGCGCGGTATCGGGCGCTGAAGGGCGCGTGGTGTATCGGGGTGTCGCTGCGGGCGGAGACGGTTTCAGCCGCGAGGGCGGAGCCGGAGGATGCCGCCGTGTGTCCGGGCCTCTGGACCTCCGGGCGGGCGGCGACGCGGCCGATCCCTGCGGCTAAGGTTGCCGTGTTCGCACGTTGGCTGACTCCACTGGCGGAGGAGATCATGCGGTCAGTGCCCGGACGGCCGATCACCGTCTCCGTCCGCGATGTTCGCTATGTCGAGTCGGATTTTCAGGAGGAGGGTCTCGCCGCGGCGATCTTCAGCTGGGCTCTGGCCGAGTTCCGCCTCCCGCCCCGGGAGATCGAGGCCCGTTTCGGCCGACAGGTCAACAGGTGCATCCTTGCCTGGCCGGATCGCGGCGCCGAATGACTTCGGCACAGTGCCAGGCGTGCCGGATGGGAGACCAGGGGAATCGCGTGGGGGATAGGCATGCTCACTGTTGATGAGATCGCCCGGCGTGTGCGGGACTTGGGTGGCGGCCCTGTGCGAGGCGTGGATGCCGACGGTCTCCGGCGGCTTTGCGAATCCTGGGGTGTGGAGCGATTGCCGCGGGTCTACCTCGACTTTCTCTCTCAACTCGGTGTCAGCGCGGGAGAGCTGCTCAGGGGTACGGACGGCTTCTTTCCGGAGATCCTCAGTCTGCCGGAGGATGTCGAGGAGTTCTTCGCAGAGGACGAGGGCGGCATGCCGCGCCCGCCGGGTGTTCTGGTGTTCGCGATGCATCAGGGGTACCAGGTGTACTGGATGACCGACGTCACCGTGCCGGATCCCGAGGTCGTGCTCTATACGGAACGGCGTCCGGAACCGTTGATGACCTGGCCATCGTTCACCCACTTCCTCAATGCGGAATTTGAACTTAGTTACGGTTCTGAAGCTTGTTCGGGGGTAATCGGATAGGTGGGTCATCAGGCGGCTCGGCTGTTCGTTGTGGAGACTGGCGCAGTTGATCAACTGTGCCCGTAGGCACTGCTTCAAAAAAGAGCAGGCCGCCGCAATTAAGGGGATGTTTGTGGACGCTGCGGCGGAGATATGGTGACTCTCGGGAATCCGGAGTCTAGGTTTCGGTACGAAGAAAGCGTTATCGCGTTGATTCGGAAATCGGAGGCGCGGGATTACCTGTCGCGTCGGGGCCTTCCTGCGGGAAATCCTTTTTTGTTTCCCGTGGCGGCTTATCCTCAAATTTTCGAGGGCCGTGAGTTCATCGTGATCGGTACGGATGGAACCGACGATGCCGGCCTGTTCTGTGTGGATGTCGACACGGGTGAAGTGGCTATCGCGAGCAATGGTTCGGATGCTGAAATCGGGCACGTCAACGCGTCGCCGCAGGCATTCGATAGCTGCATAGCGGAGTTTATTCGGGGATGCCCGTACGGAAATCGAGACAGTGAGCAGGAGGAGTTGGAGCTGTTCAGTGAGAGCCTTGGCCGCGCCTTGTCTGGCATCGACGGAACTGTCTTCAGAGAGGATCCGGGATTCTGGTACACGCTACTGAATGACGTAGCTATCGGCGACTACATAGAGTCGTCGGATCTGTAAGTGAGTCTTCGGGTCGGCTATCATTCGCGATTCGCCATCCAGGAAGGATCCAGGGCTCGCCGGCAGCCAGTCGGGATGTTTCCGAAAATGGGCGATGGATCGGAATCCTATGGAAATAGTGAAGGATGTAGCCGCTCTGAAGAAGCGGTGGACTTCTGCTGCGGGTCGTGACCTGGCGCGAACCGCACAGCAGCGGATCCTGCGGAACGAGGCACTGGATGGTATCGGCCTTCAGGAGGTCGATGGTCGGGCTGATCTCCGGTGCATGACTTTTCCGGCGATCTTTCGTGAGTTGAGCGGCGTCCGGATTCGTCGTGTCGACCTTTCCGGTGCGAAGCTCGCGAACCTGCGGATCGTCGATGCGGCGATCGAGGACTGTCGGTTCGAGGGAGCCGGCTGTCGGTACTGGCACTTGCGGGGGAGTTCGGTGGATGGGCGCTCCTTCGCCCGGGTCGACCTTCGCGATTCGACGTTGGAAGAATGGTTTCAGGAAAGAGGCAATTATTGAAGTGATCTCAGCAAGATCGGGGTAGGTATTTGTATTCGAAATGGGTCAGGTGGAGCGCGGCGGCGACGATGTCACCGGTTCTGCGTGGACTGGCGGTGGTGCGGCGAAGGGTCCTCCAGCGCCCGATCAGGATGGCGAAGCCGCGTTCCCCTTGCCACCTCATGCCTCAATGCCGTTAATTTAAGGCGTTTGGGCAGGCCACGATGGGTATCGCTGGTTCGGGGTGGCGGGTTCCGTGGTCGGTGGGGCGTTTGACGCGGTG
>NZ_JBFAYF010000048.1:0-79232 GCF_040681165.1 Actinoplanes sp. NPDC051851 | reverse complement strand
GGCATGCTCGGCTGGCTCGACCGCGGCGGACCGGCCGTCCGCAAGCCCCGCCGCACCTTCAACACGCCCGGGTGACCACATCTAAAACGCGCTCTGACACCTGCGTGCTCTACCCGGCCTACCTGTGCGACACGCTGCTTCGCCTTGCCGAAGCCTCCGCGTACCGGCCGCTCTGGTCGGCCGACGTCTTCGCCGAGCTGCGGCGCAACCTCATTGAGCGTGGCCTGCCACCGGACCGGGTCGACCGGCGGCTCGGCCAGATGCGCCAGTCATTCCCCGATGCCCTGGTCGCCGGCTACGAGTCACTCATCGATGGCATGACGAACCATCCCAAGGACCGGCACGTTCTGGCTGCGGGTGTACGCGCCAATGCCGAAGCCATCGTCACCTTCAATCTCAGCGACTTCCCCGAGACGGCCCTCAAGCCCTACGACATCGCCGCCATTCACCCCGACGACTTCCTCCTCGACCAACTCGATCTCTACCCCGGCTTGACCATGAATGTGCTTCGTCACCAAGCCGCGTCCTACCGGCGGGCGCCGAACACCGTGCCGGAAATCCTCGTCCTTCTCCAACGCACCGGCGTGCCCAGGTTCGCGGCTGAAGTACGACGCCATCTCGGCCTCCCGGCCTGGTAGCGCAGCCGTCCAAGACGGCCAGGCTAGCGGGCCGGCCGAATGACCCTTGAACTGGTCAAACGTCTTGGAAATGGATCGCCGGTGACAATGATCGGGCGGTTCGCATGGTGCAACGTCCGGCCCACCTTTACTCACCTGGGGGCGACCCCAGACCCCACGGTGCGGTGGCCGCGCCCGATGGCCCGGTTGCGCTGCGCGTTTCCTGCCCTTCTCTGCGGGGATGCGAGCGTGTCCCTGCTTTCCCTCTCCGGGGAGAGCCGCGTCCTGTCCCGGCCGGGCGTAGCCGGGTGACCGGGGGATTATGAGCACTTCAGCTATAAGCGCTGTAGTGACCAGCAAAAACAGAGGTCAACAACGATCGTGCGGGCCACAGTCCCTTGCTGTACAGGACGGGCCCGGAATCGCGGTGGTGGAACACCGGCCGGGCCCTTGATCGCCCCAGGAGGCGACCCATGGGCATCATGCCCCAGTTCGTTCAGGCCGCGCTATCGGCACTCCGTCACCTTCAGCCGATCGACCGCACCGCGGCGATCGCGATCCTCAGCCTCTGGGCCCACCGGGACGAGATCGACATCGAGCGCGTCGTGACCTACTACTTCGCCGGTTACAGCCCGGCCGGCCCTCGGATCAGCGAAGTCGACCTCCGCGCCTTCGCTAGCCGCGCGGCCGATCTGGGCTTCGCGATCGACCCAGATGGTGACCCGGCCTACCTGGTCTCCCGCCTCAACGCGCTGCTCTCGGAGGGCGTCGCCCCCACCCCGCCGGAGAGCGAGTGGGTCCAGCCGCCGGCGTGCCCGGCCTGGTGCAACGGCACGCACCCGGACGATGGCCAGTTCCGCGACTGCAGCTCGGAGGACACGTTCGTGCCTCAGGTCGGCGAGAACGGCGTGGTCAGTGTGAACGTCGAGACCACCTTCAACCGGGCCACCGGCGTCCGCACCGCTCCGAAGGTGCGGCTGGAGGACTACCTGCTCATGCCGCAGTACGCGCGGCACCTGGGCCAGCTCCTGATCCGCGCCGCCGACCTGATCGACGGCTGATCTCTGGGTGGCCCGCTCCCCCGCCGGGGCGGGCTACTCCCCCTCGGGCTCGTCGAGGTGCGGCCGGTTCGTGCGGATCCATGCTTCGACGTCGTCAGCAAGCCAGACCTGCCCCATCGCAAGGGTCGCCAACGGCTCGGGGAAGTCACGGCGGGCGGTGATCTGGTAGGCGCGCTGGCGCGTGACCTTGAGGCGCTCGGCGATCTCCGCCGCACCCATCACCCTCGGCCTAGACATGACGATCACGCTATGGCGTGACCACTTGTCAGTAGCGCTATATCTTCACTACTAGTCAACGCTACGCATCACGTTGTAACCTCCCCTCCAGGTGGCGACCAGCCTCGGGTGTGGTGACACAGGCCCGTTGTGGCGTCGCGGCCTGGCGGCGGCGGGTGCGGTCCCCCCGTAGCCCGCCCGCCGTCGTCCTTGAGCAGCCTCACGGGTGGGAGGCACCTGATGGGCAAGGATCGATACCCGATACACGGCCGACGTCGCCGCTGGTTCGCGCCCTGGCGGGTGATCTGCCGGTGCGGCCTCGCGGCCTATCCGTGCACCGTGATGCGCACCGTCGCCTACCGCGAGCGGGTCAACGCGGCCCACGCCTGGCGGGACGACGAGCGGAAGAACTCGGGGCGCTGGTGACCCGGCGCCTGCCCCTGATGGGCATCTACGAGATCCGCATGCGCCTGGGCTGCTCCCGGCAGCGGATCAACCAGCTCGCCAGCCGCCCGGACTTCCCGGCGCCGGCCGCCGAGATCCGCCGGGGCCGGGTGTGGCTGGAGGCGGACATCGAGGCGTGGATCGCCGAGCACCGGCCCGAGCTGGCCAGGCCGGTGCTCGAGCAGTAGGTCAGGCCGCGGGCTTCACCGCGGCGACGATGGTGTCCACCTTGCCTTCGACCTGGCGGATCCGCTCGCACGCGTCGGTGAGCGCGCTGGTCGCCGCCCAGCTCGGGTTCGTCTTCACGCTGGCGGCGGACGGCGGGGCGGTGACGACGCCGTCGGTCTTGAGCGCGGCGATCACCTGGGCCTTGATCTGTCCGGTGAGCCAGGCCTTGTCTGCGTCGGTGAGCAACGGGACCTCCGTGAGCCAGGGAGACGTGTCCGCCTCGTACTTGGTGGTGTAGGACGCGCTGAAGTGCGCGTGCCCGTGGTGGTTGTCCGAACGGGTGTAGGCGCGCTGCTTCCACCCGTTCGACGCCTCGTAGATCCAGCCCCACCAGATGATGTAGCGGAGCCGGTCCTCGGCGCCGGAGCGGCACCGCGCGAGGATCCCGGCGACGATCTCGTCCATGGGCAGGCCGTCGGGGTCGACGTCCAGGGCGTGGACCTCGTGCATGGTGTCCGCGTCGTGGATCGGGACCGCGCCGGACTCGTCGTCGTTGTGGTCGCTGACGCGCGCCTGGTGGGCCGCGTCGCCGATCCAGCCGTCGGACGCCCTGTCCCGGTCCGGGTTCAGCGCGTCGAGTTCGGTGCGCAGCTGCACCAGGCAGGGCACGAGCACCGCGGCGGCCATCAGGAGATCACCCCCTGCTCGCGCAGGGTCGCGAGGACCTGCTCGGCCGCGCTCTTCGCGCCGGCGGCGATCCGGGCGTCCAGCTCGCCGTTGGTACGCCGCTCGATCGTGTTGATCGTCTCGGTCTGCGCGGTGGTCTCCTTGTGGACCTCGTCGACGCGGCCGGACACGGCGCCGGCCACCGCCGCGCCGCCGCCGACACCGAACAGGATCGCGGTCACGGTGGTGATCTCGCCGGAGCCCCAGTGCGCGAGAGTGGCGAGCGCGACGATCACCGCGCCGAGCACCGCGAGGAACCCGACGGTGGGCCAGGTCAGCTGTTTCACGTGAATCGATCTCCTAGGTCGGCAGGTAGTCGACGGTGATGACGCCGGGCGCGGTGGTGCCGGCGGTGACGAAGTGGGTGTTCGCTCCGGCCTGGCGGATCGAGGTCAGGACGAACGTCTTGGTGCCGGTCGCCACCGCGGTGTAGTCGGCGTAGAGCACGACCTGGAAGCCCGCGGTGGACGCGGTGGCGAGGTAGACCTGCGCGGCCTGGACCTGGGTGCCGGTCAGGGAGTCCTCGCGGATGCGCACGATGTTGCACTCGGCGGACGGCGACGCGACCGCGCTGGCGCAGGGGCGCAGCTCGCCGGAGATCTTGTAGCGCTTGCCGGCCTCGACGTTGACCGTGACGCTGACGATGAGCGTCTCGGCGGTGAACGTGGACGTGTTCGCGGTGATGGTGTTCTGCCCGACCCGGGTCGCGATCTCCGCGTTGGCCAGTACGTCTCCTGATGCCATGGTCAGGCCCTCCGTAGTCCGATGCGGCGTTGGTCGAACAGGTGCACCTCGGCGCCGGAGGTCTGGGCCTTGACCACGCTGTTGACCGACCGGGTGACGGTCATGGTCTGGGTGTACGGGCCGGTTCCGGCCGCGGTGGTACACGCGGTCACGGTCATCCGCTCGCCGCCGATCCTGATGTCGTACGGCACGCCGGTGGTCGACCACACCTCGACCGGGTTGACCGTGCTGATCGGCACGCTGGTCGCCGTGCTCGTGAGCGCCGACGCGAGGGTGGTCGACCGGGAGTCCTTGCGGCTCGTATCGATCACGGCGACCTGCCAGAGCTCGGCGGGCAGGCAGGTGAACGTGACCGTGTCGCGGACCGCGTCGCCCTTGCGGTCGATCGATATGACCCTCAGCGAGACCGTGTCCGGCTCGACGCCGGTCAATGCGATCCAGTCGCCCGGCCGCATCGCGGTGACCGTGTCGGTCAGGGATCGATGCCCGAGCAGGTCGACAGTGATCGCGGTGTATCGCGGCCGGTCGAGGGTGCCCTTGCGCATCTCCCAGTTCGCCCGGTCGGCGAGGACGAGCGAGGCGGACTGGCTGACGTCGATGCCGACCTTGTAGGCGCCGACCCCGGCCGGAGGGACCGCGGTCGACAGGGCGCCGGTGGTCAGCGTCGCGGTGGCGGTGGTGCCGTCGGAGTTGGTCACGGTGACCGTGTTGGCCACGTCGACGTCGTCGACGACCTTGCGCAGCCCGGGTGCCAGGTCGGTGCGGGCGAGGGTGAGCGCGGGCGTCCGGTTGATCATGTCGCGGCGGGTGCGCATGGTCAGCTCGCCCGCGACCAGCGGGGAGTCGTAGATCAGGCCGCCGTCGGTGACCGCGCACTCGGTGAGCAGGTCGACCAGGATGCCGGGCTTCTGCCGGCCCATCGGCACCGTGTCGGCGGCGCTGCCGACCAGCGCGGCGGCCAGGCCCTGCTCAGTGAGTAGCCGCTGGAACCGGTTCCCGGCGAGCTCGGTCCGGTAGCCGTTGAACGCCGCCACCGCGTTGTAGCTGCCGGTCAGGTCGAGGCTGGTGTCGGTGACCCCGAACAGGTGCGCGTAGGCGGCGCCGCCGATGTGGGTGTTGCCCTCGATCGACCAGGCTCGCAGGCGGCCGGTGAACGAGCTGGAGAACGTGTCCGACCAGCCGGTGATGATCGATGCGTCCTGGTTGTACCAGGCGGGCTCGAAGGTGACCGTCGATCCGGACACGGTCGCCTTGACCCGGAACCGGATCCAGCTGGTGACCGGCGTCGTGCCGAACGACACGGTGGACGTCTTGAGCAGCACGCCGTCGGGGTCGAGCACGATGATCCCGAACTGGGTGTCGTTGACCGTCCACATCCAGGTGCGGCCCACCGAATCGGTCCAGTTCAACAGCGGCATGGCGGTCGACGAGCCCGGGACCGCGGCGAGTTTCGCCGTCCAGCAGATCTGCCACCCGTTGACCCCGGGCGAGTCGAACGCGCCCCGGATCGTGGTGTCCGTGCCGACGGTCAGGCACTCGCCGGAGCCGCCCGGCCCGTCGTCGCCGCCCAGCGTCACCGTGCCGGCGTAGGTCGCCGCGCCGCCCTTGACCGCGGCGAGGGTGGCCGCGCCGGACGGGTCCTCCAGCGGCCAGTAGCCGACCAGCGAGGCGTACGAGCCGATCTGGCGGCGCATCGGTGAGGCGAGCGGCTCGGTCCAGCGCGCCAGCCGGCGCAGCACGCCCTCGGCGGTCAGGTCGACCCACGACCGGCCGCGGCCGGTGCCCGGCTGGTGCTCCGGGGTGCGGTCGGGCTGCCAGCTGGACGCCTCAGCCATCGTCAGGGTGACGCCGTTGATCCGGATCCGCGCCGGGGTGTTGCGGCCGATCTTGCCGTAGAGCGCCGACGACACGTTGGTCGGATCCATCGACAGGTCGGGGTTCTGGAGCGTGAACGTCAGCTTGGACGGCCGGGTGCCGGTCTCGACGTCCGGGCCGATCTGCACGCTCCACCCGTCGTCCGCGTACGACGGGTACGCCGTCCAGGCGCCGTCGACGTAGAGCAGCGTGGTCAGGTCGAGCACGTTGGCCATCAGGCGATCCGGATCCCGAGCTGCGCGGCCCGCCCGCCGGTGGCCGAGACGCGCGAGGCCATCGCCTGGATCAGCGCGTCGAGCACCGCGTCACCGCGGATGACCACCCAGCCGCCGCTGTCGCCGTCGCGGCCGCCGGTGGCCGAGACGCGCTCTCCGGCCATCGCGAGGATCGGCACGTAGTCGCCCGGGGCGCCGGGCACGGTACCGCCGGCGTGGAACGTGGGCAAGTTCGGGACGGAGATCGAGTTGCCGCCGATGAACGGGACCCAGGACGGGACCGACCAGGAGAGCTGGCCCACGGTGGCGTTCCAGGCGCGGGCGATGCCGTTGAACGCGGTCTTGTACGGCCAGAGGATCGCGTTCGCGACGCTCTTGAACGCCGAGCCGATCCAGCCGGGGATCTTCTTCAGGAAGTCCCACGCCTTGCCCGCCGAGGTCTTGATCCAATCCCACGCCCCGGACGCGGCCTTCTTGATCACGTTCCACAGGCCGATCCAGAAGTTGCGGAACGCTGCGCTCTTGTTCCACAGGATCACGAACGCGGCGACCAGGGCCACGATCCCGATGATGATCCACGTGATCGGCGAGGTGAGGAACGCGAAGTTGACGCCCAGCTGCGCGATCTTCGTCCCCTTCAGCGCGGGGATCAGGAAGTTGTAGAGGCCGGACGCCAGGTCGCCGACGCCGGTGCCGAGCAGCAGCAGCGTCTCGAAACCCCAGTCCCCGCTGGCGGCGCGCTTGATGCCCGCGGCGCCGTCCTGGATGCCGGTCAGGGTGTCGCGGAAGCCCATGGCCTTGGTGTCGACGGCGTCGGCGCGCTCGCCCGCGCGGTCGAACGCGTCGCCGGACTCCTCGACCTTGCGGCCCATGTCCCGGGCGCCGGCGCCGACCCGGTCGAACGCCTTCTCCGCCGACTGGGTGTCTCCGGCGAACGTGATCTGCACGGTGTTCCCGGCCATCAGGAGACCTCCAGCCCTGCGTCGCGGGCCACGTCACCGATCGCCTGCTCCAGGATCTCGGTGATTCGCTCCCGGCGGCGGTCCAGCGCGGCGTACGGGCCGAAGTCGCGGCCCTGCTTGACGAACGGGCGGGGCGCCGGCCGCCCGTGCTTGCGGCCCTGCCCGCCGTAGACCAGCCACGGCGCGTACGCGGCACGGCGGCCGCCGAGCCCGACCCTGGCGGCGCGCTGCGTCGACCGGGCCTTGAGCGACGCCGCGGCCCGGCCGGTCCGGCGCGGGAACCGCGGCGAGGCGTAGTCGATCACCTCGTCGCTGGCCTTGTTCAGCGCGATCCGCAACTGCTTCGGCAGGGTGCTGTCCGTGCGCCGCAGGGCGGCCTGGAGCTCGCGCAGACCCGTGATCCGGATCGCCTCGGCCATCTCATTCACCCTCCCGCTTTCAGCCGCTCCAGCTCGTCG
Source organism: Actinoplanes sp. NPDC051851 (assembly GCF_040681165.1). Lineage (NCBI taxonomy): Bacteria > Bacillati > Actinomycetota > Actinomycetes > Micromonosporales > Micromonosporaceae > Actinoplanes > Actinoplanes sp. NPDC051851. The sequence goes on along the minus strand of NZ_JBFAYF010000048.1, from coordinate 71,746 downwards.
GCCTGCGCCCGGCGGGCGTAGAACCGCGACCAGAGCACGAACTCGCTGCTGTCCATCTCGGCCCGCATCCGGGCCACCGTCATCCCGAGGTCCTTGGCGAGCAGGAACTCGAACTCCAGCTCGGGATCGTCCTCAAGATCCCTGTACGCCGCTTTTCCCGGCGCCCTGCTTGAGCCGGGACAGCACGGCCACCTCGTCGGTGATCGCGGCCAGGTCGCCGGCGTCACCGGCCGCGCCCCACGCCGCCACGTCCTCGATGGACAGCACCGGGTCGGTCAGCGCGGTCGCCACGATGAAGTTGTCCCGCTCGCGCAGGTCGTCGATCTCCTGCATCGTCAGGACCTCGTCGCGGGTGAGCGCCCGGATCGCCACGGTCTCGCCGCCGGGCAGGGTGACCGTGCCGCGGCCGAGCTTGCGGGCGAGGATCTGCTCGCGGGTGAGGTGGGCCATGGCCGGGCTCCTTACGCCTGGGTGGTGGTGGTGATGGCGCCGGAGATCTCGAACTCGGCCGACCAGGACACGTAGTCGTCGGCGGGGTTGGTCTCGACGTACTTGGTCAGCACCGCGGAGAACGCGTCCTGCGGCAGGCCGGTCCCGGTGCCCTCGACCTTGCGGATGACCGCCATCGTGGTGCCGACGTTGGCGTGCAGCGCGTTGCGCGGCCCGGTGCTGGCGGTGTTGTCGTACGTCCCGCCGCAGGTGAACTTCGCGTCGCGCTGACCGCCGGCCTTGACCTTGTCGTCGGCGCCGTACCCGCCGACGTCGTGCACGTCCGCGCTGCGCTCGTAGCTGCTGGTCTTCGTGAACGGGCTGATGTCCTTGGTGGCCACCGTGATGACCGTCTTCTTGCCGTGCGAGGTGGCCATGGCTCAGGCGCCCTTTCCGATGATGTCGAGGTGGAAGATCGCCGCGAGCAGCGGCGTACCGGCGTACTCGGCGCCCTGGTCGAACTCGGCCCACGCCACCCGCACCGACTCGCAGGTGGTCCAGGCGTACGCCTCCAGCACGGCCTTGACGCTCTTGCTGCCCGAGCCGGCCGCGTAGGCGGCGAGGGCCTTGCGGGACGCCCGGTCCTCCGGGGCGCCGACCAGGATCACCACCGGCAGGTCCGGGTAGTGGTCCTTGCCGCGCCCGTACGTCTCGTCGAAGTCGATCCGGTCCGGCAGGGCGACGATCGCGGCCGGCGGCTCGACGGACTCGACGCCCCATGCCGGGATGCGCAGGCCGATGATCCCGGCCAGCGCGGTCCCGATCTCGGTGGAGACGGCTTCCAGGTCCACCGCTCAGCCCACCTTCCGGCGCCGGGAGAGCCCGGTCAGGATGGTGGCGACGTCGGGGTCGAGCCGGGCCAGCAGCCGGATCTGAGAGGTCTGGTCGGGCGATCCGGCAACGCCGAGCGGGGAGTTGCGGCGCTTGTTCCACCGGTTCGCCTGGAGCTTGGCCGCGCCGACCACCTGCGCCGGGACGGTGGTCCAGCCCCACTTGGCCACGACGGTCAGCGGCGCGGTCGGGCAGGTCGCGAAGCCGAGCCGGGTCCAGGGCACACCGTCGGCCGACGCGTTGTCCGGTAGCAGCGTCGCGCCCGAGCTGGCGTACGCCACGCCGCCGACGGTCAGGCCGGTCGAGTCCTGGACGTCGTCGATCTCGACCATCCAGAGCTGACTGGACGGCTCGTAGTACGCCGGGCGCCGGTAGACCCGGCTCGCGGCCGCGGCCAGCTGGCCGAACTGCCGGTTGCACTTCTTGTCGATCGCGCGGGATGCCGCTGTGCACCAGGTCGCCAGCTGGGTATCGTCCACCGCGTCGTCGACCTTCAGGTACAGCTTCAGGTCCGCGGTGGTGATGTAGTCCGGCTTCCAGCCCACGGCGACCGCCTACGCCTCGTCGCCGAGGATGACGTCGCGCTGGTCCTCGTCGAGCAGCTCGCGGACCTCGTCGCGGGTCATCAGCTTGCCGCCGATGTTGACCTGGCCGCGCATCTCCAGCTCGGCACGGTCGCCCTCGGAGAGCTGGAACCGGTGCGGCACCAGGGCCGTGCCGGTGAAGTCGAGCGTCACCTTGTTGCTCGCGGCCAGCTGGGCGCGCAGCGACTCGTTCTCGGTGCGCAGCCGGTCGCGCTCTGCGCTGATCTCTTCCTTGGTCTCCGCCATGGCGGCCTCCTGATCGGGGTGGGTTTCGGGCGGCGGGGGGCGGCGGCCGCCCGGAGAGGAGCGGCCGCCGCCGGGCCGGTTACACCGGGTCGTAGACCAGCTCGCGGGTGCGGGTGTAGTCGGTGATCCCGAACGCCTTGTAGCCCCAGATCCCCATGTCGACCCAGGCGACCCGCCACTGGAGGTCGATGCGCTGCGGGGCGGACGCCCAGAGGCAGACCACGTCCGGGTCGAACATCCACGAGGATGCGGCCACGGAGCCGGTCGCCGCGGTCGCCCAGGCGGGGACCCAGAGCTTGCCGTGCGCCTCGACCCAGCCGTACCGGGGATCGGCGGAGCCGACCGCGTTCATCGCACCCAGCGACGGGTAGAGCCGCCGGCCCGTGCTGTCCTTGGCCTTGACCAGGACCTTGTAGAGGTCGATCTGGGTGAACACGGTCCGGAACCGGTCGCCGCCCCGGATGTACTGGAGCGGCACGATCGCGTCGGCGAGCAGTCCGTCGAGGGTGGTGTCGGTCGCGGCGGTGGTGAGCGTGATGTCGGTGATGCTCGCCGCGTTCGCGACCAGCTGCGCCTGGACGTACGCCTCCAGGGCCTCGTACCAGCCGCGGACCATCTGCTTCCAGATCAGGCCGCTCATCTGTGGGTTGCCGCCCTGGTCGAACGCCTCCCTGGTGATCTCGGCCTTGCCGCTGACCGCCGACGGGGTGATGGTCTGCGCGGTCGCGGTGAACGCGCCCGGGGTCGGCTCGGTGCCGGTGGTGTGGTCGGCGACCAGGCCCGAGCTGGCGGAGAACTTCGGGATGATGAACGGCGTGACCGCGTCGAGGGTGCCCTTGTTGGTCGCCGCGTACAGCGGGTACTGGTAGTCGAGCTGGTCGACGTAGAGGTCCGTCCGGTTGGTCGGGTAGTTGAGGTTGACCACGTTGGCCGGGGTGACCGCGAACTGCTGGCCCGCCTCGTGCGGGGCGGTGTTGCCCAGCTCGCGCCGCTCGAACGCCTCGCGCACGAAGCTCTCCGCACGGTCGCGCGCCGCCTGGTCACCGCCGCCGCCGGAGCGCCATCCGGCGAGCAGGTCCGAGCTGAAGTCGTGGGAGCCGGCGCGCAGGTTGCCGTGCCGGTCGAACCGGTAGGGCTGCGGCTCGTTCACCTGGGCGACGCCCGGGTTCGGGTTGACCAGGATCGGGCCCTCGGCCGGCTGGGCGCCGGACTGCTGGGCGGTCATCCACGCCTGGAACTGCTCGAAGGTCGCCGCGCCCTGCGGGGTCGCGGGCGGCTCGACAGCCGGGGCCGGGGCGGGGTCGGTGCGCAGCTGTGCGGCGAAGGTCGCGCAGGCGATGCCGGGCGCGTGTGCGAGCCCGCAGTGGGGGCACTTCATGGTTCCTCCTGTCAGGCTCGCGGCCACCTTGGTCACGCGGGCGTCGTCGAAAGCGGGCATGTAGGTGGTGCTGGTCTCGCGCCAGGTCGCCCGCAGGACCGTGTAGACGCCGGTCTCCGCGTCGAACTCGACATCCCCGTCAGCCGGGTCGATCGAGAAGTCCACGCCGATCGACAGGCCGGAGTAGAGGCCGTGCTCGGCGTCGTAGAGCAGTTGGTCGCGCTCGGCCTTGGCCGGGGAGCCCTCCGGCCCGTCGAGCACGGCCAGCTCCACCACTGGCCCGGCCGGGGTGTCCTTGACCGAGCGATGGAAGCCGACCGGGGTGGTGTGGTCCTTCAGGTGCGCCATCCGCGCCGGGTCGGAGTACTCCAGCGAGCCGGGCGCGAACGAGTACTTCAGGCCGTACTTGCTCGCGACCGCGCTGTACGGCACGGCCAGGCCGGTGATCGTCCGGGCCTGCCGGTCGACCGTCGGCGCGGTCGCCTCGCCCGCGAAGTCCGCGGCGTGGAAGACGTACGCCGGACCGCCGCCGTCGAACCGGCGCCCGGCCCGGCCGGCGCTCTCCGCCGGCACGGCCACGGCCGGGTCGCTCTTCGGCGCGGGCCCGGACAGGCCGGCCCAGCCGCGGATCTCGTCGGCGTCGGTCACACCCATGTCCTTGAGCGCCTTCCAGTACGTGGCCTGCCCGAGCGGGTCGGGCTTGAGGAAGTCGGCGAGGTCGAACCGCGGCGCGTAGCCGCGCCGGGTGACGTCACCCATCGACAGCCGGTCGGTGATCGCGGCCATGAACGGCGCGTACGTGCGGTTGACCTTCTCCTGGCGCCGATCGACGCCGTTGAAATACGTCCTGCTCGTCGTCGATACGCCAAGGTCCTCGGGATCGACACCGAGCCCGTTCGCGATCGCGAGGTTCACCTCGGCGCGCAGCTCGACCAGCGTGAGATCGCGAGGCGACGGCGACGACACGTCGGCGCGCTTCACGTTGCCGGGGATCCAGCCGTACGGGCGGGTCTGCCGCATCGCCCCGTAGTCGGCGAGGAACGGCTCGATCTCGTCATCGGCCATCGGCTCGACGTCGCCGTCCGCATCGGTGAAGTACTCGCGCAGCGCCGGGTTGCTCGCGTACATCTCGGTGATCGCATCGAGCGCGATCGCGATCCGGATCGATCGGGAGTTCGCCTTCAGCACACCGGGGTTCGGCGAATCGAAGCGGATCATCAGCGCGGCCGGATGCGGCTGCCACGACCGGCCATCACCGCGGTCGATCCAGACGAGTTTGCCGGTCGGGTGCGCCTTGCCGGTCTTCGGATCGATCGTCGTCACGGTGGCCGGATCGAGCCGGCGCACCGACGCCGGATACCCGTCGAAGTCCTGCCCGGTGACCTCCCACCAGGCGACCCGCTCCAACGCCAGATCCTCGATCGTCATCGACATGTGGACCACGTTCGGGACGTCCGGGTCGTACTGGCGAAACAGTGCCGAGTCGACCACGTTCAGACCTCGGTAGAGCCGCAGCGGCAGCGTCGCGATCGAGCACAGCTCGTTGCGGCCACGCTGCACGGCGGCGACGGAGAGCGCCTGGTCGCGGGTGACCGGGCCGGTGCCGTTCTTCATCGCGGTCAGCAGCCGGTCGACCGGCTGCGGCGCCAGATCGCCCGCCGCGAACGTCTCCAGCGGCTGGAGGTCGAGCGTCAGGGGCCGCGGCACGGCGACCGCATCACGCACCCTCGCCGCGACCTCTGACCACCATCCCATGATCGGCATGATACAACGCCTAATACGAAACGGTGACGTGCCGAATCAGGCCGGTCCGGCGATCACCCGGCGCGAGACCCGGCGCGGCTTCGGCAACGTCCGGGCCAGCTGGACCGCGCCGGCCACCGCGTACACCGCATCGACCGGCCCGGCCTTGCGGGTGAACACCCAGCCGTCGCCCCGGGTCGCCCGCTCGGCACCGGCCACCTGGGCGTCGAGCATCTCCTGACCGGAGTGCGCCAGCGTGCGCGCGGTGACCTCCTTGACCAGGCCCATGGTCGCCGCGGTGGTCTCGCCCCGGATCTCCGCCACCCGCACGCCCCGCGGCGGCCAGCCCCGCACGCCGTCCTTGCGCCGGTCCGCCAGGCTCGCCGCCACCGCGGCGGCCGGGCCCGCGGGAAACCAGCCGAGCGCCTTCGGCCGGTTCCGCTCGATCCACCCGGGCAGATCGCGTTCCAGCCCGGCGGCCGCGGCCGGGCCGGTCCACTCGGCGACCGTCTCGACCCGGACCCGGCCATCCTCGAGGACGGCCGCCACCGCAAGGGTGGCGTGGGTGCCGTCGGGCGAGAGGTCCACGCACGCCGCGAACGCCGGTGCGTCATCGAGCGCACCCGGGTCGCAGCACGCCTTCCAGCGCCGGGGGTCGATGGCCGGATCAAGTAGCCGGACCCGCTGGCACAGCACCTCGGTCCGGAAGCCGCTCTCCTCCTCGCCGCCGGCCGCCTTCGCACGCCGGGCCGGGCCGAGCAGGTCATCCCAGTGCGTGCGCCTGCCGACGTTCGGGTTGGCCTGCGCCAGGGCCTCGACGTCGTCCAGCTCGCACCCGTCCGGGCCGGACCACTCGAAGACGCCCAGCCGCGGATCACCGACGCCGGTCTCCAGGTACGTCAGTGCGGACTTCCTCAGCGACTCCAGCACGACCGCGGACTCGTCGCCCTGGTTGGTGATGGCCCACGCCTGCCCGAACGGCCGGGCCGTCATCGCGTTCGTCGAGGCGTTCCACGCCTGCCACGTCGAGTGCTCACGCAGCTCGTCGATGATCAGCCGGTCAATCCGCAGCGACCGGCCACCACGCCGGGTCGCCGCCGCGATCTTGTAGCGGGTGCCGTGCGACGTCAGCAGCCGAACATCGTTGTTGCCCTCCTTGACCGCGTTGCGGGGCAGCTGCTCGGCCAGCTCGTCGACGTCCTCGGCGAGCACCCGTGCCGCATCCCACGCCTCCCGGGCGTACTCCAGCATCGTCGACATGCCGAGCGTCAACGGCCACTTCTCGACGAACATCCAGAACAGCGCCAGCACGGTGCACAGGTGCGTCTTGCCCGCCTGCCGCGCGACCAGCACCAGCACGGTCCGGAACCGGGGCCGGCCGTCCTCCAGCATCTCGCCGGCGTGGATGACCAACCACTCCTGCCACGGATCGAGCGGCGCCCCGAGTACCTCCCGGGCGAAGTCGACGACCGCGTACCCGTACGACGTGGCCGGCGTCAGAGGGCGCAGGGGGCGAGTCCACAGCCTCGGTTCCGACCTGCCGAGAATCGCTGGCGCCTGGACGAGAACGGTCAAGATCGGTCACCACCCGAGCCGGGAGAGAGAGAAAAAGGCCAGAGCGAGGGTGTCCCCGGGTCCCGTCGCCGGAAAAATCGCGCCACGTTTGCGCAGGTCAGAGCCATCTCGTCACCGCCTGGTTCGGCGGGTCCGCGAGCTTGGTCGGGTCGCCGAGCTTGAGGTTGCAGTGCTCGCACGCCGCGACCAGGTAGGCCGGATCGTCGCCGGTCACGCTGCGCCCCGCGGTGTGGTGCGCATGGGTGGCCACGGTGGTGCACCCGTCCAGCTGGAGCTGGCACAGGTAGTCGTCCCGCAGCAGTACCAGGGCGCGCGTGCGCCGCCACGCCCTGGTGCTCCCGCCCTTCCACGATTGACTCACCGCAGGACAAGCCAGATGACCAGCGGCACCAGCACGGCCCACGAGATCAGCGACCCGCTGACGACGATGACGGCGTAGATCTTGGCCTGCTTGTTGGGGCTCATGATCCGCTCTCCTTCCGTGCGCGCTCGATGCGCGCCAGCTTCTGTGCGTGCCGCGCGGCGAGCCCGTGCCTGCGTCTCTCCGCGAACATCTCCCGCTCGGCCTTGAGCGCCGCCCGCTTCCGCAACGTCTCCGCCACGGCCTCTTCCAGGCGCGCTTTCCAGTCGATCCCAAGGGGCGAGGTTTGTTGGTCCCCGGAGTGCGCCCCTTCGCCCCTCCCTATAGGTCGGGGGCGAGGGGGCGAGGTCTCAGATGCGCCCGGGGCGAGGTGGGGCGAGGTTGGGTCGAGGGGGCGAGGTTCATTCATCGGAATCGTCCTCGGGATCGAGCAGGAAGGGCTTGTGGTGGCGATGCAGGAAGGTGTTGCCGCGCTTGGTCTGCACGACGAACTCACCGTTGACGAGGAACTCCAGGGCGGCCCGTTTCGCATCCGTCTTGCCGGGCACCAGAGCCAGCACCGCGTTCTGGCTAAGCGCGTGGCCCTGCTTGGCCAGTTCCGCGCTCATCGCGGCCATGAGGACGACCGGCATGGAGCCCTGGGTGACCGCACCCGGGTCGGTAACGCTCGATGGCGCCGTGAGGAAGGCGACCGTGTTGTCCACATCTGTGGACGAGTCGACGGTGAACGCACCGAGGTAGAACCAGCCATCCCGCCTAGCGTCGGCCTGCCCGGCCGCCTCGACCTGCCCGTATCGGTCCTTGACGCAGAACAGGGTCGAGAACCCACGCTGATCGCGCCGGATCGGGCTCTTGGACGCTTCGAGGCGGAACGCCACGCCGTCGACCTCGTCCAGCCAGGCACTCGCGCCGAAGCCGTGCCGCTCCGCCTGCCGATCCCGCGCCTTCACTGGATGACCGAGACTGATCACTGCCGCGCCGGTCTTCGTGGCGGGCGTGATGAACAGTTCCCGATACGCCCCAACGGCTTCGGGCTTGTCGGCCACCCATCCGTGCTGGGAGCAGGCGGCCACGATTCCGTCGAGAACGATCAGCGACGGCCGCTCCGGCAGCGCGGCGGCGAACTCGTCGGCCCGCCACGTGCTGGAGCAGTCCAGCCAGATGAACCGGTCGACCAGGTCCTCGATGGTCAGCTCGGGCGCAACCGAACGGATCCGGTCGACCATGCCGGCCGGGTTGTGCTCCTCGAAGTGCGCGTACGCGACCGTGTTGCCGCGGCGCAGCTCGGCGACGACGTGCCACACCGCGAACCAGGACTTCCCGGCCGCCGTCGGCGCGACCAGGGTGTGCCATCGGCCCGGGTAGAGCATCTGCCGGTTGTCGTCGCGTTCGCCGCCGATCGAGGGCGGCGGAGGGTTGTACGTGCCGTTGAGGAAGGGCAACAGGTTGACCCGGCGCCGCGGTGTGTCCGTGCGGGTTTCGCTGGTGTGGGCGTCCAGCACGTCGCGGAGCTGTGACAGTCGCGTCCGCCGAGTGCTTCGGTCCTCGATGCGGCTGGCGTCGCCGATCTGGGCGGCCAGCACGGCGACGCCACGGCGGTGGGCCTCGTCCGCGACGATCCTCGCGTAATACCCGACCTGCGTGGATGCGGGTGCGTCCTTGTAGAGATCGAGCAGGTAGACGATGCCGCCGGGCACCCGGTTCAGCTCGCCCCGGTCGGCGAGCCGCTTGCCGAGCAGCACCGGATCGATCACCTCGCCCTCGCGATGCATCTCGGCGATGTAGGCGGCGAGCATGCCGTGGCGCGGGTCGTAGAAGTCGCCAGGCGCGACGATCTGAAGAGCCCTCTCGACTCCGCCGCAGATCATCGCGCCGAGCGTCATCCGCTCTGCCTCGACGGCGAGCTGGTCGGTCACTCGCTCACGCCCTGGCCATCGAGGACGAACGCGCCGCCCGCGACGAAGAGCAGCTCACCGAGCTGCGGCGGATCACGGTCGACGTCGTGCTCGTCGCACCGACGGGCAGGCGTGCACAGCCATCCGTCCCGACGGCAGTACGAGCGGCGTACGGTGGGCGAGGTGGCCGGCCTGTCGTTAGCAGGCCGGGCACCCCTATCCCGCGTCATGCCGCACCGCCCGGCTTGCGCGCGGCCTTGGCCTTGCGGGCTTTCGCGCTCGCGAGCGCGAGCTTGAGGTAATACGCCTTCTTCAGGTGCTCGGCGCGGACCGCCACCTCAGCGTCGTCGAGATCCGGGAACTGCTCACGGATCTGCGCTGCGAAACGGTCCTCGAACGCCTTGCGCGCGGGCGCGGTGCGTTCGGTCCGATCGGCGGTCTGGGCCCACGACATGTGGGCACCGAGTTTCTGGGCAAGATTGCTTTTGGCCACGGCAGGAAGCCCTCTCAGCACAAATCAGCTGTTTGGGCTCCGTACGCCGTGCACAGGAGCGACCCGAGCGAATCGCTCGGCGGGAGCCTGCCCTCCACAGGCCCCGTTTTATACCTGCAGCAGATTAACGAGCCCTCCGCGCGCTGGAGAGACCTGTCACCGCTGCTTCACAGCATGAGTGACGCTCATCAGCGCCTGGCTTCATCACCCGCAGGCCGGGGTCGCTACCACGCGCGTTGCCCCCAAGTCCACCGCTCTCCGGCCCTTGGCGAGTTGCATGTGGCTCGCTCGGCGGAGGGGCTCCCGCTGCCGCAGTCGTTCTGCCTCACGGCGATCGACCAGGTGTCTTCACCACCGCGGTCAGGTTGTCTCTCCTGGGCGCGGTACGGGATGGATTCCTTCGGCTCTGGCCTAGGTTGCCCCCAAGCCAGGTAGGTCACTATACGCTGTACTCGAACATTCGTACAACAGCGCTCAGAGGCGGTCGCCACGGGCAGCACGCCGGTGCGCCTCGCGCGCCCGTTCGTCGGCGGCCGACGCCGCGTACCGGCCGACCATCTGCCGGGACTTCCAGCCGGCCAGCCGCATCAGGTCGGTCTCCTGCCCGCCGGACTTGAGCCAGTCGTTGGCGAAGCTGTGCCGGAACCGGTGCGGGTGGACGTCGGCAACCCCGGCCTGGTCGCCACGGCGCTCCAGCATCTGGGCGAGCCCGGACGGCGTCATGCGCCCCTGCCGACCGAGCCACAGCGCGGCGCTGACCTTGGCCTTCGGGTGCTTGGCGCGGGCCCGGACGTACCGGCGCAGCGCGTCGGCGGTCTTCGCACCGAATGGCGCCGAGCGCGCACGTCGGCCCTTGCCGAGGACCTCCAGCGTGTCGGTGTCCCAGTCGACATCGTCGAGGTCAAGGCCGGAGATCTCACCGAGCCGGACGCCGGTCTCGATCAGGATGCGCAGGATCGCAGTGTCCCGCCGAGCCTCGAAGTCGGTGCCCTTGCAGGCGTCGAGCAGCTTGCGCAGCTCGTCGTCGGTGAGGATCGGCACCGGTTGCTCCGGGACCGCGGGCGGGCTCATGCGCTCCATCGGCGAGCGAGTGATCTCGCCGTCGTCGAGCAGCCACTTCCAGAACTGCTGGAGACTCCGGTAGTGCTTCGCGGTCGTGGCCGGCGAGAGCCGATCGAGCATCGCGCCGAAGAACGCCTCCAGGTGCTCGCGCGTGATGGAACCGACGAGCGTGGGCATCCCCTGCTCGACCAGCCAGTCGGCGAGGTTGTTGCCGCAGCGCAGGTAACTCTTGATCGTCTCGGCGGATCGGTTCTTCGCCTTGAGGTGACGTTGCCAGTCCGGCAGCAGGGTCCGGATGTCGTCGAGATCGAGCGGAAGATCGTTGATTTTGGGTGCGAAGGGCTTGGTCGAGGGCTTCACAGGGCGTACAGTACCTCGCTGTACGAACGTTGTGGAGTCCTCAACCCGACTCAGTACTCTGCTTTTGTGCTGGTGGTGGGGCGGGCGGGACTCGAACCCGCGACCGAGGGATTATGAGTCCCCTGCTCTAACCTGGTGAGCCCTGGACGTTGTCCGCTGTGATGGCAACTCGAGGTCTGCTGAACCGAGCATCATCGGGGACGCGATCCCGTTCAGCGCGACGGCCTGTGTATCCGCCTGCGCGAAGATCTCATCAGATAGTTCGAGGCCGGGCTTTGCGACCGCCGGAGCCTCCCGCACAGGATCCGGCGACTCGACGGTGGAACCCGGCTCGGCGGGAGCCACGAGGGAAGTTCCCGCCGAGCCGGGCGGTCTGTTAGGCCGTCAGGTGTAGTCGGGTTCGAGTTCGTTTCGGGCGGTGTCGAGCAGTTCGGCGGCGAACGTCTGGGTGTCGACCTTGCCGAGCCAGTCGACGAGGGCGCTCCGGGCCTGAGCGATCTGTGCGACGAGCGCGTCGTCGCCGACGATGTCCGCCGGGGCGATTACGCGTCGCAGCGAGGTCGACTCGATGGCGGCCGTGACTGGCAGCCGATGAGCGATGAGGAACGGCAGCGACTGCTGGACGGGTTCGCGCCGGTCGACGACACGGTCGCCAGGTCGCTGGCCGACCTGTTCCTGGACTATGGTGACGGCTACATGACCAGCGGCCCGTTGTGCTGGAGCCCGGGACAGGTCGGCTTGTTCCTGGCCGATTGGCTGCCGCGCAAGGCGGCGCTGGACGCCGAGCAACGTGCCGCGCTGCCGGACGTGTTACGGCGCTGGATCCGGTACGCCCTGGAACGCCGTGCGGTCGACCCGGAGTGGATCGGTCCGGTGGTCGAGGCTGTCGACACATTCCTTCCGGCATTCGAGGAGGCATTCGACGACGAGGCGGCGTGGGGCCCGGCCAAGCAGATCGCCGCGGAACTGGCGGCCCGCGGTATCGATCTCTCCGACTCGGAAGCCGTCGAGGATGCGATACGGAAACTCAACGCCGAACGCCTCGCTCGTCATCTCACTGACTGATTGAGCCGGAAGTGCCGGCCGTCATGCGCCCGCAGACTCACGCCCGCTTTCTTCTCGAAATCCTGGATCTCCCGAGCTATTCGCAGGCAACCCCATCGCCGTCGCGGTCGAGCTTCCTGCTGTAGCCCGGACCGCCGCGGCGGATCGGAGCCGCACCGGCCGCGCGTACCTCGGTGCAGTTCGCGTAGTAGACCTCGGGTTCCTCGGTGGTCGGCTTCGGCTTCTTGGTCGTCGGCTTCGTTGTCGCGGGTGCCTTGGTCGTCGGCTTCGGCGCGGCTTTCGGATTTTCGAATAGGGGTATGTCTCAGAACGGCACGTCCCGCCGCGGCGCTGGGCCACAGGGAGCGAGCAGGTCGATCGTCATGCCGACGTCGCCGAGGATTCCGCGCAGGTGCCCTTGGCGACGTCGCGGTTGCCGTGTGCGGGAACAGCGGTGCCGCGTCCATCGGGGTGACGCATGACGTGGTGGCTGCCGGCGATCGGATCAGCCCGTCGCCTCTGTGGTGCGGGTCAACGGCCTCCGTTGTCGGTGTTGTCGAGTTCGGCGAGGCGTCGGTTGATCTCGGTGAGGTCGAAAGGCTCCGGTTCTTGCGGATCGTCCTCGGACCAGTATTCGACGGGGGAGTCGCCGGAGAACGCGGTGCACAGCGGGTACGTGGCGGCGGGGTCGCGTTCCGGGGTCCGTTCCAGGGTGATCTCGTGCCACCAGCTCGCGCCGAAGTCGTACTCGTAGCGGATCTTCTTGGTCCCCCCGGCGAACGCCTCCCGTAGCCGTACCTCGGATTCGTCCCTCTCGTCGCCTCCCAGGCGGAAGTACGGATCGGTGTACCGTTTTCCGCCGACCGCGAACTGGTGCAGGTGGTCGCCATCCCAGCCGAACAGCAGCTGAATGACCACGTGCAGGTCACCGAGCATGATGGTGGAAGGGACCAGGATCCGTCGCCAGATCGGCGGGCGCCAGCGCATCAAACCCACCTTGAGCTGGTACACCTGGTCGATTGACGGGACAGCGCCCGAGCCCAGGAATTCATGTACCGCGGCGGTGACCCGGGTGGCGTCCGGGTGATCGATGCCCGCCGCCACGTCCAGGCGGGTATCCACGCTTTCGCCGGGGAGGCGGTCGAACAGTACGGTCAGCGCCTCGTCCGGACCAGTCCCGTCCAGGGCGGCAGTGGCGAACTCGACTGCCAGCCACCGGGCATCGGCGGGCGTGACGTATGGCTCGTCATCCTTGAGGGCGGTCAAGGAGACCCGGGCATGCGCGCCGAGGTTCGGCAGATGCGCCACCGCCTGCCATACGGCTGGAGCCTCGTCGCCCAGACCGTCGGCCACGTCGCCAGCCCCGATCCGGGCCGCCGCCGACAGATCCGCGGCCGCGGTCAGCAGTTCCCGGGCGCCGACGGCCGGGCGTCGGAACTCCAGCCACCGCCGGACCGGCGTCCACGGATCCGTGCCGCGGCGTACATGGTCGGCCAGTACCTCGGCCACCGCCTGGGCCGGCATGTCGAGGGTGACGGTGCTCGGCCGCTCGGCCTGAGCCCGGGCCAGCGACCATCGCCCCAACGCCGTCACCGCGACGGTCGCGCTGTCGTCGCCGGTCACCGCGCCGAGCCGCCCCAGCAGCTGCACCAGGCCGGCGAACCGATCGCCGGTCCCGTAGTCCAGGTACTGCGTGACCGAATGGACCTGCACCCGCTCCGACCAGTCCTTCTCCTCCTCGTGCCGCTCGACGATCGCGGTCACCCGGTGCCAGGAGCCGTTCGGATCCGCGCCGTCCGGCAGGGACACGGCTTCCAGGAACGCGAGCGCCAGGGCGATCATGCTGCCCTCGTGCCTGCTGTCGGATTCGGCCGTGCACACCGCACGGAATCCGGCCCACCACGCGTCGAGGGCTTCGGTGTCCGCCGATGACGACCACTGCTCCAGTGCCGGCCCGGCCGCGGCGACCGAGCCGCTGATCTTCAACAGCCCCGAGCCGAGGGCGAAACTCCATGGCCGGTGCAGGGCGGGTACATCCGCTGCCGTGCGTACCTTCTCCGGCACCGGAACTCCCAGCACGGCTCCGGCGGCGGCGACATCAGCGCGACGTAACACCCGGCCGGCCGTCACCGTCCGGCCGGGACGGCCCACCCAACTCGCCAGCGTGCGGGCTTGCTCGGCCATCAGGCAGCCGCGGGCCAGGTGCGCTGTGCCGGCGACATCGACAGAACCATTCACCGGGAAAGACCGTGAATCCACCCGCGCACGTTATCCGTATCGCGGAGCCGTGCCGGGCCCGGGAACCCGAGCAATGGACTCCCGATCCGGCGCATGCCGGTCACCTGTCGAATACGGCATGGTGCGACCCGCGGGTCGCTCGCGCCCGGCGCCGGGCGCGATGGTGGTGCGGGGCCTGAACGCCGAACGTCTCGCTCGACGACTGACCGATTGATCACCCGAACGAGGTACCCCATGTCGATAGGGTTCTGGCGGCTCATAGGTTGGTGTCATGTCGATGGTTGAGGCCGCGCTGCTGCGACGCGCCGGTGAGCTCAATCGTGAGTTGGTGGCGTTCTCTCAGCAGCCGCGCTACGACCGGGCCGTATCGGAATTCATGGCCGATTACGGCAATGGCCTGGAAGACGCCTGCTGAAACGGCCACTTCGAGTGGGCTCGCGACGGTGAGGAACTGATGCGCGAGGTCAAGCCGGGCTATTTCGACCGGCTGCCGCGTCCCCCGGTGAGCCCGCTCAGTGAGCGCTTGTCAGAGTTCGCCAAACGCCGCTGACGGGTGCTTCGCGGCGGAATCAGGGTAGCGTCTGCCTGCGCCAGTGCCGGTGCAGCGTACGGGAAGGTGTGGCATGCCGTTGATCTCCGTACTCACGCCCGTTCATGCGGCGCGTGGGGAGTTCCTCGCGGCGGCGGGGGAGAGCCTGGCCGGGCAGGAGTTGCCGGGTGGGTGGGAGCTGGAGTGGCTCGTTCAGGAGGACGGGGCGGCGTCGGGGCTGGCGGATGTGGCGCGGCGGTTCCCGGGCTGCCGGTATCAGGCCAACGGTGAGGCGCTGGGCGTCAACATCGCGCGGAACGTCGCGCTCTCCCGGGCCGAGGGCTCGCTCGTGCACGTGCTCGACTCCGACGATCTGCTGCTGCCGGGCGCGTTGCGTACGGCGATCGGGGCGTTCGACGCTCATCCGCGCGTGCACTGGGTCACCGGGCAGGCGCACGATCTGCTGCCGGACGGGACCCGGGTGGCGTTCCCGGCTCCGCTGGAGCCCGGGGTGATCGAGCCGGGTGTGATGACCCAGCTGGTCCTGGAGAGCGGGAAGCCCGCGGCGCCGTGTGCCGGGCTGACCGCGCGGACCGACACCGTCCGGGCGTTCGGGGGCTGGGTGGCCACGCCGCGCGGCGGTGACCTGGCGCTGGTGGTGGCGCTCGCCGAGACGACGCCGGGCTTCATGCCGCCGGAGATCACCTGGTTGTACCGGAGGCACCCGGGGCAGATCACCGGCCAGGCCGGATGGGTCCGGTTGCAGGCCGAGTCGATGGCACTGGTCCGCCAGCGTATCGCGGCGCTGCGCCGGCTCGGCGTGCGCGTGGTGGCCGAGCCGGTAGCAGGCAACGCCTGACCCGTTCGCTCAGTCGTCTCTCACGACGTCGACCAGAGCGCATCCAAGGGCAGGACCAGCGTGCCGTCATCGAAACGGAACGACAGCGCGCCGGTGTACAACACGATGGCCGCGGCGAGGCGTTCGCCGATCTTGGCGCGGAGCGCCTGGATGCCGGCGAGGTCGGACCGGTCCACGCGGGTGCCGGCCTTGATCTCGAACGCGAGGATCTTGCCGTCGTCACGTTCCAGGATCAGATCGACCTCTTTGGCGTCGGCGGTGCGGAAGTGGCCGACCGCCACAGGGGCGTGTGCAGAAGGGTGCTCTTGCCGACGGTGCGGGGGCCGTTCAGGACGATCGCCGGTTCTCCTCGATCAGTCGGCGTGCCAGCACCGCCGTGAGCTGGCGAGGCGCAATACCTGTGAGGGATCCGTCCATGTTTGCCAGGTTAGACGTTCCGCGTTTGCAGGGTCTGGATTCCGCGTTTGCAGGGGAGGACTTCCGTATTCTCCGACGGTGAGCGGCGGGCCCGTGGAGTGGGCGGTCGGGCGGGTGCCGACCGCCCGGGAGCGGGCGGGGGCCGTCAGGAGGACGGGATCGTCACCTCCCAGCCGGTGGTGACGGTGTTCGACTCGAAGCCGTCGGCGGTGCGGGCGCGGGCCTGGACCTCCAGGTACTCCCACTCGATGGTGTACGTGAAGGTCGCGTTGCCGTTCTCGTCGGCGGTGACGACCTGCTCGGTGGCGCCGAAGTCGACCGAGTAGACGAACTCGGTGACCTCCGGGGAGTCGGTGCGCAGGGAGATCGTGACCTGGTCGCCGACGGCCGGGGGCGGGGTGCCGTCGTCCGGGAAGTCGGGCGAGGTGATCTCCGGGGCCGGGACGTGCACCGAGACATACAGGTTCGTGGTGATCTGTGGGGAGACCTCGCCGCTCGCCGTCCGGCTGGTGACGGTGAGCAGGTTGTCGCCGCGCCGGTCCGGGGTGAGCGTGACGGTGCTCCAGCCGTCCGCGTCGGCGTCGACCGTGGTGGCGGGGGCGCCGTTCAGGCTGTAGGTGAACGACACCGTGCCGGGGACGGCGCTCCAGAAGCGGATCGTCCGCGGCTCGCCGACGCCGGCGTCCGAGTTCAGGTCGATGACCCGGGGATCACGGTCGATCACCGTGAACCCGTACGCGGTCTCGGCCGAGCGGTTGCCGGTGCGGTCGACGGCCTGGACGGTGAGGGTGTTGATGCCGTACGACGCCGGGGTGATGTCGACGGTCGCCCGGCCGGATTCGTCCGCCGCCACCTCGCTGAGCGTCGTGCCGGCACCCGAGTAGCGGAACTTCACCACGTCCTGATCGCCGCCGGCCGCCGCGAACGTGAACCGTCCGGTGACGCCGACGCCGCCGCTTGCGGAACCCGCCGGATAGTCGGTGGAGGTCACCACCGGGGCGTACGGCCGGTTCGTGTCGACGGTGAAGAGGCAGGCCGGCGACCAGTCCGACGCGGCACCGGCGGCGTCGGTGGCGCGGGCGGTGAGCAGGTAGCGCCCGCCGTCGGCCAGCGTGGCGGGGATCGCGGACGTGGCCCGGCCGGGATAGGTGAGCGCCGTCGCGGTCCAGGTGACGGCCTGATCGGGTGCGCCCTCCGGCTGGAGCGAGAACTCCGGGGTCAGCGTCTCGTACGCGACCGCGCCCAGGTCGGGGTCGGTGAAGGACGCGCTCGCCTGCGGGGTGGTGGTGCCGATCCAGATGCCGTCGGAGGTGCAGGCGACGCCGCTGACGGAGAGGGAGGTGGGCACGGCCGGCGGCTGATCGGCGGCCGCCCAGCCGGCGGTGGCCGGCACGACGATGAGGGCGGCCGTCGCGGCGACGACGGCGGCTCGATAGGGGAGGGGGTGCACACGACCTCCATCGAAGAAGTGATGAACGTCGTGATCCTATGAGGAGGGTACGACAGGAGGGGGTGCGGCGGATTTGACCCTGCACCATGGTGCAGGGTCGAGCATGCCGGTATGAACATCACCGCCACTGAGGTCCGGACCAGCCCCGTCACGTTCTGGGGGCGGGCCGGCGCCCTCTGGGACCTGGTCATCACCGCGCCGTTCGCCACGCCCTGGACGGCCGGACTCGTCTTCGACGCGCTGCGCGCCGTGCACCGTGGGCTGGGGCTGCCGGGTGCGGAGCCGCCGGTGTTCGAGCCGATGATGCTGATGATGGTGAGCCTCTTCGGGACCGCTGTCCTGATGTGGTCACTCGGCCGGCTCTGGTACCCGCTGCCGCGGCTGATCCTGACCGACACCGTGGGGCGGTTGCTGTTCATCACCTGGTTCGCCTGGTCGTGGGCGAGCGGCGGTTCGGCGGTGTCCGGGTTCTTCCTGTTGCTGGAGCTGATCTGGGCGGTGGCGCAGGCGCAGTCCCTGTACCGTCACCGGCGTGCGGATCGGTGAGCTGGCGCGGGCGGTCGGAGTGGGCATCAGCACGGTGCGGTTCTACGAGCGCCGGGGACTGCTGGAGCCGTCCGGGCGCAGCGGGGGGAACTACCGCAGCTACGACGACGAGTCGGTGCGCCGGCTGCGGTTCATCCGTCGCGCGCAGGAACTCGGGTTCACCCTCGGCGAGATCGAGCAGTTCCTCGCGCTCCCCAGCGTGACCGATCTTGATCAGCACGCGGTCATCGATCTGGTGGCCGGCAAGCTCGACGAGATCGACGGGCGGATCCGTGACCTGAACCGGCTGCGGTCCGCCCTGTCGACCCTGGCCGCCACCGGCGCGAACCGCGAGCGCTGCCCGGTCGTGGCGGCGCTCGCCGATCCACCCACCGGACGCGGGGGCTGATTCCGGGCAACCTTCCGGTGCTCCACGGCCACTGATAGGAGTGAATGCCTGAACGAGAGGGAGCTCCTATGTCGTCGAGAGTCGTGATCGCTGCCGTATCCGTTCTCACCGCGGTGGGGGTGAGCGCCGCCGTGACCGGAACCGCGGATGCGGCGACCGCGGAGACGTATTACGTGGCCACGGAGGGCAGTGACAGTGCGGCGGGCACCATCGACGCTCCGTTCGCGACCATCCAGAAGGCGATCGACAGTGTCGGCGCCGGCGAGGTGATCGCGGTGCGGGGTGGTACGTATGCGCTCACCGCGAATCTGCAGATCACCCGGAGTGGTACGGCCGAGGCGCCGATCACCCTGACCCGGTACGGCGATGAGCGGGTGGTCATCGACGGGGAGGCGCTGGACTACACGCCGGGTGCGGTCGGGTCGACGATTCCGGCCGCGCAGCGCGGGGCGATTCACATGGCGGCGTCGTACTGGCGGCTGTTCGGGCTGGAGATCGAGCACGGGCCGTACGGCGTCTATTGCGACGACTGCAACGGGAACACGTTCGAGCAATTGGTGACGCACGACAACTACGAGACCGGATTCCAGCTGCAGGGTGACTCGGCGGGGAACATGATCCTGAACCTGGACAGCCACGACAACCGGGATCCGCGGAAGAACGGGGAGAGCGCGGACGGGCTCGGGATCAAGGAGGGCAGCGGCGCCGGCAATGTGGTGAGCGGGGCGCGGCTCGGGAACAACGTGGACGACGGGTTCGACGCCTGGAGCTTCGGTTCGCCGATCACCATCGAGAATTCCATCGCGTACGGCAACGGGTACAACAGGTGGGACATCCCGGACTTCTCCGGGGACGGGAACGGGTTCAAACTCGGCGGCAGCAGCGGGACCGGGCCCGCGGCGGGTCACGTGGTGAGCAACAGCATGGCGTTCGGGAACGCGGCGCACGGGTTCACCGACAACGGCAACACCGGGGCGATCACGATTGCTCGCGCCACGGCGTACGGGAATGGGAAGACCGGTTTTGACTGTGATGGTGGTTCGAGCACGATCCTGAGCGCGAATCTGGCGGTGGGCAACGCGACCGCGGTGGCGCTGGGCTCGCTCTCCGGCGGCTCGGGGAACTCGTGGGACATCGGCGGGACCTGGACGCTGCTGAGCACCGACCCGTCGACGATCACCGGGGCCCGGGACGCGGACGGCGCCATCCCCTCCTCGGACTTCCTGGTCCCGGCGAACGGTGCGGCGGTCGGCGCGAAGATCTGACGTAAGGCGGTAAGCGCTCTCCGTGCCCGGCGATCGGTCGCGGTGCTGGAATCGCTCCCAAATCTAGGGATTACCTGTGCTGTCGATGATCCGAACGGTGGTTCTGTGCGTACTGCCTGCTACAAAACGGTGTGCGTGTCGACGGCGCTCGATGTGGCGGAGCGGGGCACGCGAAAGTCTGAGGAGGTTCGCGTGGCTGCTGTCGGCTCGATGTACGCGTGGCGCCGTTTCTGGGGTGCGGCGGTCATCACCGCCGCCCTGATCTCGGTGGCGCCGGGGAAGGCGATGGCCGCCGCCGACGTGCCGGTGCCGCCGGAGGATCTGCTCACCGACACGGCCAACGGTGAGGTGTCGGCCGCCGACATCGACTTCGTGGTCAAGGTGCGGCTCGCCGGGCTCTGGGAGATCCCGGCCGGCGAGATGGCGCAGGAGAAGTCGGACGACCCACGGATCCAGGCGATCGGCAAGGAGATCGCGCGACAGCACGGCATCCTGGACGAGCTCGACCGCAACGCCGCGGAGAAGCTGGACCTCGAGGTGCCCGACGTGCCCAACGCCGACCAGCAGAAGTGGCTCGGCGAGATGCGGGCGGCCGAGGGCGAGGAGTTCGACGAGATCTACATCGACCGGCTCCGGGCGGCGCACGGCAAGATCTTCCCGGCGATCGCGACGATCCGGGCCAGCACCCGCAACGACACCGTACGCAAGCTCGCGCAGCAGGCGAACCAGTTCGTCGCGACGCACATGACGCTGCTGGAGAGCAGCGGCATCGTCGACTTCCAGGCGCTGCCGACCGCGCCCAACCCGTCCGCCGCGGCGTCGGCCACGGCGACCAAGTCGGCGAGTACCCAGGTGCTCTCCGCGTCCGAGCAGACCACCGGCGGGCAACTGGACATGACGGTGCTGATCGCGGCGCTCGCCGGTGGGCTGGTGGTCGGCGGCGCGGTCTCCTGGCAGCTCGCCAGCGGCCGCGGCGTGATGTCCCGTTCCCGTCGGCGGCGGTATTACGCCCGTTGATGGCCGAAATCCGGTTTTCGCCAGGTCTGCCGCGTTCGCATGCGACGATTACGGTGGGCCTGGCGGAGATCCAGGCGAAAAACGGTGGACGTCTGGTGGATACGAGGCAGGCACCTTAACCTCACGGTTGGTGGGGTGTCGGGGGCAAGATTGCAGAGACACCGGTATTGCGATTACGGTTCGCGCCCATGAAAGCATTGGTGCTCTCCGGCGGAGCCGGGACGCGGCTACGGCCGATCACTCACACGTCGGCCAAGCAGCTGGTGCCGGTCGCGAACAAGCCGGTGCTCTTCTACGGCCTGGAGGCGATCGCCGAGGCGGGCATCACCGAGGTCGGCATCATCGTCGGCGACACGGCCGAGGAGATCCGTCAGGCGGTCGGTGACGGTTCCGCCCTGGGCCTGAAGGTGACCTACATCCCGCAGGACGCGCCGCTCGGCCTCGCGCACGCGGTCCTGATCGCGCGCGAGTTCCTCGGCGACGAGGACTTCGTGATGTACCTCGGCGACAACTTCATCGTCGGCGGCATCAGCGGCCTGGTCGACCAGTTCCGGGCCGACAAACCGGACGCGCAGATCCTGCTCACCCGGGTGCCCAACCCGACGGCGTTCGGCGTGGCCGAGCTCGGTGCCGACGGCAAGGTGATCGGGCTGGAGGAGAAGCCGCAGCACCCGAAGAGCGACCTGGCGCTGGTCGGCGTCTACCTCTTCACCCCGGCCGTGCACGAGGCGGTCCGCGCGATCAAGCCGTCCTGGCGGGGCGAGCTGGAGATCACACACGCCATCCAGTGGCTGATCGACGAGCAGAAGGACGTGCGCTCCACCACGATCGGCGGGTACTGGAAGGACACCGGCAACGTCACCGACATGCTCGAGGTGAACCGGACCGTCCTGGAGACCCTGGAGCCGTCGATCGAGGGCAGCGTCGACGAGGCGAGCGAGATCATCGGCCGGGTGCAGATCCACCCGACCGCGAAGATCACCGGCAGCCGGATCGTCGGGCCTGCCATCATCGGCCCCGGGAGCACCATCAGCGACTCGTACGTGGGACCATTCACGTCGATCTCGGAGAACTGCCGGATCGAGGACGCCGAGGTGGAGTACTCGATCGTGCTGCGGGACTCCTCGATCATCGGCGTACGCCGCATCGAGGCCTCTCTGATCGGGCGCAACGTCGAAATCACCCCCGCGCCCCGGGTGCCCGCGGCGCACCGCCTCGTCATCGGCGACTACAGCAAGGTGCAGATCTCCAAATGACCACGAAGGTTCTCGTGACCGGCGGTGCCGGTTTCATCGGCTCGCACTACGTGCGTACCGTGCTGGGCCCGGAAGGCCCCGGTGACGTCGAGATCACCGTTCTGGACAAGCTCACGTACGCCGGCAACCCGGCCAACCTCGACGAGGTCCGCGACCACCCCGGCTTCCGGTTCGTCGAGGGCGACATCTGCGACGCCGAGCTGGTCGCCAAGCTGATGCCCGAGCACGACCAGGTCGTGCACTTCGCGGCCGAGTCGCACGTGGACCGGTCGATCGACGGCGGCGCCGAGTTCATCCGGACGAACGTCGTCGGCACGCACACCCTGGTCGACGCCGCGCACCGGTTCGGCGTCACGACGTTCGTGCACATCTCCACCGACGAGGTGTACGGCTCGATCGACGAGGGCTCCTGGCCGGAGACCGACCCGCTGGCCCCGAACTCGCCGTACTCGGCGGCGAAGGCCTCCAGCGACCTGGTCGCGCTCTCCTACCACCGGACCCACCACCTGGACGTCCGGGTGACCCGGTGCTCCAACAACTACGGGCACCACCACTTCCCCGAGAAGGTCATCCCGCTCTTCATCACGAACCTGCTGGACGGCGGCAAGGTCCCGCTCTACGGCGACGGTGGCAACGTCCGGGACTGGCTGCACATCGACGACCACGTGCAGGGCATCGAGCTGGTGCGTACCAAGGGCCGGGCCGGTGAGATCTACAACATCGGCGGCGGCACCGAGCTCTCCAACAAGGAGCTCACCCAGCAGCTGCTGGACGCGTGCGGCGCCGACTGGGACAGCAGCGTCGAGTACGTCGCCGACCGCAAGGGCCACGACCGCCGCTACTCGGTCGACTGCACCAAGATCAGCACCGAGCTGGGCTACCGGCCGCGTAAGGACTTCGCGACCGGCCTGGCCGAGACCGTCCAGTGGTACCGGGACAACCGCGCCTGGTGGGAGCCGCTGAAGGAGCGTGCCAAGCTGTGACATCCTGGTTGATCACGGGGGGATCCGGGATGCTGGCACGGGACGTGGTGTCCCGCGTGCCCGGCGCGGTTGCCCTCGGCCACGCCGACCTCGACATCACCGACCGCGACTCGGTCGCGGCCGCGTTCGACAAATACCACCCGGCCGTTGTGGTGAATTGTGCCGCCTGGACGGCCGTCGACGACGCCGAGACCCGGGAGGACGCGGCCCTCGCCATCAACGGCGACGGACCCCGGATCCTGGCCGAGGCGTGCCGGGACGCGGGCGCCGTGCTCCTGCACGTCTCCACGGACTACGTGTTCGCCGGCGACGCCACGCAGCCCTATCCGGAGGACGCGCCGACCGCGCCGCGCAGCGCGTACGGGCGGACCAAGCTCGCCGGCGAGACGGCCGTTCTGGGTGTTCTCCCGGACCGCGGCTACGTTATCCGTACCGCATGGCTCTACGGAGCCGGCGGCGGTAACTTCGTGCGAACGATGGTCAAACTGGAAGCGGCCCGGGACACCCTGGACGTCGTGGACGACCAGCGCGGTCAGCCCACGTGGACGGTGGACCTGGCGGACCGCCTGGCCCGGCTCGGCACCGCGGCGCTCGCCGGTACCGCCCCGGCCGGCGTCTACCACGGGACCAGCTCCGGCGAGACCACCTGGTTCGGCTTCACCCGGGAGATCTTCCGGCTGCTCGGTGCGGATCCCGAGCGAGTCCGGCCCACCACCAGCGAGGCCTTCCAGCGGCCGGCGCCCCGCCCGGCGTACAGCGTGCTGGGCCACGACCGCTGGCGGCAGGCCGGGATCGAACCGATCCGCGATTGGTCCGAGGCACTCGAATCCGCCATGCCCACGCTGGTCGCAGAGTTCTCAGAGGGGAAGTCATGACCGTCAAGGTCAGCGTCGTCATCCCGGTCTACAACGCGGGCGTCTACATCGAGCGCCCGATCAACTCCCTCCTGAAGCAGTCGCTGCCACAGGACGAGTTCGAAGTGATCTTCGTCAACGACGGTTCGACCGACGACTCCGCGGAGCGGCTGAAGGAGCTCGCCGACAACACCGAGAACGTCCGGGTGTTCACCATCCCCAACTCGGGCTGGCCGGGCCGTCCCCGCAACGTCGGCGTCGCCAACGCGACCGGCGAGTACGTGCAGTTCCTCGACCAGGACGACGCCCTCGGCCCGAAGGCGCTCGAGGTGATGTACGCCCGGGCCCGGAAGGACGAGGCCGACATCGTGGTCGGCAAGGTCAAGGGCAACATGCGCGGCCCGATCCGGCTGTTCCGCGAGACGGTCGGCCGGGTCGGCCCGGACTTCGCCGAGCTGTACGAGACGCTCACCCCGCACAAGATGTTCCGGCGCCAGTTCCTGCTGGACAACGAGATCGCCTTCCAGGAGGGGCGCTGCCGCCTCGAGGACCAGATGTTCCTGGCCAAGGCGTACCCGCTGGCCGAGAACATCACCATCGTCAGCGACGTGATCTGCTACGACTGGAGCGGGCGCGACGACGGCGACAACAACAGCAAGGGCCGCACCGAGCCGGGTGACTACTACCCGTGGCTCGCCAAGACGGCGCAGATCGTCAAGGCCAACACCGAGCCGGGACCGGTCCGGGACGCCTTCCTGACCCGGAACTACCGGGTCGAGGTGCTGCGGAACACCGCCCGGCAGGGCTTCCTGGACGGCACCGACTACATGATGGGCCACTACCGGGCGGCCCGTCAGGTGGTGATGGACGAGTACTCGGACTCGATCCGCGAGGCGCTGCCGCCGCTCTGGCGTTTCCGCGCCGAGCTGCTCGAGGCCGACCGGGTCGAGGACCTGCGCAAGGTGGCCACGCGCTACCGCGACGCGATCGGCGAGATCGAGTTCACCGGCGAGCCGAAGTGGCGGCTCGGTGTGCTGGTCGTGCCGTTCCGGGCCCGGTTGCGCTACGAGGACGGCTCCACCGTCAAGGTCCGCAAGCTCGGCGGCGGCTACGGTCTCGACCTCGCCGTGGTGCACGGCATCGAGGGCGGTCCGGAGTGGTCCTTCACGGACCTGGAGAACCGTGCGCTCGTCGACTTCCAGCTGCGCCAGCGGGACAAGGCGCAGGCCTGGTTCCCCGAGGTCGAGTACAAGGTGCAGGTGGCCGACGACGGCACCGTGGAGATCGTGGGCACCCTCCGGATCGACCCGGAGACCGCGGCGGGCGGCGAGCGGCTGCCCAAGGGCCTCTACGACGTCTATGTGAACATCCAGGCGCTCGGCATCGAGCGGATGGCCCGGGTGGAGGGTGGCCCGGCGAGCGCGGTGCTGCCCTGCGGCGGCGAGCGGTCGGCCCACCAGAAGATCCACGCCGTCCCGTACTGGACCAGGGACGGGCGGCTCGCGCTCGACATCGGCGGGAACATGCACAAGGTCCCGGTGCCGCCCAAGCCGGAGAAGCCGCAGGGCGGTCTGCGCTCCATCGCCGAGTACGTCAAACGAGTTCTGGCATCCTGACCCGGAGGTTCCACCGATCATGAAACCCCTCTCGATCGAGGGCGCCTGGCTGTTCGAGCCGAAGGTGTTCGGCGACAACCGGGGCAGCTTCCACGAGTGGTTCAAGGCACCGGCCTTCGACGGGGCGCTGGGTCACCGCTTCGACCTGGCGCAGGCGAACTGTTCGGTGTCGTCGGCGGGGACGCTGCGCGGCATCCACTTCGCCGACGTGCCGCCGAGCCAGGCGAAGTACGTCAAGTGCGTGCGGGGCGCGATCCTCGACGTCATCGTCGACATCCGGGTCGGGTCGCCGACGTACAAGAAGTGGCAGACGGTGCGGCTCGACGACCAGGACCACCACTCGGTCTACCTCGCCGAGGGGCTGGGCCACGGCTTCATGGCGCTGACCGACGACGCCACCGTCGTCTACCTCTGCTCCGAGGGGTACGCGCCGGAGCGCGAGCACGGCGTCAACCCGCTGGACCCGGAGATCGGCATCGTCTGGCCGGAGGGCCTCGAGCCGGTGCTCTCCGGTAAGGACGCGGACGCGCCGAGCCTGGCCGAGGCCGAGGCCGCCGGTCTGCTCCCCACCTGGGAGGACTGCCGGCAGTACTACGCGAAGCTGCGCGGCTGACCATAGTTTTCCCCCAAGAAGGAGCGGGCCCACCGGCCCGCTCCTTCTTTGCACCGTCATTGGCAATGGCAGAGGTCTGAGCAATGGCACCCCGGCAGCCGAAGGAGAGGGTCACCCCCGAAAAGCAACCTTCGAGAGGCCCGGACCCCCGTGAACAAGAAGCGCCTTAGTGTCGCGGCCCTCGCGCTGTCGACCCTGCTCGCCGTCGCCGTCCCGGTCTCGCCGGCGCACGCCGCCACCGTGGCACCGACCATGGCGGCCCGGCTGACCGCCGTGCAGAGCGCCAAGACGATGAACTACTACCCCTCGGACGCCGGCTGGTCGGCGATGTGGACCGCGTTCGACCCGGTCGCCATCGGTGAGGACCTGGCGCAGGCCGCCGCGCTCGGCGCCGACAACGTCCGGATCATCGTCTTCCCGCAGGCGTTCGGGTACCCCACGCCGAAGGTGGAGTACACCGAGAAGCTGCGCAAGTTCGTCAGCCTCGCGGACTCGTACGGGCTCACCGTCAAGCTGACCCTCTTCGACTGGTGGGACGGGTACTCCGACGCCACCGGCAGCGCCGCCTGGGCCCGTGCGGTGGTCACGCCGTACGCGAACGACCCCCGGGTGATCACCGTCGAGGTGAAGAACGAGTTCCAGCCGGGCGACACCGCCGCCGTCGCCTGGGCGAAGCAGATCATCCCGGCGATCCGCGCGGTCGCGCCGGCCATGCCGCTGACCATGTCGGTCGACGCGGGCACCGGCGCGACCGGGATGGCGAAGATCAAGAGCCTGCTCACCGCGACCCCGCTCGACTACTACGACTTCCACTTCTACGGCTCCTCGGAGCGGGCGCTCGCCGAGATCCGCAAGGCGCAGGCCGCGGTCACCCCGTCGCCCGTGGTGATCGGGGAGACCGGGATGAGCACCGCCGCGGGGACCGAGGGGGAGCAGGCCGCGTACCTGGCCCGGGTCTTCCGCGCGGCGAAGGAGGCCGGGGTCGGCTCGGTCGCACCGTGGACGCTGAACGACTTCGCGGACGGCGCCATCCCGGCCAACTCGACCGTCTCCACGTTGCCGGTGCAGTACCGGTTCGGCCTCTACCGCGCCGACGGCACCCCGAAGATCGCCGCCTCGGTGGTGCGTACCGCCTGGACCACCGGGACCACCCCGAACAGCATCCTCAACCTGGGCTTCGAGTCCACCGCCGCCGACTCGCCCTGGCGGCAGAACCTTCCCGAGTCGGGTGCCGCGACGACCGTGGCGGACTACGCACGTTCCGGATCAAATTCCGTCAAATTCTCCGGTACGACGCGGACCAGCGCGGGTCTCCCGTCGCTGCGGGTCTCGCCGATCACCCCGGTGCAGGCCGGCTACAAGTGGCGCGCCGAGGCCTACGCCCGCGGCGTCGCGGCCACCGGCGTCACCGAGATCTCGCTGAGCTGGTTCGACGTCAACGGCAAGTGGCTGAGCGAGAGCACCTCGAACCGCCTGCCCGCCGGCACCACCACCTGGACCAAGCTGGTCGTCGAGACCACCGCCCCGGCCGGCGCGGTCGCCGTCCAGCTGCACCTGAAGTCCGGCGACAACACCGGCACCGTCTGGTTCGACGACGTGGCGATCTCCTAGCCGTCCCTCCGGGAGTCACCCCGGATGTCCCGCAGGCGCTGTTCCAGCGCGGACCGGCGGCGCGCCATGCGCCGCCGGTCCCGCTCGTCGGGGCCGTGTCGCGGCGGGATCCGGGTGCGCCCCGCACTTCTCCCGGCCGGCTCCCCGCGCCGGGAGTTCCACCACATCAGCGCCATGGCCACGACCAGCCCGGAGCCGGCGACCAGCGGCGTGAAGTTGAGCCAGCCGGGCACCAGGGCGTGGTCGGCGCCGGGCCCGGCGACCATGGCGTCCTGACTCCACGGCAGAGTCGGCTCGTACAGGTAGAGGTGGGTCCCGAAGGCGGCCGCCGGCAGCAGGATCAGGAGGGTGGCGAGGTCGAACACCAGCCAGTCCCGGATCCGCGTCGAGCCCATGCTCCCCACGATAATGACACAGATCAATAGCCTTCTCCGGTACGCCGTACGCGTACCGGAGAAGGAGCGATCAGCCGGTCACCGAGACGACGACCTTGCCCCGCGCGTGCCCGTCCTCGACGCGGCGCAGCACCGCGGGGGCCTCGGCGAGCGGGAGCAGCTCGGTGACGTGGGCGTGGACCTGTGGCATCCCACTCTCCCTATCTACTACTCAATCTATAGAATATAGAGTCTTCGTGTCGAGACTTCGCCGCGTATCGACTATCGTGACTGGATGTCGCCGCGTGTGCGGATCGTCACCGGGCTGCTGATGCTGGCCGTCATGTTCGCGCTGCTCTTCGCCTACCGTCTGCACGCCGACGCGGCGGACGCCGAATCCGCTCGCGCCGTGCCCTCGCCCTCGCCCTCGCCCGTGCCCTCGTCGTCCGTGCCCTCGTCGTCCGCGCTCTCGGCGTCCTCGTCCGCGCCGTCGCCGTCGGCTCCCCTGTGGTCTGTCTCCGGGCCGGCTGAGCCGCGGTGCTGTGCCGCCGAGTGGCTCTCCGCCCGGTTCTCCGGTGACCGGCTGATACTCACCGTCGACCGCCAGTGCGACGCGGACAGCAACCTCGCCGAGCTGCAGGTCTCGGATGCCACGCCGACGGTCCGCTGGGCGATCTCGGCGGGGTTCCGGCCGTCCCGGGCGACGCCGGAGGTGACGGTCGGTGTGGTGCCCGCCGGGTTCACCGAGCGGGTGCCGCTCACCGGCGCCCTCTCCGGGACACTCCGCGTCCGGCTGCGTACGAACTACACCTATTCGGCCGAGATCGATCTCGCGGCGCTCACCGACGGACGCTCCCACGCCTACCGCCCCCAGCCGGTCTGGGCCGAGACCAGCATCATCATCCCGCCCTTCTGCTGACCGCCCGCCGCCCGCCGCCGCGTCTCGGCTGGGACTGCGGGGTGTGTCGAGGGGCCCGAGGCACCCTGGAGGGCCAGCCAGGAGCTGTTGGCTGGTGGTGGGGGGTGTGTCGAGGGGGTCGAGGCACCCTGGAGGGCCAGCCAGGAGCTGTTGGCTGGTGGTGGGGGGTGTGTCGAGGGGGTCGAGGCACCCTGGAGGGCCGGCAGGGAACGGGTCGGCCGGGTCGGTGAGCGGACGTGGCATATTCGGAGGCGTGACGGTGCGGCGGTGGCAGGTGGCGGTGTTGGCGGTGCTCGGGGTTCTGGCGGTCGCCTGTGATGGGGCGGGTGTCGCCGGAGAGGCGGCGCCGACGGCGACGAAGACCACCGCGACCAGCGGGAACGCGGCCGGATACCCGGCGGTGATGGCGGCGCTCGGCGACTCGATCACCGCGGGGGTGGGCAGCTGCCTGGCCTATCTGAACTGCGACAAGAACTCCTGGGCCGCCGGCGGGAGCAACCTGGTGGACAGCCACTACCGGCGGATCCTGGCGAAGAGTTCGAAGATCAAGGGGAAGGTCTACAACTTCTCCGAGCCGGGCGCCCAGGCGGACGCGCTGCACACCCAGGCGCTGCAGGCGATCGACGCCAAGGCGCAGTATGTGACGATCCTGATCGGGGCGAACGACGCCTGTGCGCGCAGCGTCGACGCGATGACGCCGGTGACCGCGTATCGCGAGCAGATCGACCGGGCGCTCGACGAGCTGAAGGACGGGCTGCCCGAGGCGCGGGTGCTGGTGGTCAGCATCCCCGACCTCTACCGGCTCTGGCAGGTGGGCAGCAGGTCGAACCAGGCGGTGAAGGTGTGGAGCCGGGGCGGCATCTGCCCCTCCATGCTGGCCGATCCGACCTCGACGGCGAACGCCGATCAGGAGCGGCGCGAGGCGGTGCGGGACCGGATCGACGCGTACGACCAGCAACTGCGCAAGGCCTGTTCGGCGTACGGCGAGAAGTGCCGCTGGGACGGCGGTGCCGTGCACGACGTCCGGTTCACCCTGGACCTGGTCAACACCGTCGACTACTTCCACCCGAACGCCGAGGGGCAGAACGAGCTGGCCGAGGTCACGTGGCCGGGGAGGTTCGACTGGTGAGGGCGGAGAAGGCGGCCAGCCCGGTGCCCACGCAGAGCGCCGCCGAGCTCAGCCCCAGCGACCAGTGGATGCCGACCACCGCGCCGAACAGCCCGACCGTGACGCCGCTGCCGAACCGGAGCCCGTTCGCCGACATGTTGTAGAGGCCGATCACCCGGCCCCGGTCGGCCGGCGCGGCCAGCAGCTGCACCATGGTCTGGCCGACCGACATCGACACCAGGTTCGCCACCCCGCCGGCGATCAGCAGGACCACCGCGAGCGGATAGTTCCCGGAGACTGCGAAGAGCAGCGAGAACAGGCCGTACAGCGCGGTGCTGAGCACCGCGCCGCGGACCGAGGGGCGCAGCCAGCCGGTCGCCTCCAGCACGATGCCGCCGATCACGCCGCCGGCGCCGTTGGCGAAGAGCAGGATCCCGTACGCCGTACCCGCGCTCCCCGCACCGAGATCCTGCGCGAACTGCGGCATCGCCGACTGGATCGAGGCGCCCACGAAGAACGAACCCAGCCCACCCAGGATGATCAGGCTGACCAGCGTGTGATCGCCCCGGACGTCCCGGAACACCCGCAGCGAGTCCATGATCCCGACACGCTTCCGGGCGGGCGCGGCACCGGCGGCACCGGCGGCACCGGCGGCATCGGTGGCATCGGTGGCATCGCCGGCGGAGGGGGCCGGGTCGGAGGTGTGCCCGGTGAACCGGGTGCGGAACAGGAACAGGGTCAGCGGCAGGTAGAACAGGATGTTGGCGAAGATGCCCCAGGTCGCCCCGAGCCCGATCAGCAGCGCCGACCCGATCGCCGGCCCGAACAGCACCCCGAGACTCTTGAAGGTGGCGTTCAGGCGTACGGCGCTCGGCAACTCCCCGTCCCCGACGAAGTCGTGCAGCATCAACTGCTCGGCGGGCCCCCAGAGCGCACCCGCCACCCCGTGCAGTACCAGCAGGACACAGGCGTGCCAGACCTGGAGCGTGCCGGTCAGGAAGAGCACCCCCCACGCCGCCGAGACCAGCATGAACAGCGTCTGCGCGGCCTGGATGACCCGGCGGCAGTCGAACCGGTCGGCGAGCCCGCCGAACCAGACCGAGAGGAACAGGAACGGCACCCAGTGGCTGATCACCTGGAACCCGGAGAGCGCCACCGAGTGGAACCTCTCCCAGAGCACCCAGTATGTGATGACGTGCTCGATGTTGTCGGCCATCATCGCCAGCGCGGCCCCGATGAGGTAGGGCCGGCAGTCCGGGTTCCGCAACGCCGCGAACCGCCGCGGCGCGTCCGGCACATGGGTGGTCTGGCCGCAGGCAGCGCACATGCCTACAGCCTCGTGCCCACGACCGCTCCGGGTCTCCCTAAGTGATCAACCTAACCGGCGTGCCCGCCCGCTGGCCCGTCCGGCGCGCCCGTCCGGTCGCCCACGTGTGCAGGCCGAGGGTCCCGCGCGGCGTGCGCTCTCGTCGTCGCCCATGCGACCGATCTCGGGCAGGCGGTTCTGGCTCGGGGGTTCAAAGCCGGCTTCGCGATGTCAGAAGTGTGCCATGAGCATCCTGTACTCCCCCTGAGTGGCAGAACTTTGACATCGAAGACTCGGAGGTCTCCGCGTGTTTCTAGGGGCAACGCAGCCTGATCGATGCGTCGGCTACAGAGTTGGAACAGTCAAGAAATGTCAGAGCAATGACTCGCGACCAGTCTGCTCTCACTAGCGGCAGCCGGTGGCACGGGGCGGGGACCCGGGACGGCGGCGGCTCGCCCTGGACATTTCATCCGCACGATCCGTCGTGCCACGACCCCGGCGTCACGCCCCTTTTCATCAGGAACGGAGTTCTCACATATGTCCGATTCCAGCAAGCGGATGCGCGCGCTCATGGCTACGGGCGCCCTCGGGACGACCATGGCCCTCGTGCTCGCCGGCTGTGGCGCCCGGGCCGGTGACGAGACGGCCGACGCCGGGTCGTCCGCGGCGGCCAGCTGCGTCGACACGTCCGGAGACACCGTCAAGCTCGGCTTCCTGAACTCCCTCACCGGCGGCATGGCGATCTCCGAGAAGACCGTCTCCAACGTGCTGCACATGGCCTCCGACGAGATCAACGCCAGCGGCGGCATCCTCGGGAAGAAGATCGAGTACGTCCAGGAGGACGGCGCCACCGACTGGCCGACCTTCGCGGAGAAGACCGAGAAGCTGCTCACCCAGGACTGCGTCGCCGCGATCTTCGGTGGCTGGACCTCGTCCTCCCGCAAGGCGGTGAAGCCGGTCGTCGAGAAGCTCAACGGCCTCTTCTTCTACCCGGTGCAGTACGAGGGCCTCGAGTCGTCGCCGAACATCTACTACACCGGCGCGACCACCAACCAGCAGATCATCCCGGCGATGGACTTCCTCGCCTCCAAGGGGGTGAAGACGCTCTTCCTCGCCGGCAGCGACTACGTCTTCCCGCGTACCGCGAACGCGATCATCAAGCTCTACGCGGCCAAGCTCGGCATCAAGATCGTCGGCGAGGAGTACGTGCCCCTCGACAAGGACGACTGGACCAGCCAGGTGGCGAAGATCGTCGCGGCCAAGCCCGACTTCATCTTCAACACCATCAACGGCTCGTCGAACGTCGGCTTCATCAAGGCGTACTACGACGCCGGCCTCACCCCCGCGAAGACGCCGATCATCTCGGTCTCGATCGCCGAGGAGGAGGCGCCGGCCATGGGCCACGAGGTCACCGGGAACTACGCGTCCTGGAACTACTTCCAGTCGCTCAAGACCGACACCAACCCGAAGTTCATCGAGGACTGGAAGGCCTACCCCAACAGCAGCGGCGTCACCTCCGACCCGATGGAGGCCGCCTACATCTCGCTCTACCTGTACAAGGCCCTCGTCGAGGCGGCCGGTTCGTTCGACGTCGACAAGGTGAACGCCGCGGCGAAGACGAACACCATCACGTTCGACGCGCCGGAGGGCACGGTCACGCTCGACGGCGAGAACCACCACATCTCCAAGCCGGGCCACATCGGACAGATCAACGCCGACAACCAGTTCGACATCGTCTGGTCCTCCGACGAGTTCATCAAGCCCGACCCGTACCTCGAGGCCTACGACTGGTTCCCCGCGGCCGTCCGCGAGCAACTGGTGGCCGCAGCGGGCTGATCGCCCTCACCCGGACGCGGGGTCGTGTGTCGCCCGCGGCATACGACCCCGAACCCCTCTGTCATAGAGAGCGAGAGCACGTGGACGCACTGATCGCACCGCTGCTGAACGGCAGCGCACAGGGTGCGCTGCTCCTACTCGCCGCGCTGGGCCTATCGCTCACCTTCGGCCAGATGGGCGTGATCAACATGGCCCACGGCGAGTTCCTCATGATCGGCGCCTTCGCCGCCTACCTCGTCCAGCAGGTCATCGCCGCCAGCGATCTGTCGATCCCGGTCGCGCTGCCGGTCGCGTTCGTCGTCGCGGGCCTGTTCGGCCTCCTGCTGGAGGTCACCATCATCCAGTGGATGTACCGCAGGCCCCTCGACACCCTGCTCGTCACGGTCGGTGTCAGCCTGATCCTCCAGCAGGCGGCGCTGCAGATCTTCCCGTCCCAGGGCGTACCGGTGGAGAAGCCCGGCTGGCTCGACGGGCAGTTGACCGTCCTCGGCTACGACTGGCCGCTGCGGCAGGCGTTCACCATCGTGCTCGCGGCCGCCTGCGTCGCCGCGCTGGCGGCCTGGCTCAAGTACACCTCGTTCGGCCGCCGCATCCGGGCGACCGTGCACAACCGGGACCTCGCCGAGACCTCGGGGATCTCCACCCGCACCATCGACCGCCTCACCTTCTTCACCGGATCGGGACTGGCCGGGGTCGCGGGCGTGGCCGCGTCGCTCATCGGCGGCACGAACTCCCAGATGGGCGCGCAGTACATCATCCCGGCCTTCCTCGTCGTGGCCGCCGGTGGCATCGGCCAGCTCAAGGGCACCATCATCGCCGCGTGGGCGGTGGGCGTCGCCCTCTCGTACTTCGCCTACTGGACGACCGGCAGCCTGGCGCAGGTGTTCGCCTTCATCCTCGTGATCGTCTTCCTGCAACTACGCCCTCAGGGCCTGTTCACGGTGCGAACCAGGAGTCTGGTATGACCAAGCTGAAGCCATGGATCTCTCTCGGCGGCATCGGGGTGTTCGCCGTCCTGCTCCTCGCGGTCGCTCCGCTCGTGCTCGACGACCACTGGCTCAACAACCTCGGCAAGTACTGCTGCTGGGCCATCGCCGCCGTCGGCATCGGCCTGGCGTGGGGCCGGGGCGGGATGCTCGTGATGGGGCAGGGGGTGTTCTTCGCCCTCGGCGCCTACTCGATGGCCATGCACCTCACGCTGGAGACCGCCGGTGACAGGATCCCCGGGTTCATGGTGCTCTACGACCCGCTGGCGCCGCTTCCGGCGTTCTGGGAGCCGTTCCGCAGCGCGGGGTTCACCCTGCTGGCGATCGTGCTGCTCCCGGTGGTCCTGGCCGGCATCCTCGGCTACGCGCTGTTCAAGCGGCGCGTCAAGGGCGCGTACTTCGCGATCCTGACGCAGGCGCTCGCCGTCGCGCTGGCCACCCTGATCAGCTCCACGATCCGCGAGACCGGGGGCGACACCGGGCTCAGCGACTTCAAGTACTTCTTCGGTTTCGTGCTGAACGACCCGGCGAACAGGCTGATGGTCTACCTCATCGCGGCCGCGCTGCTCATCGTCTGCCTGCTCGCGGTCTGGCAGCTCTACCGCAGCCGCTTCGGTGAACTCCTCGTCGCCACCCGGGACGCCGAGGAGCGGGTGCGCTTCCTCGGCTACGACCCGGCCAACGTCAAGCTCGTGGCGTTCGTCGTCTCCGCGCTGATGGCCAGCATCGGCGGAGCGATGTTCGTGCCCATCGTCGGCATCATCACTCCGGCCGAGATGGGCGCCGCCGCCTCGATCCTCATGATCGCGGGCGTCGCCTTCGGCGGCCGCGCATCGCTCTTCGGCCCCGCGCTCGGCGCGATGGCGGTCGGCTGGGGGCAGTCGAGCCTCGGCTCGACCTGGCCCGACGGCTGGACCTACATCCTCGGCCTGCTCTTCATCGTCGTCATCCTCTTCCTGCCGAACGGGCTGTCGTCGCTGCCGGCCAGGTTCGCCGCCGCGCGCCGGAGCCCCGGCCCACAGCCCGCCCCGGCGATCGTCGCCGCAGAGCTCGAAGAGGTGCGGTCATGACCGGTGCTTCGCTCGTCGTCACGGACCTCCGCGTCGAGTTCTCGGGCTTCGTCGCGGTCGGCGGCGTCTCCTTCGACGCGCATCCCGGCGAGGTCCGGTTCCTCATCGGACCGAACGGTGCCGGCAAGACGACCTGCATCGACGCCATCACCGGGCTGTCCAAGGGCACCGGGTCGGCGAGGCTCGGCGAGAGAGAGCTGCTCGGTAGGCAGGTGCACAGGATCGTCCGCCTGGGAGTCGGCCGTACGTTCCAGACCGCGAGCGTCTTCGACGAGCTCTCGGTGCTGCAGAACCTCGACATCGCCGCCGGACGCCACCGTCGCTCGGCCGCACTGCTGCGGGCCCGGCGCGGCGTCGACGCGTCGATCGAGCAGGCGCTGGAGGAGACCGGACTCGCCGGTGAACTCGCCACGCCGGCCGGCGTCCTGTCGCACGGCCAGAAGCAGTGGCTGGAGATCGCGATGCTGCTCGTACAGGACGCGAAGGTGCTGCTGCTCGACGAGCCCGTCGCCGGCATGAGCCAGGACGAGCGCACCGCGACCGGTGAGCTTCTGCAGCGCGTCGCGGCGAAGCGCATCGTGCTCGTGGTCGAGCACGACATGGACTTCATGCGCCGCTTCGCCACCCGCGTGACGGTGCTGCACCAGGGCCGGGTGCTGTCGCAGGGCACGGTGGCCGAGGTGCAGGCCGACCCCAAGGTGCAGGAGGTCTACCTCGGCACCGCGGGCGCCGCCACCACGGCCGCCATGGCGGCCGTGCCCGAGAAGTCGACGGAGGACTGACATGCTGGAGCTCACCGACATCGAGGCCGGCTACGGGCGCACGCGGGTGCTGCACGGCGTGACGGTGCCGTCCGGCAAGGTCGTGGCCGTGCTCGGCCACAACGGCGCCGGCAAGACGACCCTGCTGCGTCTCGCGATCGGCCTGATCAAGCCGTCGAAGGGCCGGGTGTTCTTCGACGGCGAGGACATCACGGCGCTCGCCCCCAACCGGCGCGTCGCTCGCGGCATGGCGTACGTGCCGCAGGGTCAGCAGTCGTTCGGCCACCTCACGACGCTGGAGAATCTCCAGCTCGTCGCCGACGGGCGCCGGGGCGGCAAGGGCCTCATCGAGGCGCAGATGGCCCGCTTCCCCGCGCTGGAGAAGTTCGCCACCCGGAAGGCGGGCCTGCTCTCCGGCGGGCAGCGTCAGCAGCTCGCGATCGCCCGTGCCCTCATCACCGAACCGAAGCTGCTCATCCTCGACGAGCCGACCGAGGGTATCCAGCCCACGATCGTCGCCGAGATCGAGCAGACCATCATGCAGCTGGCCGGAGAGGGCATCAACGTGCTGCTCGTCGAACAGCACATCGGCTTCGCCCTCGAGGCCGCCGAGCACTACGTCGTGCTCGCCTCGGGCCTCGTCACCCAGACCGGAGAGGGTGGCAAGACCGCCACCTCCACCGTGCGAGCCGCCATGGCGATCTGAGCCGCCATGACCCACACCCGCAATGTCGTCGTAACACCGGACAGCGAGGATTCCCCAACGCAAGGTGCCTTAGGGGATGCCACTGTGTCGACGTACAACGCGCGCGCGGCCGCAGAGGACAGCCTGGAGGACTACGCCTTCCGCTATGTACCGCGCACCTTCCGGCGCTGGAGCGCGGCCTCCATCGGTGCGACCGCCCTCGGGTCCATCGCGTTCCTCGCCGACTTCTCGATCGGCGCGAGCATCGGCATCGACCACGGCACCCCCAACGCCGTGCTCGGCATCGTGTTCGCGTCGGTCATCATCGTCATCGTCGGTGTACCCGTCGCCTACTACGCCGCCCGCTACAACCTCGACCTCGACCTCATCGCCCGCGGCTCGGGATTCGGCTACTACGGCTCCATACTCACGACCGTGGTCTTCGCGGGCTTCACCTGCATCTTCTTCGCCCTGGAGGGCGCCATCATGGCGCAGGGGCTGCAATTGGCGACGGGGTTGCCGCTCTGGCTCGGCTATCTCATCTCGACCGTCGTGGTGATCCCGATCGTCATCTACGGCATGCGTGCGCTGGAGCGCCTGCAGTTCTGGACCACGCCCCTGTGGCTCGCCCTCGCCCTGCTGCCGCTGCTCTGGATCGTCGTCTCCGACCCCGAGGCGGTACGCGCCTTCACGGCGTTCACCGGCAAGTCCGACGGCTCGATCAGCTTCGGTGCCGTGGTCTCGAGTGCGGCCGTGTGCTTCGCCCTCACCCCGCAGCTGGCGGAACAGATCGACTACATCCGCGCCATGCCGCCGCGCACGCGGTCGAACGCCCGCTCGTGGTGGACGTCGTTCGCGTTCGCCGGCCCGGGCTGGGTCGTCTTCAGCGGCACCAAGCAGGTGATCGGGGTGTTCCTCGCCGTCTACCTCCTGGTGAAGGTCGAACCCGCTCTCGGGCACCAGGCGACCGAACCGGTCAAGCAGTTCGTCGTGATGTATCAGACGCTCGTCCCCGATTGGCTCGCGATCGGTCTGGCCCTGGTGCTCATCGTGGTCGCGCAGGTGAAGATCAACGTGACGAACGCGTACTCGGGCTCGCTCGCGTGGTCGAACGTCTTCACCCGGGTGGCGAAGCACTACCCGGGTCGTACGATATTCGTGCTTTTCAATCTTTTGATCGCGTACGTGCTCATGATGCTGGACGTCTTCACCCTCATCTCCTTCGTGCTGAGCCTGTACGCGAACGTCGTCATGGCGTGGCTCGTGACGATCGCCACCGATATCGCGATCAACAAGTGGGTGCTGCGCATCTCGCCGCGCTTCCCCGAGTTCCGCCGCGGCATGCTGCACGACTGGAACCCGGTGGGGCTCGTGTCGGTGGGGCTCGCCTCGGCGCTGTCGCTGCTCGCGTTCGCCGGGCTGCTCGGCGCCGCGGTCAAGCCGTTCTCGGTGCTCATCGCGATCGGCGTCGCGTTCGTGGCCACGCCGGTCACGGCCCTCGCCACGCGGGGGCGCTACTACCTGCGCCGCCGTTCCGACGGCATCGACTCCCCCCGGTTCGACGAGGACGGCAACCCCTCCGGCGAGCGGCTCCGCTGTCACGTCACCGGGTACACCTTCGAGCGGCCGGATATGCTGGCCTCGGCCGAGAGGGGACCGCACGGCGAGGTGCAGTACGTCTCGTCGCTGGCGCTCGCGCTCGACGACTCCGATCGCTACGTGCTCCCGCCGGAAGTCACCGGGCCCCCGCGCTGGGCGGCCGCCCGCAGGGCATCCCAACGACGGGGGGAGACGTGATGGAGGAGCCGGTCGACACGGCGACCGCGATTCTCGCGAGCGCCGCGGTGCTGCTGCGCGAGCGCACCTTCGACGACATCTCCTATCGCGCCCTCGCCGACGAGGTCGGCATCTCGGAGCGCACGATCTACCGCCAATATCCCACCCGCGCGCACCTGCTCGCCGCCCTCTCGAACTGGATCGAGCAGACCTACTATCCGCTGCCGCCGTTCGTGACGGTGTCCGATTTCCGCGCCGCGGTGCACGAGCGCTTCCGCGCCTTCGACGCCTCTCCCGCCTACGCCTACGTCGGTGCACGGGCGTCCGCGATCTCGCCGACGCTCGATGCCGAGCCCGCCTACATCACGCGGGCGATCGAGGCGATGCTCGAGGTGGCGGCGCCGACGCTCAACCGGCGGGATCGGCGGCGGGTCGCGGCATCCCTGCGCTACTTCTCGTCGGCGATGTTCTGGGCGCGCCTGCGCACCGGCTTCGACATGGATGCCGGTGAGATCTGCGACGCGTTCGATCACGCCGTGGGCAGCGTGCTCGCCCGGCTGCTCGACACGACGTGGGCGGCGAGATGACGCGTGGGCGGCGAGATGACGCGTGGGCGGCGAGATGACGCGTGGGCGGCGGGATGACGTGGGCGGTGACATGACAGGGTCGGCGGCCGTTCCGGCGCTGAGCGGCACGCAGGTGGCGATCCTCGCCGCCTACGCCGAACTGATCGAGGAGCTCGGCAGCGACGACGTGTCGAACCGGGTCATCGCGCGCCGGGCCGGCATCGCCGAGCGCACGGTGTTCCGTAACTACCCCACGCGGGTCGACCTGCTGCTGGCGACCGCGGCGTGGATCGAGGCGACGGTGTTCGCCCGCGAGGAGTCGCACTCGATCTTCGACATCCCCCTCGCGATCCGCGACGCGATGCAGCGGTACGACGCACGGCCGGAGCTCGCGCACGTCGTCGCCGAGACGGCGATGCGGGGCGTGAGCGGCGCGGCGCCGTCTCCCGGCCGGGCGCAGCTCGAGCGGCTGCTCGACGCCGAGGTGCCCTCCCTCGACGCGCCGCAGCGCCGAGCGGTCGTCGCGGCGCTGTCGCACCTCGACTCCGTCGGGGCCTGGGTGACGTTCCGCCGCGAGTTCGGGATGGACCGGCGGGACATCGCCGACGCCGCCGCATGGGCCGCGGAGGCGGTACTCGACGGCATCCGCGACCGCGTCGCCCCGTAGCGGGCCCGAAAGCCCAGCGCGCTCACGGCAGTTGGGTCAGGACATCGAACTCGACACCGCGCGCCTCGGCCAGGTAGATCCGCTGGTTCACGTGCCGCTCCCGCAGCCGCAGCAGCCCGCGCGGCCCCTCGTAGGAGATCGACTCCGCGTTCGCCCCGATCGCCCGGACGTCCGTGCCGCCGGCCCGCTCGACCAGGGTGGCGAGCAGCTGGACGCCCTCGTAGCAGGACTCGCCGAGGCTGCCCAGCGGCGGCGCCTCGGGGCCGAACCGCGCGGCGTACCGGCCGTGGAAGTCCAGGTTCTCCGGGGTGATCATCGAGGCGAAGAAGCCGGCCGTGCTGAACAGGTCACGGGTGGCCGGTGCGCCGCTGGCCAGCAGCATGTTCTCGTCCATCAGCGTGCTCAGCCGCAGGCAGCGGCCGGCCAGCCCGGCCCGCCCGAACGCCCGGTTGAAGCGGACCGCGTCCATCCCGACCAGCAGCATCAGCACCGCGTCGGCGGAGGAGACCTCGATCCGGCGCAGCGTCTCGGAGAAGTCGCCGGTGGCGAGCGGGACGAAGCTCTCGCCGACCACGTGCAGGCCCTCGGCGGCCGCGTACCGGCGGACGGCACGGGCGGTCCGGCGGGGCCAGACGTAGTCGTTGCCGACCACGTACCACCGGCGGGCGCAGCGTTCCCGGGCGATCAGCCGCATCGCCGGGAAGAGCTGCACGTCCGGGGTCTCGCTGGTCAGGAAGACGCCCTCGGCGTGCTCGCCGCCCTCGTAGAGCGCGGTGTAGACGTACGGCACCCGGCCGGCGAGCCGGGGCGCCACCGCCTGCCGGACCGAGGATATGTGCCAGCCGGTCACGCCCTGCACCGTGCCGCCGTCGACCAGAGCGCCGACCTCGGCGGCGACCGCCCGCGGGGGAGCGCCGCCGTCGACCGGGATCAGCCGCAGCTCGCGCCCGAGCACGCCGCCGGCCCGGTTGACCTCCTCGGCGGCGAGCTGCGCGCAGAGCTCGGCGCTCGGCCCGAGGATCCCGGCGGGACCGCGCAGCGGCACCACCAGGGCCACGTCGAACGAGCGGGACATGGCCCTCATCGTCCGCCAAGCGAGGCTGGATCTGAAGCATTGATTGGGTAACATCCCGACGATGCGGGATCCCACGGATCTTCTGTACCTGCTGACCCGGGCCGAGCGGCTGCTCGCCCGGCGGCTCTCCGCCATCCTCGACGCGGAGGGCTCCTCCCTCGACGCGTGGCGGGTGCTCACGCTGCTCGCCGACTCGGGCCGTTTCATGACCGAGCTCTCCGAGCGGGCCTTCCTGCCACCGGGCAGCCTGACCCGGCTCGTCGACCACCTGGTCGAGGAGAACCTGGTCTACCGCCGGGGCGACGACCTGGACCGGCGCCGGATCAGGGTGCACCTGACCACCCGTGGCCGCCGCTTCCATCAGCGGGTGGCGGAGGAGATCCAGGCCGGGCTGGCGGGTGTGCCGGTGGACGACGGCGACCGGGAGCGGCTGGTGGCCACCCTCACCGGCCTGGCCGAGGCGCTGGAATGTAGCCCGGGTCATATTCTCGCCGTGCGGCAGAGCGGCTAGCTCACCAAACGGAAGCGCTCCCACGAGCGCATTCAAAAGTGCGCAATCGTCGATACACACTGTTCTCCTACGGTCCGGCGGCATGAGACGCGCTTCCGCGGCGATCGCGGCCGGCCTCGTGCTGGCCGGCCTGACCGTCACACCCGCCTCCGCCGGCGGCCATCACGCCGGTACCGATGACACGCCGAGACGCATCGTCGAGTCGCTGGACCGCGGCCTGGTCGCGGTGCCCGCGCAGAACGGTGGCACCTTCCTGAGCTGGCGCCTGCTCGGCACCGAGTACGGCACCGACATCGCCTTCAACGTCTACCGGGGATCCCGGCGCCTGAACGACCGCCCGGTCACCGCGTCGACCACCTTCACCGACACCACCCGGGGCACCGGCGCGTACACGGTCCGCGCCGTGGTCCACGGCCGGGAGCAGGGCGCGAGCGAGGCGGCCCTGACGCCCGGCGACATCCCGCTCGCCGACGCGCCCGGCTACTACGTGCAGCACGCCTGGCCCGGTGACCTGGACGGCGACGGGCGCTACGAGATCGTGGTGTCCCGGCTCTCCTACGCGCTGGACCAGCCGAACTACCTGGAGGCGTACACCCTCACCGGCGAGCGGCTGTGGCGGGTCGACCTGGGGTCGAACTCGTACGTCCGG
The DNA here is from genome assembly GCF_040681165.1 of Actinoplanes sp. NPDC051851. Classification (NCBI taxonomy): domain Bacteria; kingdom Bacillati; phylum Actinomycetota; class Actinomycetes; order Micromonosporales; family Micromonosporaceae; genus Actinoplanes; species Actinoplanes sp. NPDC051851. Next base: position 29,754 of record NZ_JBFAYF010000048.1, on the reverse strand, counting down.
CAGGGCGGCGTGGCGGCGAACGACCCGCCGCTCGCCGCGATCAGCGGGTACGGCGACGTGGCCGGGTACCGCAACGACGACAACGTCACCGTCTACGACCTGGACAGCGACGGGCGGGCCGAGGTCGTCGTGAAGACCGCGAACGGCACCACATTCGCCGACGGCGCCGTGGTCACCTCGGCGAACCCGCTGGACCAGTTCGTCTCGGTGATCGACGGTGCGACCGGCGTGGAGCGCGAGCGCGTCCCGGTCGCGGACGACTTCACGGCCGACGGGCCCTCCGGCGGGCAGTACGGCGTCGGGTACCTGGACGGCGTACACCCGAGCCTGATCACCAAGCAGGTGACCCGGATCGGCGCCAAGCGCGGCGACTTCCGGGTGCTCTTCGTGGCCTGGGACTTCGACGGCCGGGACCTGACCGAACGCTGGACGTTCGTCCGCGGCGCCGACCAGGGCACCAGCTTCCACCAGCTGCGGATCGTCGACGTCGACCAGGACGGCACGGACGAGATCGCGGACGGCAACTACGTGGTCAACAGCGACGGCACCTTCCGGTACGTGGTGTCCGAATCCGTTCACGGCGACCGGTTCCAGATCGGCGACCTCGACCCGAACCGCCCGGGGCTGGAGGGCTACGCGATCCAGCAGACCGAGGGCGGGATCTTCACCGACTTCCCCTGGTACTACTACGACGCGTCGACCGGCGAGCGGCTGATCACCGGGTCGCATCCGGACGTGCCGCAGGACGAGACGCTCTGGGACGTCCCGCGCGGCACCGCCGCCGACATCGACCCGACCCACCCGGGCTACGAGTTCTGGGCCGCCACGGCGAACGCGGACCTGCCCGGCGCGGGCGTGTGGAACGTGGACGGCACGCAGCTCTCGAAGACCACCCCGAGCGTGAACTTCCGCATCTGGTGGGACGGTGACACCGGCTCGGAGCTCCTCGACAACACGTACGTGGAGAAATGGAACTGGAAGTCGCAGACCAGCGCCAAGGTCTTCGAGCCGTCGGGCGTGGTGTCGTCGTGGCGCAACGCGGTGCCGTTCTACGGCGACATCCTCGGCGACTGGCGGGAGGAGTACCTGGCCGAGACGGCGGACCACACGGCGTTGCGGATCTTCACCACGAACATCCCGACGTCGACCCGGCTCTACACGCTGGCGCACGATCCGGCGTACCGGCTGGGCTGGACCGTGCGGGGTTACCTGCAGTCCACGCTGACCGATTTCTACCTCGGTTTCGGGGGTAGGGCCCCGGCCCGGCCGAAGATTCAGACCACCGCGCAGGCCGGGAACGCCTGGCAGGTCCTCGCCTACGACAATTTCACGAAGGACACGGACAAGTGGTCGGCTGAGTTGCAGAGCGGCGGGACCGTGGCGGCGGCGGACGGCGTGCTCGACGTCGACGTGCCCGGCGGCGCGAGCGTCTGGTTCAAGCAGGAGCTGGAGGGCCCCTACGAGATCGAGTACACCGCCACGCCGGTCGACGCGGGAGGCGCGAACGACCACGTCACCGACCTGAACTCGTTCTGGAGTGCGCGCGACTCCCGCTCACCCGACGACGTCTTCGCCACCGAACGGCACGGTGCCCTCGCCGAGTACGACTACCTGAAGACCTACTACGTCGGGCAGGGCGCCAACCTCAACACCACCACCCGGTTCCGCCGGTACGTGGGCGAGGCGGGCAACCGGCCGCTGATCTACGACTACACCGAGCCGCGGATCTCCGGGAACGTCCCGGTGCACGTCCGGATCGAGGTGTCCGGGTCGCGGATCCGGTACTGGAGCGACGACCAGCTGGTCTTCGACTACACCGACCCGGACCCGTACACCAGCGGCTGGTTCGCCTTCCGCACGGTCGCCAGCCACTTCCACATCCAGGACTTCACCGTCTGGCGTCCGCCCACCGCGGCATGAGGGAAGGGGGCCGGTCGGCCCGGCCCCCCTTTCGGTGTCGTCGGCGCCGCGGCCATCGCGGTGTTCGACGTGGACGGTGTGGTCGCCGGCGTCCGGCACCGGCTGCGCCACATCGAGAAGCGCCCGAAGAACCTGAGGCCTATCCGGCCAGCAGGCGGGTCCACTCGCGGAGGAAGGCGGCGCCGCGCGGCCAGAACCGGAAGACCGCGGCGAGCAGCCAGCAGGCCACGCCGAGCATCATGAGCGGCTTGACCAGGGCGCTGAGGTACGGCTCCCAGAGCGCGCCGGGTGCGTCCGGCGGGAGCGGGCTCTGGGGGCGGAAGAGCATCTCGGTGACGGCGAGCGTGGTGATCAGCTGCAGCACCGAGCCGGCCCGGCCGAGGGTGCGGGCGACGCCCTTCTCCGGGTGACGGGTGAAGCGCAGCGCGATCCAGCCGCCGAGCAGCAGCCCGGCGACCCAGCCGACCAGCGCGAGCACCCGGGCCAGGGACGGCTCCGGGCGGAAGAACGTGATACCCGGGGTGGGCTGGTACTCGTGACTCCGGTAGATCATCATCGCGATCGGGCCGCGGCTCGCGGTGACCCAGTCGGCCGTGGTGTTCGCCCCGATCGTCCAGCCGGAGCGTTCCAGAGTGGACCGGGCCGCGCCGAGGTCGGGCGTCGCGCCGAGGGTGAGCCAGACCGCGCCGGGGTCGTACTCGTCGTAGCCGAAGAACGCTTCGCCCGGCAGCGGGTCCATCTGCCCGAAGAGCACGTCGAACCGCTCGATCCCATCGACCGGCAGGCCGGGGAGGATCTCGGCGGCGATCGCCGTGGCCCGGTCGTCGGTGGGCAGATCGGGGGCGCCGCGCCAGCCGAGCCACGCGCCGGCCGCCGCGGTCATCGCGCCGAAGGTCAGCGCCACCAGCAGCACGGCGGCCCAGCGGCGCAGACGGGGGACCGCACGGTGCCCGGTGTGCTGGGCGTCGGTGGCGAGGATGGACATGCGCGAACCCTAGACGAACGGTCAGCCCGGCTGGAAGCGCCGTACGAACCGTCGCTGCCACGGCGTCTCGACGGCGTCGCGGTGGTAGTTCGCGCGGACGAACGCGACCGCCTCCTCCGGCGGCACGCCGTCCAGGATCGCGAGGCAGGCCAGCGCGGTGCCGGTGCGGCCCCGGCCGCCGAAGCAGGCGAACTCGACCCGTTCCCCCTCGGCGCGGTTCAAGGCTTCGAGCAGGACCCTTCTCGCGTACGGCGGATCCGACGGCAACCAGAAGTCCGGCCACCGGATCCATCGTGTCGTCCACCCGAACTCGGGCGGCGCCGAGCCCAGCAGATAGATCCCCCAGCTGGGCGGATGCCCGGACGGCATCGGCCTGCGGAGTCCCCGGCCGCGCACCAGCCGTCCGGACGGTAACCGCAGTACACCGGCCCCGTCCGGCTCCCACCCGGAATATTCGGTCATGCGGCGAAACGCTACCGCGTAAGGTGCACTCCTTGTGATCGCTCCCGTACTCCGAACCGTTCTCCCGCCACGGCTCGGCGCCGGGTTCCGCTGGCTCGTCGCGTCCTCATGGTCCACCAACCTGGGTGACGGCATCTCCGCGGCGGCCGGTCCGCTGCTGATCGCCTCGCTCACCGACGACCCGTTCCAGATCTCGCTCGCCGCGCTGCTGGGCTGGGCGCCGCCGCTGGTCTGCGGCCTGTACGCCGGGGTGCTCTCGGACCGGCACGACCGCCGGCTGATCGTGCTGGCCGCCAACGTGGTCCGGATGGCCGTACTGGCGGTCCTGATCGGAGCACTCGGCACGGGGCACCTCTCGGTCACTCTGGTGCTGACCGGGCTCGGGCTGCTCGGGGTGGCCGAGGTGTTCGCCGACAACACCACCGGGACGCTGCTGCCGATGCTGGTGGCGCGGGACGACCTGGCGCTGGCGAACGGGCGGCTGCAGGCCGGGTTCATCACGCTCAACCAGCTCGCCGGGCCGCCGCTGGGCGCCGCGCTCTTCGCCGCCGGGCGGGTCTGGCCGCTGGTCGCCGAGGTGGTGCTGCTCGCCGCCGGCACGCTGCTGGTCTCCCGGGTGCGGCTGCCGGCGCACGGGCGGGAGCGCGGGTCCACCGGTCTCCTGCGGGAGGTGGTGGACGGCGTGCGCTGGACGATCCGTCATCCGGCCGTACGTACGCTGTGCCTGACGATCTTGATCTTCAATCTGGCCTTCGGTGCGGCCTGGTCGGTGCTGGTGCTCTACGCGAACGACCGGCTGGGGCTGGGCGCGGTCGGGTTCGGGCTGATCACCACGGTCCAGGCGGTCGGTGGCATGCTGGGCACCGGCGGGTACGGCTGGCTCACCGCCCGGGTCAGCCTCGGCAACCTGATGCGGATCGGACTCATCATCGAGACGCTCACGCACCTGGTGCTGGCCGTGACCACCTCGCCGTGGGTCGCGATGCCGACGTTCTTCCTCTTCGGCGCGCACGCGTTCGTCTGGGGCACCACCTCCACGACGGTCCGGCAGCGCGCCGTGCCGCAGCAGTTGCAGGGCCGGGTCAGTGCGGTCAACACCATCTGCGTGTACGGCGGACTGGTGGTCGGCTCGGCTCTCGGCGGAGTGCTGGCCTCGCACTACGGCGTCGCGGCGCCGTTCTGGGTCGCGTTCGGGCTCTCCGCGTTCTTCCTGATCCTGCTCTGGCCGCAGATGAAGCACATCGCGCACGACGACTGACCCACGCTATAGTCGCCGCATGCTCAGCAGCTTCAGCGTGCGACGCCGGCGTCCGACAGGCCGCCGCTGAACTCTGCTTTCCGCCGGCGGGTCGATCCCGCCGGTTGCTGATCAGTACCGGTCGACCCGCCTCTGCCTTCCTGTCGAGGGGACCGACCGATGAATCTCGAAGCACTCCTGTCCGACCGGCTCGCGCCCGCCCTCGCCGCGGTCGCGGGCACCGCCGTGGACCCGGCGATCCGGCCGTCGCCGCACGCCGACCTCCAGTCCGGGGCGCCGCTCGCCCTGGCCCGCACGCTGGGCCGGCCGCCCCGGGAGATCGCGGCCGAGGTCGCGGCGTCGGCCCGGCTCGACGGGATCGCCGCGATCGAGGTCTCCGGCCCGGGCTTCCTCAACCTCACGCTCACCGGCGAGCTGATCGACGGCGCGCTGCGGGCGGTCGCCGCGGACGACCGGCTCGGCGTCGCGGCGGCCACCCGGCCGGAGCGGATCGTCGTCGACTACTCCGGGCCGAACGTGGCCAAGGAGATGCACGTCGGGCACCTGCGGTCGACCATCATCGGCGACGCGCTGGCCCGGACCCTGGAGTGGCTGGGCCACGACGTGACCCGGGTGAACCACCTCGGCGACTGGGGTACGCCGTTCGGGATGCTGGTGGAGCACCTGATCGACCTCGGCGGCGCCGGTGACCACTCGATCGGGGATCTGACCGCTTTCTATCAGGCGGCGCGGCTCAAGTTCGACGGCGACGAGGACTTCCGGACCCGGGCGCGGCTGCGGGTGGTGGCGCTGCAGTCCGGCGACCCGCTCTCCCGGGAACTGTGGCGGACGCTGGTCGCCCGCTCCGAGACGTACTTCCTCGACGTCTACCGGCGGCTCGGCGTCACGCTCGGGCCGGGCGACTTCGCGGGGGAGAGCCGGTACCAGGACGACCTCGGCGCGGTGGTGGCCGAGCTGACCGCGCAGGGGCTGCTGGTGGAGAGCGACGGCGCACTCTGCGCCTTCCCGCACGGCTTCACCGGCCGGGACGGCGCCGCTCTGCCACTCATCGTGCGCAAGGCCGATGGCGGTTTCGGGTACGCCGCGACGGACCTGGCGGCGATCCGGTACCGGGTCCGGAAGCTCGGCGCGCAGCGGATGCTCTACGTCGTCGGCGCGCCGCAGCGGATCCACTTCCAGATGGTCTTCGCGGTCGCCCGGGCGGCCGGGTGGCTGCCGGCGGAGGTGCGCGCCGAGCACATCGGGTTCGGGTCGATCCTGGGTGCCGACGGGAAGATGCTGAAGACCCGGGCCGGCGACACGATCAAGCTGGCCGAGCTGCTCGACGAGGCGGTGAGCCGGACCTCGGACCCGGCGATCGGGATCGGCGCGGTCAAGTACGCCGACCTCTCCGGCGACCGGCGGGGCGACTACGTGTTCGACTGGGAACGGATGCTCGCGACCACCGGGAACACCGGACCCTACCTGCAGTACGCGTACGCGCGGACCGGCTCGCTGCGGCGCAAGGCCGGGACGGAGCCCGGGGCGGTGCACGTGACCGAGCCGGCGGAGCGGGCGCTGGCCCTGGCCCTGCTCGGGTTCGAACCGGCGGTGCGGGCCGCCGCCGAGCACGCCGAACCCCACCGGCTCGCGGTCCACCTGCACGAACTCGCCGCGGCCTTCTCGGTCTTCTACGAGCGGTGCCCGGTGCTGCGCTCCGAGGGGGACGTGCGGGCGAGCCGGCTCGGCCTGGCCGACCTGACCGCGCGGACGCTGCGTACCGGAATGTTTCTGTTGGGTATCGAGGCTCCGGATGAGATTTGATGAGATTTGATCGGCGCGCAATGTTCCGTTGATCGACCGATGCGCTTATCCACCGTTAGGGTGCGTCTCTTAGGCAACCCGGCTGCTGCGCCCACGAGGCGCGCGCCCTCATCTGATCCGAAAGGTTCGCGATGACCCTCCTCAACGGCGTATCGCGGCGTTCCGTCCTCGCCGCCTCGGCGGCGGCTGCCGCCGTCGCGCCGCTCGCTCTTCCCGGCGCGGCGCAGGCCGGCTCGAAGCACGGCGACACCAAGCACCACCCCGCTCCGGCCCCGACTCCCGAGACCTACAGCCTGACCGTCCTGGGTACGTCGGACCTGCACGGCAACGTCTACAACTGGGACTACTACAAGGACGCCGAGTACGACGACACCGCGCACAACGACGTCGGTGTCGCCAAGGCGGCCGCACTGATCAACAAGCTGCGTTCCGAGGCGACCGGCGCCACCCTGGTGCTGGACGCCGGCGACACCATTCAGGGCACCCCGCTGGCGACCTACTACGCCAAGCAGGAGCCGATCACCGAGACCGGCGAGAAGCACCCGATGGCCAAGGCCTTCAACGTGCTGCACTACGACGCCATCGTGCTCGGCAACCACGAGTTCAACTACGGCCTGCCGCTGCTGAACCTCTGGATCCGCCAGCTCAGCTTCCCGGCGCTGGCCGCGAACGCGGTCAGCGCCACGACCGGCAAGCCGGCCTTCACGCCGTACATCATCAAGAAGGTCTCTCTCGGCAAGCACGCGCCGACGCTGCGGGTCGGCATCCTGGGCCTCACCAACCCGGGCATCGCGATCTGGGACAAGGGCAACGTCGAGGGCAAGCTGACCTTCCCCGGCATGGTGGAGACCGCCGCCAAGTGGGTGCCGGTGATCCGGGCCCGCGGCGCGGACATCGTGATCGTCGTCGCGCACGGCGGCGACAGCGGCACCTCCAGCTACGGCGACGAGCTGCCGAACGAGAACCCGTCGGCGCTGATCGCGCAGCAGGTGCCCGGGATCGACGCGATCCTCTTCGGACACGCGCACGCCGAGGTCTCGCAGCGGCTGGTCGTCAACACCAGCACCGGCAAGGAGGTGCTGCTCTCCGAGCCGTCCAAGTGGGGCCAGCGGGTCACCAAGATGGACTTCACCCTGGTCCGGGAGAAGAACGCCTGGACGATCACGACCAAGGCGTCCGCCACCATCAACACCAACACGGTGGACGCGGACGAGAAGGTCCTGGCCGTGGTGAAGAGCCAGCACGCCAAGACGGTCACGTACGTGAACCAGATCGTCGCCACCTCGACCGAGGAGCTCTCCTCGGCCACCTCGCGGTACGAGGACACCCCGATCCTCGACTACATCAACAAGGTGCAGACCGACACCGTCGTGGCGGCGCTGGCGAGCACCTCGTACGCGAGCCTGCCGGTGCTCTCGATCGCGGCGCCGTTCAGCCGGACCGCGGTCTTCCCGCAGGGCGACGTCAAGATCAAGGACGTCGCGGGGCTCTACATCTACGACAACACCCTGGAGGCGGTCGTGCTGACCGGCGCCGAGGTGCGGGCGTACCTGGAGTACTCGGCGAAGTACTTCAAGACCTTCGCGGTGGGCACCACGGTGGACCCGGAGAACATCAACGAGACCACGGTGCCGGACTACAACTACGACACCCTCTCCGGCGTCGACTACGACATCGACATCAGCCAGCCGGTCGGCAGCCGGATCACCAGGCTGCAGATCGACGGCGCCGACGTGGCCGACGACGCGCAGTTCGTGGTCGCGGTCAACAACTACCGGCGCTCCGGCGGCGGCGCGTTCCCGGGCATCGTCAAGACCCAGGTCTACAACGAGCAGAAGGAGATCCGCCAGCTGCTCATCGACTGGGCGCAGGCGAAGGGCGCGATCGACCCGGCCGACTTCTTCACGAAGAACTGGCAGCTGGTTCAGGCCGGCACGCCCGTCACCTTCTGATCTTCTTTCTTGGGGGCGCCGGTCAGTCCGTCGTCTCCCAGTTGCCTCGGGTGTCCGCGTCGATCCGCATCGACGCGGTACGCCCGTCGCCCAGTTTGAACGAGCAGTCGTAGGTGCGGAGGCCGTCCGAACGGCGGTCTCCGTCCGCGATGCACCAGGCGCTCTTGACCGTGGTCCCGACCGCCTCCTCGACCCGGCCGTCGCTGAGCACCTTCGCCTCGACCGCCTCGGTCGCCGCGCTCTCCTTCTGCCGCTGATACGTCGGCAGCGCCACGTCGAAGACCAGCACCGACCAGAAGACCGCCCCGGCGACCAGCGTCGTCAGGAACGCGATCCAGTACGGTGCGCGGGCCCGTCCGTAGCTCCTCGCCCGCCGTGCCCGGCGCATCGCGGAGACCACCCCGATCGCGCTGAGGAAGAACGTCCACGCCACCACCGGCTGCCAGGAGGGCGCCTCGGGGCGGGCCGCGCCGTGCACCTCGCCGGGGAACCGGACCAGCAGCTGATTGTGGCGCACCGGCGGGGCCGGGGAGACCGGCTCCGCCGGCGGTGGCGTGCTGACCCACGGGGGCGTGACGGGGTACTGCGGTCCCGGCGTCTCGACTGTCGTCATTGCTGTCCTCCCCCTCGCTGCCGACCGTGTTCATCGGCAGCGGAGCGGGGCAGCTGAGAGGTTGCAGTTCCGGAGTTTTTCCGTCGCTCTCCGGCCGGCTCAGCCGTCGCTGACCGGAGGGTCGGTGCCGACCGGGGGAGTCGTCGTCGTCGGCTCCGTGGTGGTCGGCTCCTCGGTCGGCTCCGTGGTGGTCGGCTCCTCCGTCGGCTCCTCGGTGGTCGGCTCGGTGCTCGGGCTCGGCGACGGGCTGGCCGACGTCGGCGTGGCGCTCGGCGTCGGGGACTTGGTGCGCTTGGTGGGCTGCACCTCCTCCGTCGTCTCCTCGGTCGTCGGCGTGGCCTCGGTGGCGTCGGTGAACGGCTCCTCGGTGGTCTCCACCACCGTCGTGGTCGTGGTGGGGGTCTTGTTGGCGTCGCTGTCGTCGCTGCCGAGCGCCCAGGCCACGCCGAGACCGCCGGCGAGCAGGAAGAGCGCGAACACCGCGATCATCAGGCCACGCTGGGCACCCGCGCCACCGGAGGCCGCGGACGAGGGCCGTGCGGGCGGCAGCGGCGGCGGCGACGGGCTGAACCGGGGCCGGGGCACCACCTGGGTCGGGCCGGCCGGGGGCGGGCCCACCGCGGGGCTCACCGGAGCGACCATCTTCGTCCCGGTCAGCCGCTTCCAGTCGGCCGAGGCGCCGGCCGCGGCGTAGGCCGCCTCGGCGAACTCGGCGGCGGTCGCATACCGGTCGGCGGGCTGCTTGGCCATCGCCGTGGCGATCAGCTCGCGGACCGCGTCCGGCACGTGGTCGGGCAGCGGGTCGGGCTCGTCCTCCAGGTGCCGCAGGGCCACCTGGAGTGCGTTGTCGCCGTCGAACGGCGGACGGCCGGCGATGCAGTGGTAGGCCACCGCGCCCAGCGCGTACACATCCGTGCCGGGGGTGAGGTTGCCCTTGGCGACCTGCTCGGGCGCCATGTAGAGGGCGGTGCCGACGATCGCGTTCAGCCCGGTGAGACTGGTCACCGCGTTCGACCGGGCCACGCCGAAGTCGATCAGGATGACCGCGCCGGTCGGCTTCACGATCAGGTTGCCGGGCTTGATGTCCCGGTGCACGATCCCGTTCTCGTGGGCGGCGTGCAGCGCCTCGCCGGCCTGGGCCACGATCGACAGGGTCTCGTTGACCGGCATCGCGCCCTGCTTGACGCGGTTCGACAGCGGCTCGCCCTCGACGAAGGCCATCACCAGGTACGCCACCGTCTCGGCGCCGCCGGAGTCGCCCTCGCTGGCGTAGTCGTACACCTCGACGACGCCGGGGTGGCGGAACGCGGCCATCATCCGGGCCTCGCCGTAGAAGCGGGCGGCGAACTCCGGGTCGTCCAGCATCGCGGTGCGCAGCACCTTGACCGCGACGACCCGGCCGAGCACCACGTCGGTGCCGCGCCAGACGTCGCCCATGCCACCGGTGGCGATGCGCTCGTCCAACCGGTAGCGGTTGTCCAGGAGATGTCCCGCACCTAGCACCAGTGGACCCTTATTCCTATCGGGCGGCGAAATCCGGATGCCGCGTGACGAGCCGAATGCCGCTCAACTGTACAGAGCCGGGCCGATCAACGGGAGATCAGCGGCGGGACACGTCGGCCCGCCGCGGAGTCGGCGACGAGCTGGGCGAGGCGGCGTTCCCGGGTCTCCGGGCGCTTCGCGCTCACCACCCAGTGCACGGCCGCCCGGCGGTACCCCGCGGACTGGCCGTTGAACCACTCCCAGGCTGCGGGTTCGCCGCGGAGACGGGCCGTCTGGGCGGCGTCCAGCTCGGTCGGGGCGGCCTGCTCGTACGAGTAGACGCCGACACGGTCCGGGCGGCGCGCCGCGAAGGCCCGGAGCCCGGCCGGGAGCATCAGCCCGCGCTCGGTCAGCTCACCGACCTTGGCGATGTTGACCTCGCTCCACACGCTGCCTCTGCGGCGCGGCGTGAAGCGCACGTAGTAGCTCTTCTCGTCGATGCGCCTGCTGACGCTGTCGATCCAGCCGAAGCAGAGTGCCTGCTCGATCGCCTGGGGATGTGTGATGCCCGTCTCACCACTGCCCTTCTTCCAGTACGCGATCAGGGCCTCGGGCGCCGTCTCGTGGTTCTCCGTGAACCAGGCACGGAGCGCGGCGGGGTCACGGAAGAAGAGGGAGCCTTCAGCCCGTTTCAGGGCGGTGGGCGGGGCGGTTGGATGGGGCTCGGCCACTCAGGGAGTGTCTCAGCTCTCGCCGTAGGTGGGGGTGACCACGACGGTGGACTCGGCGAGCTCCAGCCGTTCGTTCTCGGCCTGGCGCTCCAGCGCGGCCCGTGCCGTGGTCGCGGCGGCCCAGCCGGCGGCCAGGCCGAGCAGGCCCGCTCCGGCGATCAGCGCCCACGGGCGGCCCGGACGGCGCCCGGCCAGCGCGTCGGCGGCCAGTTCGGCCCGCCTCCACGCCTCGTCCGCGGCCAGCTCGGCCCGCCTCCATGCCTCGTCCGCGGCGCCGGACGCGCGGTCCGCCAGAGGGCGGCTCCGCCTGCCGGTCGCGGTGACCGCGGCGGAGAGGTGCTCCCAGGCCTGGCTCGCCGTCCGTTCCGCCTGGTTCTTCCTCGTTGCGAACATCGTCGGTTACCTCCTGCGCTCGCCCCTCACGGGAGTCATCCCCCGCGCCGGGGGGCGGCAAACGTCGGTTGTGGACGTCATCACGGTTGCAAAACGATTTGACGTGGCGCAGTACTCTTGACCTCGCTCACACGGGCCACTCAGGTGGTCTTCAGGTTCGGGGCCTAACCTTTCGGGCAGTTTCACCGAACCTTCCGGGGGTAGTCCATGCCGCCCCGCAACACGGGGTGAGCAGGGTCTGACCCGCGTAACGAGGAACGACGCCCGGATGCCGGGCGGGTGGAGGGAAGAGGCGTGACGCTGTCGATAACGACGTCGACGCTGGCCGACGGAGCCGTCGAGGTCTCGCCGCGTGGCGAGATCGACGTCGAGAACGCGTATGAGATCCGTGAGGCGGTGGCGGCCCAGCTCAACGAGGGCACGCCGGCCCGGATCGAGCTCAACATGCAGCACGTGACCTTCATCGACTCGGTCGGCATCAGCGCCCTCGTGGCCGCCTTCCAGCTGGCCGGGGTCAGCGGGGTCAAGGTGATCGTGACCCGGCCCAGTCGCTTCGCGCACAAGCAGCTCTGGGTGACCGGGCTGCTCGGCCTCTTCGGCAACCCGCAACCCCACGAGGAAGCGGTCGTCACCAGCTGATCCGCTCCGCCGCCGCGCGCCCCCGTCCCGCAGGACGGGGGCGGAGCCGCGGCATCGCTGAGGCCGGTCCCAGCGCGCCGTTTCCAGCACGCGCCGGGTATGCCGGCGGCCCCGGCGCCCGCCGGGTATGCCGGTGCGTCGGCGCGCGCCGGGTATGCCGGCCCGTCGGCCGGTTCGGCGCGCCGGCGGGCGCGGGCCTAGATCGCGGGGGACTGGAAGCGCAGGTCGTCCACGTTGACCTGCACGTCCGGGTCCTCGGAGGGCGCCCGGATCGGGGTGACCACGGCGTAGTTGTCGGCGAGGGCGGCCAGATCGGTTCCCGGGTCCAGCTCCTCCTCTGCAGCCTGCACGGCGGTGCGGACGTAGCCGTCGCCAGCCTCGGCGATGCTCATCTGGACCTGGCCGAACCGGGCCAGCCCGGCCCGCCGCAGGCCGCGGATGCCGTCCACGTGCAGGTCCGGGACGTTCAGATTGAAGACCGTGCCGGGCGGGGTGTGCAGCAGCGAGGGCAGCAGCAGGACCGCCAGTTCGGCGCCGCTGGCCCAGTGGTGCTTCTCCTCGTCGGCCATGTGGATCGCGTCGATCGCGGCGCCGCCGCTGGCCGCGGTGGCCTGCGCCGGGGTGAGCACGTCCAGCGAGACCGCCAGCCCGCGCAGACCGGCGTGCGAGGCGGTCAGGGTGGCGCCCACGGTGCCCGAGTGGACCACCGCGGCGCCCGCGTTGGCGCCCCGGTTGATCCCGGAGACCACCAGGTCCGGCGGCGGGCCGAAGGCCTCCCGGAGCGCGAGCAGCACGATGTACGCCGGTGACGCGGCCACCCCGTACGCCGGGATGTGCTTCGCCCCGGCCAGCTCGCGCGGCTCCGAGACGATCCTGCCGTCCTGGACCACCGCGGTCATCGCCGCGCTGCTACCGCTCGACTCGCTGAGCGGGGCGGCCACCACGGTCTCGTACCCGGCATGGGCGACGGCCTTGGCCAGCCAGCGGATCCCCGGCGCCTCGATGCCGTCGTCGTTGGTGATGAGGATTCGCATCCTGCGGTGGTTGCCCGGAAACGCGGTCATGTCGCCTTCCTGATGGGGGTCAGCCGGACTCGTTCGGTGAGGACCCGCACGGCGTCGACGTGCCCGGTACCGAGGCCGTGCCGGGTGACGTTGAGGGCGCCCGCCGCGGCGCCGGTCCGGACGGCGTCGCTCAGCGTGCCGCCGTGTGCCAGGGTGGCCGCCACGCCCGCGGTCATCGAATCGCCGGCGCCGCGGTGCTCGGCCGGCGTCAGCCGGGGCAGCCCGACCGCGTAGATCTCGTCCTCGATCAGCGCCAGCGCGCCCTCGTCGGCCCGGGAGACCAGGGCCATCTCGGCGCCGTCGTCGTGCAGACGGATCAGGGCGGTGATCAGCTCCCGGGTGGAGCCGTCGGCGGCCAGCCCGTCCGCGATCAGCTCCTCGTGACTGATCTTGACCACCGAGAGCCCGGACTCCAGGACGGCGGCGAGATACCTGCCGCAGAGGTCGGCGATCACCCGGCAGCCGTTCGCCCGCAGATCGGCGGCGAGCCGCCCGTAGACGTCCGGCTTGATCACCGAGGGCTTGGCGGGGCCGCTCAGGATGGCGATGCCGGCCCGCAACCCCTCGGCCAGCGCCAGGTTGTAGAGCTCGTCGAGCTCGTGCCGGGAGAGCGGGGTGCCGGGCCGCTCGGCGATCTCCTCGCGCTTGCCGCTGCGGCGGTCGTGGACGTACCACCCGCTGCCGTGCTCGCGCATCACCATCCGCATGGTCACCCCGGGCAGCGCGTCCAGCAGCGGGGCGAGCACCCGGCCCACCTCGCCGCCGGCGGTCGTGCAGAGCGTCACGTGCGCGCCGAGCAGCGTGATCATCCGAGTCTGCCAGATGCCCTGGCCGCCGGGGTGAACGTGCAGCTCGGGCTCGTCGTGATGTTGCTCGATGGTCACCGTCAGCTGTGGGGCCGGCGCGAAGACCATGACACGGCCGTCACTCATGTTCGCATTGTCATCGCTGCGCGCACGCGGCGTGGCGGATCGCAGAAAGAACACGGGAGTCATTGCGCACCTCGGGACCCGGACGGCCCCCGGTCACCAGCCGGTCGGGGTGCAGTGCCCGGCCCCGGCGGGCTCGACCTGGAGCGTGGCGTGCTCGATGGCGAACTCGTCGTGCAGTGCCTCGCGGGCCGTCGAGAGCACCGCGCCGAGCTCGGCGCCGGGGTCCAGCTCCAGGTGCGCGGAGGCGACCTCCATGCCCGAGGTGAGCGTCCAGACGTGCAGCGCGTGCACGTCGGCGACGCCCGGCACGGCGACCAGCCGGTCGCGGACGGCGTCCACGTCCAGGTGCCCGGGCGCGGCCTGGACCAGGATCCGGACCGCGTCGCGGCCCAGCGCGACGGTGCGCGGCAGGATCATGAGGGCCACCGCGACGGCGACGATCGGGTCGGCGTACGCCCATCCGGTGAGCCAGATGATCGCCGCGGCCACGATCACCCCGGCCGAGCCGAACAGGTCGCCGAGCACCTCCACGTACGCCCCGCGCACGCCGATGCTCTCCTTGGCGCCGGAGTGCAGCAGCGCGAAGGCGCCGACGTTCGCCAGCAGTCCGCCGACCGCCACCGCGAGCATCCACCCGGCCGGCACGGCGGGCGGGTCGGTGAACCGGCGCGCCGCCTGGACCAGCACGAAGACGGCCACCAGGGTGAGCAGCGCGGCGTTGGCCAGCGCGGCGAGCACCTCGAGCCGGTACAGCCCGAAGGTGCGCCCGGAGCCGGACCCGGAGCCGGCCCGTCCGGCCGCGGTGATCGCCGCCAGGGTCATCGCGATGGCCAGCACGTCGGTGAACATGTGGCCGGCGTCGGAGAGCAGGGCCAGCGAACCGGTCAGCGCCGCGGCCACCGCCTCCAGCAGCATGGATCCGGTGAGCAGCGCCGCCGCCCACCACAGTGGTGCGCGATGCCGGGCTCCGGCGTGCAGGGCCCGTGTGCCGTGGTCGTGACCGGCTCCCATGTCGTCCACCTTCCGCCGTCCGGGGAGCCGCTGTCGCGATATGCGTACATCACTATGCGCGCAGACGGTTGTGCGGACGGCCTCCGCGGGTTGGAATCGGGAGCGACATGATCCGTTCCGTACGGGAAAGGAAGTTTCGTGCTTCGCCGTACCTTTGCGAACGTACTCTGTGCCGCCCTCGCGGTGACCGTAACCGCCCAGCCCGCCATGGCGTCGCAGACGCCCGTCCCGCTCAGCACAATCACCCTGCCGAGCGGTTTCCAGCCGGAGGGGATCGCCATCGGCGGCGGCCCCTACGCCTACTTCGGCTCCCGGGCCGACGGTGACCTCTACCGCGCCGACCTGCGTACCGGGGCGGGGGCGATCCTGGCCGAGGGGCCGGGCACGCCGTCGCTCGGCATGAAACTGGACTCCCGGGGCCGGCTCTTCGTGGCCGGTGGCACCGGGGGCGACGTCCGGATCCTGGACGCCGCGACCGGTGCCCTGCTCCGCTCCTACGACCTTCAGCCGGACACCGTCGCCGCGTTCATCAACGACGTGGTCCTGACCCGGGACGCCGCCTGGTTCACCGACTCCTACAACGCCGTGCTCTTCAAGCTCCCGCTCGGCCGGCACGGCGAGTTGCCCGGCGCCGCGGTGGCCCTGCCGCTCAGCGGCGATCTCGCCGTCACGTCCGGCGTGGTCAACGTCAACGGGATCGTCACCACGCCGGACGGCCGTGGGCTGATCGTGGTGCAGTCCAACACCGGCTCGCTGTTCCGGGTCGACCCGGCGTCCGGCGTGACCACCCGGATCGACCTCGGCGACGAGTCCGTGCCGTACGGCGACGGGCTCTGGCGGCGCGGCGCGGACCTCTACGTGGTGCAGAACCGGCTCAACGTGATCGCCGCGATCGAGCTGGACCGGGCGGGCACCACCGGCACGGTGATCTCCCGGACCACCGACGCCGGTTTCGACGTGCCCACCACGATCGCGGAGTACGGCGGGCGGTTCTACCTGCCGAACGCCCGCTTCACCACGACCGCGACGCCGGAGACCACCTACACCGCGGTGTCGGTGGCCATCCCGTAGGAGAGGCTCACGGGTGCCAGCCGGGGTTCGTGCCCACCGTGGTCAGGCGCTGGGTAGCGCGGGACAGCGCCACGTACAGGGTGCGGATCCCGGACCGGTCGACGGCGATCTCGCCCGGCTCGACCAGGACCACGGCGTCGTACTCCATGCCCTTGGCCTCCAGCGCGGTGACCACCTGGACCCGTTCCGGCAGCCCGGCCAGCCAGCCGGCCATCTCGTCCCGCCGGACCACCGGGGTGATCACGCCGATCGTGCCGTCCACCTCGGCCAGCTGCTTCTCCGCGAGCTCACGGACGGTCTCCGGCAGCGCGGCGGCACCGGTCACCACGTCGACCGGGTCGACGCCGGTGCTGCGGACCGCCGACGGCAGCGGCAGGTCCGGCATGATCGCCCGGATCACCCCGGCGGCCACCGCGAAGATCTCCGACGAGTTCCGGTAGTTGGTGGTCAGCGCGTAGCTGTTGCGCTTGCGTGAGCCCAGCGCCCGCTCCCGGGCCCGGTCCAGCTCCTCCGGGTCACCGGACCAGGCGGTCTGCGCCGGGTCGCCGACGATGGTCCAGGAGGCGTACGAGCCCCGCCGGCCGATCATCCGCCACTGCATCGGCGAGACGTCCTGCGACTCGTCGACCACCACGTGCGCGTAGTCCCGGTAGTCCTCCTCGCGCTGGACCTGCTGGGCACGTGCGGCGGCCTGACGGTCCGCGTGCGTGGTGACCTCCTGAATCCCGTCGCGTACGTGGAAGGGATTCCTGGTCTTCTTCTGTGCCTTCCGCGGACGGCCCATCATCTCGTCGAGCTCGTCCAGCAGGGCCACGTCGGAGATGGTCGGCCCGTGCTCGGCGAGCCCGTCGAACGAGCCCTGCAGGGTGGCGATCTCGTCCCGGGAGAGGACCCCGTTCGCGTACGCCCGGAGCCGTCGCGGGTCGGCCAGCCAGCGCAGCACCCGCATCGGGGTGAACCGCGGCCACCACGCCTTGAGGAAATCCCGGAAGTCGTTGCGGTCGGCGAGCTCCGCCTCGAACTCGCGCTTCTCCGGCAGCCCGGAGACCCGGTGCTCGCGGGCCTGGGCCCAGAGCGCGTCGAAGACCCGGTCGAAGCCCTGCCCGCGGATCTCGTTGCGCCGGGCACCGCGCTGCAGCACCTTGCGGCGGATCTGGTCCAGGTCCTGAGCGCCGAGGCGGAGCAGCGTGCCGCGGTAGAGCAGGCGCAGCTCGGTGGGACCGTCCGGCACCGCGTCGTGCGAGGCGCGCTCCAGGACCCGGCGCATCCGCAGCGAACCCTTGATCGCGGCGACCTCGCCGGAGTCGACCCGGGTGACGTCGTACCCCGGAACGAGGGAGCCGAGCGAGCGCAGCGTCGCGGTCTCCTCGCCGAGCGAGGGCAGCACGGTCGCGATGTACTCGACGAAGACCCCGGAGGGGCCGACCACCAGGATGCCGCCGCCGGCGAACCGGCTGCGGTCGGAGTAGAGGAGGTACGCCGCCCGGTGCAGGGCCACCGCGGTCTTGCCGGTGCCCGGGCCGCCGGTGACGATCGTCACCCCACCGGCGGGGGAGCGGATCGCCTCGTCCTGCTCCCGCTGGATGGTGGCGACGATGTCGCGCATCCCGCGGCCGGTCGCCTTGGCCAGGCTGGCCAGCAGCGCGCCGTCGCCGACCACCCGCATCCCCTCGGGCGCGGCCTCCGGGTCGAGCAGGTCGTCCTCGATGCCGGTGACCTTCTCCCGGCTGGACTGGATCATCCGGCGGCGGATCACGCCCAGTGGCTCGGCCGGGGTGGCCTGGTAGAACGCGGCGGCGGCCGGCGCGCGCCAGTCGACGACCAGCGGCTTGGAGGCGTCGTCGCGGATGCCCATCCGGCCGACGTAGTGGGTGGCCCCGGTCAGCAGGTCGAGGCGGCCGAAGACCAGGCCCTCGTGCTCGGTGTCCAGGGCGTGCCGGCGGCGTGCCGCGTGGAAGACCATCGCGTCCCGCTCGACCAGGGCGCCGAAGGTGCCCACGCCGGCCAGCTGGTAGCCCTCTTTCTCGGCCCGGGAGGCGTCCCGGCGCAGCTCCGTGAGACGGCTGTAGACCCGGTCCACATGCTGCTGCTCGACCGCGATCTCCTGTTGAAGGACGGTGGCGTCGCTCAAGTCCGTTGCTCTCCCTTTCGTGCGCACCACCAAACGCGCTCGCGCGAAGGGGGCAATCGAACCTACTCCTCGCCCACACTTCGCGTCGAAGCGCCCCGGCGTTCAGGGCATCCCTCAAACCTTGCACAACGAGGGGATCAGGCGGCGCGTTCGCCGGATATCGGGACGGCGGCGTGGCGCGCGGCGCGGTGGGCGTTGCGGGCGGCGCGGTGGACGATCGTGGTGAGCGCCGCCGCGACCGCCTCCGGGCGCTCCAGGGGGAGCATGTGGCCGGCGCCGGGGAGGACGGTGAGCTCGGTGCCGGGCAGGGCGGCGGCGATCGACTCGGCGCAGGGCACCGGGGTGAGCCGGTCCCGGTCGCCGACCAGCACCGCGGCCGGGACGCCGCCGAGCCGGGCCAGGGTCTCCAGCCGCTGCTGGGCGCCGATCGAGGCGCGGAAACCGCCGATCGAGCGGAGCGAGGCACGGCCGACGCTGCGTACGGTCAGTCCCAGGGCCGCCTCCGCGCACTCGTCGCCGAAGAGCAGCCAGCGCAGCGCCGGGCGCAGGACGGGCAGGACGGCCCGGTGCGGGTGCCAGGCGCCGGAGCGGGCGAGTACCCCGGCGCCGAGGGTCTCGCCGGCGCGCAGGACGCCGGTCAGCCCCGCGGGGAGGCCGTACCGGGTGTGGGTGTGGCCCTCGGCGGTGGTGGCGACCAGGAACAGCCCGGACACCCGGTCGGCGAACTCGTCCGGGTGACGGTGGGCGTACTCCATGATCGTCATGCCGCCCATCGAGTGCCCGGCGAGCACCACCGGGCCGGTCGGCGCCAGCTGCCGCAGCACCTCGGCCAGGTCGTCGCCGAGGTGCTCCAGGGTGGCGGCGCGGCGCCGGGTCGAGCCGGAGCGGCCGTGCCCGCGGGCGTCGTACGCGATCACCCGGGGCCGCCGTCGTCCCAGTTCGCGGAGGGCGGCCACCTGGGGCCGCCAGGTACGCCGATCCAGGCACCAGCCGTGCAGCAGCACCACGGTGGCCGGGGCCCGCGACGGGCCGGACACCTCGGCGTGCAGCCGTACGCCATCGGCAAGCGTGATCTCGTGACGCTCGGGCATGGGCACCTCCGCCTTTCGCAGTACCCACGGGTAACCAGCATCACTCTGGATCTCCGCCGGGCGCCAGTATCCGCTCGGTCGGGTGAACCTGGCCGAAAGTGACCGTGAGCTGTCTCGCAATCACTTCTCCTGCGCGCGCCGATCGTGAGAATCAACGACATGACAGCCATTCGCGCTGCCCAGGCCATGGCACACGGCACCGCCCTGGGTGAGCTCATCACGGGCAACAAGCGTTTCGTCTACGGCAACCCCCGCTACGGGCACAACGTCACCCAGGCGGCCGCCACCGCGGGCGGTCAGCAGCCGCACTCGGTGGTGCTCGGCTGCATCGACTCCCGGGTACCCCTGGAGGCGATCTTCGACCAGGCGTTCGGTTCGATCTGCGTGGCCCGGTCCGGCGCGCACGTGCTGGACCGGTCGATCCTCGGCTCGGTCGAGTTCGCGGTCTCCGCGCTCGGCGTCTCCCTGGTCCTGGTGGTGGGGCACAAGCGCTGCGGCGCGGTCTCCGCCACGGTCGCCGCCACCCGGTCCGGCGAGCAGCCCACGGGCGACGTCGGGTACCTGGTGGCGGAGCTGGCACCGGCGACCGAGGGTCTCGACCTGAACGACCCGGCGGCGGCGGACAAGGCGGTCCGCGCGCATGTGCTGCGTACGGTGGCCCGGCTCCGGAGGGCGGACGGCCTCGCGCCGGCCATCGCGGCGGACCAGATCAACGTGGTCGGCGCGATCTACGACCTGGACACCGGCTGGGTGGAGTTCCTCGACCCGGAGGACTGAGCCCCACGCGGGTCCGTCCGCGGTTCGGCTCGGCGCGGGTCCGTCCGCGGTTCGGCCCCGTGCGGGTCCGCTCGCGGTTCGGCTCCGTGCGGGTCCGGTTGCGGCTCGATGATCATCAGGTGATGCGAAAAGGCACCTACCGGCCGAAGCCGGGAGGTGCCTTTCTCGTCAGGTGGGCGAGGTTGCTCAGCCCTCGAAGACGCCCGCGTCCACGAGCCGCTTCTCGGTGTCGGCCCAGCCGTGCTCCGGGTTGCTGGTGTGCAGCGCGGTCAGCTCGGCGCGGATCTTGGCACCGTGGCCGGCACCGGTCAGCACGCGGATCTCCTCGACGAACGCGTCGGACTTGGTGCTGAGGTGCGCGGTCTTGCCGTTGGTCAGGTTCCGCACGTATGCGAAGCGACCGTTGGCGAGCGGGATGAGGTACTTGTACTCACCGAGCACGCTGAGGGCGCCACCGGTGCCCTGGCCGGCGCGGACTGATGCGCGGGCGGTCTTTGAGGTGTTGCCTGCCACGGCGGTACTCCTTGGAGGAAAAGCTTGAGCAGAGAAAAGGCCGTAGTAACTCTACACGATGAGCCGCGGACCGTGCCGTCGGAGCAGGTAAAGGCGTTGCACTGGGTATGCCACTACGGCCGCTCCCATAGTCGATGTTGCCGATTCTCTGGCGCACCATCCGTACCAACCGGCATCATGGGACACGATCAACCGCGGTCGAGGTCGTAGGGGAAGACGCACCTCGGTCTCCGGGAGGTCACCGTGCCAACGTGTGGCGTCGTATACGTCCACTCGACCCCACTCGCCGTGTGCCAGCATGTCGAGTGGGCGATCGCGCGCGTCCTGACCGCGCCGGTCAATCTGCAATGGACCGTGCAGCCGGTCGACCCCGGCATGCGCCGCGCCGAGTGCAGTTGGACCGGCCGTTCGGGTACTGGCGCCGAGCTCGCTGCTGCCCTGAGGCAGTGGCCCATGATCCGTTTTGAGGTGACCGAGGAACCAAGTGCGGGGCTCGACGGCGAGCGCTTCATGCACGTCCCCGGCCGGGGACTGTTCCACGGCACGATGGGCGCCTCGGGCGACATCCAGATCGGCGAGGACCGGCTGCGTGCCATCATGGCGTCCGCCCGGGCTCCCGAGGCGCTCGCGCACGCCCTGGAACGCGCCCTCGGCACGGCCTGGGACGCCGAGTTGGAGCCGTACCGCTACGCGGGCGACGGCGCCCCGGTCACGCTCCTCACCCGCGTCGGCTGACGACCCGTCCCCCCCCCGCGGCGGGTGACGGGCCTCACCCGGATGGGCCTCGGCGGGCCGCTGACCGGCGGTTCGGCGGGCCGCCGACCGGCGGTGAGGCCGGGGGAGGGGCCGGGCCGCACGGAGCTGCCGGGGGAACCGAGGGGGATCGAGTGGCATTGCTCCCCGGTGAGCTGATTCGATGGCGGATGTGAGAAAGCTGCCAAGCGTCGCATTTGCCGTGCCCATGCTGCTGCTCGCCGGTGCGTGCGGGAACAATGCTCCGGCCCCGGAATCGTCCGGAGCCGGGATACCGGCGTCGGCCGCGGCGCCGCCCTCCTCCGCCGTGCCCTCGGTGACCTCCGGCGATCCGGCGGCACAGGCCGCCGCGACGGTGGCCCGGCTCAGCGACGAGGACCTCGCGGGACAGGTGCTGATGCCGTACGCGTACGGCTCCGCCGCCACCGAGGTGGACGCCGCCGCCGCGGCCGGGAACAAGAACCTGGCCGGCGTGACCACCCCGGCCGAGATGATCGCCAAGTACCGGCTGGGCGGCCTGATCCTGGTCTCCTTCACCGCGCAGGACCCGACCGGCAAGACCAACCCCACGTCGAACGTGGAGGATCCGGCGCAGGTCCGCGTCCTCACCGACGGACTGCAGGCGGCCGCGCTGAAGCTGCCCGCCGCGGCGCCCCTGATGATCGGCACCGATCAGGAGTACGGCGTGGTCACCCGGATCACCGACGGCGTGACCATGCTGCCCTCGGCGACCGGCTCCGGCGCGGCCGGGCAGCCCACGCTGACCGAGGCGGCCTGGAAGGCGGCCGGCAGCGAGCTGGCCGCGATGGGCGTCACCGTCGACTTCGCACCGGTCGCCGACACCATCGCGAACACCGGCGGCTCGGTGATCGGGTCCCGCTCGTTCGGCACCGACGCGAAGGCGAACGCCGAGCAGGTCGCCGCCGCGGTTCGGGGCCTGCAGAGCGCCGGCGTCGCGGCCGCCCTCAAGCACTTCCCGGGGCACGGCCACACCGGCGGGGACAGCCACGAGACGCTCCCGGTGATCAAGCAGAGCAAGGCCCAGTGGGAGAGCCAGGACCTGCCGCCGTTCCAGTCCGGCGTGGACGCCGGGGCCGGCGTGGTGATGTCCGGGCACCTCGACCTGCAGGCGATCGACAAGGGCACCGCGGCCACCTTCTCGCACAAGGTGATGACCGACGTGCTCCGCGGCCGGCTGAAGTTCACCGGGGTGGCGATCACCGACGCGATGAACATGGAGCCGGCGAAGAAGTGGCCGGCGGGGGAGGCCGCGGTCCGGGCGCTGAACGCCGGCAACGACATGCTGCTGATGCCGCCGGACATCGGCGCCGCCCGGGACGGCATCCTGGCCGGGCTGAAGAGCGGCAGCCTGAAGCGGGAGCGCCTGGTCGAGGCGGTCACCCGGATCCTGACGCTGAAGTACCGGACCGCGGCGACCGCCCAGCCGGACCTCACCGTGGTCGGCTCGGCCGAGCACGAGCAGGCGGTCGCGGCGCTGGACGCGGCGTCGATCACCGTGCTCCGCGGCAAGTGCTCCGGCGCGCTGGTCAGCGGAGCGGTCACGGTCACCGCGCCGTCGTCGCGCGGGGTGGCCCGGGCCGCCCTGGTCAAGGCGCTGCAGGACGCCGGGGTGACGGTGCAGGCCTCCGGCGGGCAGATCGTGCACCTGGTCGGGTACGGCGACAAGCCGGTGGACCTGGATCAGACCGCCGCGGTCACGGTGATGATGGACCTGCCGGGGCTGCTGGCGTACGCGTCATCGCCCACGCTGATCGCGACCTACTCGTCGAGCAGGCTCTCGCTGACCGCGCTCGCCGCGGTGCTGGCCGGGAAGGCGACCGCGCCGGGTAAGTCCCCGGTGGCGGTCTCCGGCCTGCCGAGGAGCGCCTGCGTGAAGTAGGAGCCAGAAAGACCGGAAAGAAGGGCCCGGGGGGACCGGGCCTTTCTTCCAGGTTGGTGACGGCGATCTTAAGGCCGGGGGCGTCCAGCGCGAGGACGCCCCCGGCCCGCCGGGCCTTACCCGAGTCAGACCCGGCCGCCGGTACGCGTACCGGAAGTCGCTGTCGGGTCTTCCCGTTCGTCAGACGGTCGTGAAGATCAGACGGTCGTGAAGACCAGCGCCACGTTGTGGCCGCCGAAGCCGAACGAGTTGTTGATCGCCGCCGGGATCTCCAGCGGACGGGCCTTGTGCGCGGCCACGTCCAGATCCAGGCGGTCGTCCGGGTCGTCGAGGTTGATGGTGGGGGGAACGACGCCGTCCCGGATGGCCAGGATGGTGGCGATCGACTCCAGCGCACCGGCCGCGCCGAGCAGGTGACCGGTCATCGACTTCGTCGAGGTGATCACCGGGTGGGTGCCGATGGCGGCCCGGATGCCCTTGATCTCGCCCATGTCGCCGACCGGGGTCGAGGTCGCGTGGGCGTTCACGTGCTTGATGTCGGCGCCGGTCAGTGCGGCGTCGCGGAGGGCCATCTCCATCGCCCGGATACCGCCCTTGCACTCCGGGTCGGGCTGGACGATGTCGTAGCCGTCCGAGGTGATGCCGGCACCGGCGAGCCGGGCGTAGATGGTGGCGCCACGAGCGATCGCGTGGTCGGCCCGCTCCAGGACCAGGGCACCGGAGCCCTCGCCCAGCACGAAGCCGTCGCGGCCCTTGTCCCAGGGGCGGGAGGCCCGCTCCGGGTCGTCGTTCCGCGTCGACATGGCCCGCATCGAGGCGAAACCGGCGATCGGCAGCGGGTGGATCACGGCCTCGGTGCTCCCGGCCACCACCACGTCGGCACGGCCGGCGCGGATCAGGTCGAGACCGAGGGCCACCGCCTCGGCGCCGGTGGCACAGGCGCTGGCCATGGCGCGCACGCCCGCCTTGGCGCCCAGCTCCAGGCCGACGTACGCGGCCGGGCCGTTCGGCATGAGCATCGGCACCGTGTGCGGGCTGACCCGCCGCGGGCCGGACTGCTCCAGGATGTCGTCCTGGTCGAGCAGGGTGATCGCGCCACCGATGCCGCTGCCGAAGCTGACCGCGAGACGCTCCGGGTCGAGCCCGGAACCCTCCAGCCCGGAGTCCGACCAGGCCTGCTTGGCGGCGATGATGGCCATCGCCTCGCTGCGGTCCAGGCGGCGCATCCGGACCCGTTCGATGATCTCGCCCGGGTCGACGGCCACCCGCGCGGCGATGCGTACGGGAAGCTGCCCGGCCCACTCCGCGGTGAGCGAACCCACCCCGGAGCGGCCGTTGAGCATGGCGTCCCAGGTGGACGCGACGTCCCCGCCCAACGGGGTCGTCGCGCCGAGCCCGGTGACGACGACGTCTACGGTGCTCATGTCAGTGGTTCGCCTCGATGTAGTTCACGGCGTCGCCGACGGTCTTGAGGTTCTGGACCTCGTTGTCCGGGATCTTGACGCCGAACTTCTCCTCGGCGGCCACCACGACCTCGACCATCGACAGCGAGTCGACGTCCAGGTCGTCGGTGAAGGACTTGTCCTCGGCGACGTCGTCGGGGTTCACACCGGCGACCTCCTCCAGGATCTCGCCGAGGCCGGAAGTGATCTCTGCGCGGGTTGCCATTGCTGGTTGTTTCCTCTCGGGTGGTGTTTCGCGGCGGGAAGGGTTCCCGCTCACGGGCAGCGGACGACCTGACCTGCGTAGGTGAGGCCGCCGCCGAAGCCGAAGAGCAGCACGGGGGCCCCGGAGGGCACCTCGCGGCGCTCGATGAGCTTGGAGAGCGCCAGCGGGACGCTGGCCGCGGAGGTGTTGCCGGACTCCACGAGGTCCTTGGCGACGATCGCGTCGGGGCTCAGGCCGAGCCGCTTGACGATGCCGTCGATGATCCGGGTGTTCGCCTGGTGCGGGATGAACGCCGCCAGCTCGGACGGCTCGACGCCGGCCCGCTTGCAGGCCTCGGCGGCGAACGGGGCGAGCGCGGTGGTCGCCCAGCGGAAGACCGACTGGCCGTCCTGCTTGATGTACGGCTGCCAGCCCTCGATCCGCAGCACGTCGCCCTTGTCCGGGGCCGAGCCCCAGAGCACCGGGCCGACGCCGGCCTGCTCGCCGTCCGGCACCGCGCTGAGCACCGCGGCGCCCGCGCCGTCGCCGAAGAGCACCGCGGTGGTGCGGTCCGACCAGTCGGTGACGTCGGAGAGCTTCTCCGCGCCGATGACCAGGGCGTTGCGGGTGGCGCCGGCCTTGATCGCGTGGTCCGCGCTGGCCATTGCGTAGGAGAAGCCGGAGCAGGCGGTGTTCAGGTCGTACGCCGCGGGGGCGACGATGCCGAGCTTGTTCGCCACCCGGGTGGCCACGTTCGGGCACCGGTCCATCGAGGAGCAGGTCGCCACGACCACCAGGTCGATGTCGGCGGCGGTGAGCCCGGAGGCGGCGAGGGCCTTCTCGGCGGCGAAGACGCCCATGTCGGCGACCGTCTCGCCGTCGGCGATGCGGCGCTCCGCGATGCCGACCCGGCTCCGGATCCACTCGTCGTTGGTGTCCAGGATCTTGGTGAGGTCTTCGTTGGTGACGACACGCGAGGGCTGGTAGTGGCCCATCGCGAGGATGCGGGAACCCGCGGTCATCGTGCTCCTCCTTCGGGCGCGGCGGGCGCGGTTGCGCTCACGGTCAATGGTGCGCCGTGCCGCGCGATCAGGTCGCGTGCCGCGGGCAGGTCGTCCGGGGTGTTCAGGGTGACGATCTCGGGTGCGCCCTCGCCCTTGAGCTCGCGCTTCACCAGACCGGCGAGGGTGCCGGCCGGCGGCAGCTCGATGATCGCGGTGACGCCGCGCTCGCGCAGGGCCGCCATGCACAGGTCCCAGCGGACCGGCGCGGTGACCTGGCTGACCAGGCGCCGCAGCATCTCGGCGCCGTCGCCGACGGCGGTGCCGTCGAGGTTCGAGAGCAGGGTACGGGCCGGGTCGTGCACGGTGACGCCACCGGCGAGTGCACCGAGTGCGGTCTCCGCCGGCGCCATGTACGGCGTGTGGAACGCGCCGGCCACGGCGAGCGCGATGACCCGGGCCTTGGCCGGCGGTGCGGCGGCGAACTCGGCCAGCGCGGTCAGCGAGCCGGCCGCGACGACCTGGCCGGCGCCGTTGCGGTTGGCCGGGTACAGCCCGTGCTTCTCGATGGTCGCGACGACCTCGTCCGGGTCGCCGCCGAGGACGGCGCTCATCCCGGTCGGCTCCAGGGCGCAGGCGGCGGCCATCTCCCGGCCGCGCACCCCGGCGAGGGCGATCGCGGCCTCGGCGGGCAGCACCCCGGCGAGCGCCGCGGCGCCGAGCTCGCCCACGCTGTGCCCGGCGACCAGCCCGACGTTCGCCATCGGCAGGTGCCCGGCGGCGAGCATGGCCGCGGCGACCAGCAGCGGCTGGGTCCGGGCGGTGTCCTTGATCTCCTCGGCGCCGGCTTCGGTGCCGAGGTGGATCAGATCGACGCCGGCGAGCGCGGACCACCATCGGAGGCGGTCCGCGGCACCGGGAAGTTGAAGCCAGGGGGCCAGGAAGCCGGGCTTCTGCGAGCCCTGGCCTGGCGAGAGTACGGCGAGCACGTCCCGAACTCTTCCCGATGCGACGGCGCTCTGCGGTTGCCGACCGCGACCAAACCCTACGACAAGTTTTGGAAGAAACCTACAAAAGCCGGGTTGGTTTGTGCGGTTTCATACCCTTTCTGAAGTCTGGTCGTTGGTGACTACCCCGCCGGATCGAGGCGGCCGATGCTCATCGCCATGCGGAGCGTGAAGGCGTCCCGGCCGTCCAGTGGGGAGAGGCCGGTGACCTCGGCGACCCGGCGCAGGCGGTACCGGACGGTGTTCGGGTGGACGAAGAGCTCGCGGGCCGCGCTCTCCAGGACCCCGCCCGCGGCGAAGAACGCGTCCAGCGTCTCCATCAGGCCGCTGCCGGCCCGGGTCAGCGCCGCGAAGACGTCGTTGCGGAGCTGGCGGCGGGCGTCCATGTCGCCGGCGAGGGCGCGCTCCGGCAGCAGGTCGTCGGCGGAGACCGGGGAGGGCGCGCCGGGCCAGGCGGGCGCCGCGCGGAAACCGGCCAGCGCGGCGCGCGCCGACTCGGTGGCCTGGTCCAGTGAGGGGACCGCCGGTCCGACCACGATCGGGCCGTCGCCGAAGCTCGCGGCGAGCGCCGCCGCGGTGGCGACCGGTGCGCCCGCCCCGCCGACCACGGCGACCAGCCGGTCACCGTGTACCCCGGCGATCACCTCGAGCCGGGCCCGGCGGGCCGCGCGGTAGACCGCGTGCAGTACCGCGGAGAGGTCGCCGCCGGGGGAGCGGCCCACCACCACCGCGACCGGCGGGGTGTCCACCCAGCCCAGTGCGGCGGCCCGGCTGGCCAGCACGTCCGAGGAGTCGCCGCGGAGCAGCGCGTCGACCAGCAGGGCCTGCAGCCGGGCGTCCCAGGCACCGCGGGACTCGGCGGCTCGCGCGTACACCCTTGCGGCGGAGAAGGCGATCTCGCGGGAGAAGCGCAGGATGGCGGCGAGCAGCAGGCCGGACTCGCCCTCCGCGGCGAAGCCGATCACCTCGGCCTCGGCCACGTCGATGGTCACCTTGATCAGCTGTACGGTCTGGGTCAGCGTGATCACGCGGGCGAGAGCACGTGGCGCGGCGGCGAAGACCTCGTCGGAGATCTCCTGGGTGTCGGCCGCCACGGTGCCGCCCGAGCGCAGCCACTCGACCAGCGAGCGGACGCCGGCCTGTGCGACGAGCATCACCCAGGACCGCTGGTCGGCGGGGAGCGCGCGGAACCAGGGCAGCGTCTCGTCCATCCGGGCCACCGCCGAACTGGCCAGTGCGCCGGCGTGCCGCTCGATCCGGCGTAACGTCGCAGGCTGCAGCGGATTCGCCGGAGCGTCGGGTCGGGTTTCGGTCACGGGCCTCTCCACCACCGGCCCAGCGTGTCACGCTGCGTCGGCACGAGGCGAACCCGGTCTGATTTACCCCGTTTAGCGACATTTAATCCGGTGTAGCGGTGCGCCTCTCCCGCAATTTCGGTCGGTGACCTGGCATCGTGTCCCACTGGCCCCGGGTTTCCGTGGCTGCGTGAGTCCACCGGCAGGGTCAACCCCGGCCGTGGCATGCCGATGAAGAGACGGTGCCGACGGTGCCGAACAAAGCTGCGACAACCGAACCCGCGGATCGAGGTGGCGAGATTATGGACCGGGACGACGCGTCGACGCGTACCGAGATCGACCCCGCCCTCGACGAGGTCCCATCGGTGGTGCCCGAGGAGGAATCGGTCATCGGGCCGGTGCCGGGCCGGGTGGGCTGCCGATCGGACCTGCGCGGCTGGGCCGGCGCCCACCTGCACGGCGCCGTCCGGCCCCGCCGTCGCGCGGCGGGCCGCGGGCGGCCACCGGGCCGCTGGTGCTGAGCTGACGCTCGACCCGGGGTGGACACTCACCTGGTCGAGTGAGAGACACCGGCGTGGCGGCGCGCTTCGCTCACCCGCGTGTGCCGCACTGGTCAGGTTTACGGCGTGGACGACAAGAGACGGCTGATCCTCGACCAGGCGCTCGCCCTCGTCGACGAGCGCGGCCTGGCCGCCATGTCGATGCGCGCGGTCGCGGAGCGGGTCGGGCTGACCTCGATGGCGCTCTACCCCTACGTCGGCGGCAAGGACGCGCTGCTCGACGGGCTCGTCGACCTGCTGCACCTGGAGCTCGGTGCGGTCGCGGCCGCCGAGGAGGACGGTGGGGCCGGCGTCGCGGAGATCGACTGGCGGGACCGGCTCCGCGCGCTGGGCCGGGCGGTCCGGGGGCTGGCGCACGCCCACCCCAGCGCGTTCCCGCTGCTGCTGAACCGGTCCGCGGCCGCCGCCTCCGCCTCCTGGCTGACCGCCTCGCTGCGCGGCATCCTGCACGACGCGGGCGTGCCGGACGGGGGCGTACCGCGGCTGGCCCGGATGATCTGCGGGTTCCTGCTCGGGTACACCACCGGGGAGGTCACCGGCGGGCTCCCACTGGTGCCGGCCCCGCACCCGGACGACGACACCCCGGCGGTCCCGGTCGACCCGGTGGACCGGGCCGCGGAGTTCGACGCCGACCTCGCCGACCTGATCGCGATGGTCGAGCACGCGGCCACGATCGACTCCCGGTCGTAGCGCGGCCCGCCGTTTTGGCTGGTGCTCAGGGGTGTCCGACGCGGAGCGAGACACCCCTGAGCACCAGCCACCA
>NZ_JBFAYF010000047.1:0-80842 GCF_040681165.1 Actinoplanes sp. NPDC051851 | reverse complement strand
CGGTCTCATTCCGAACCCGGTAGCTAAGCCCTCCAGCGCCGATGGTACTGCACTCGGGAGGGTGTGGGAGAGTAGGACGCCGCCGGACTTAACTTACGGTCGAGGGCCACCCCACACGGGGTCGGCCCTCGACTGCGTTTATGAGCACGTTCCCTAGTAACTTTGTGTTGAGGCAAGGCCGCCCGCACCGAGGGCCCGCCGCCGTACTTGGAAGGATTGATCCGTGACTACAGGACCGCAGGACGGCGGCTCCAGCAACCGCGACGACGAGGCTCGTGGCCGCGGTCGCGACAGCGGCGACGCCCGCCGCGGTGACCGGGGCGGATACCAGGGCGGCGATCGCGGTAACCGGACCGGTGACCGCGGCGGTTACCGCGGTGACCGCCCGCAGGGCGACCGTGGTGGTTACCAGGGTGGCGGCGACCGCGGTGGTTTCCGTGGTGGTGACCGTGACCGTGGTGGCTATCAGGGTGGCGGTGACCGCGGCGGTTCCCGTGGTGGCTATCAGGGTGGTGGCGACCGCGGCGGTTCCCGTGGTGGTTACCAGGGTGGCGGCGACCGCGGTGGTTTCCGTGGTGGTGACCGCGATCGTGGTGGTTACCAGGGCGGTGGCGAGCGTCGTAGCTTCCAGGGTGGCGGTGACCGGGGCGGGTTCCGTGGTGGTGACCGCGACCGTGGTGGTTACCAGGGCGGTGGCGACCGGGGCGGTTTCCGTGGCGGTGACCGCGACCGTGGTGGCTACCAGGGTGGCGGCGACCGCGGTGGCTATCAGGGTGGCGGCGACCGCGGTGGTTTCCGCGGTGGTGACCGCGACCGCGGTGGCTACCAGGGTGGCGGCGAGCGCCGGAGCTTCCCGAGCGGTGACCGTGACCGTGGCGGGTTCCGTAGTGATCGTCCGCAGGGTGACCGTGGTGGTTATCAGGGCGGTGGCGACCGGGGCGGTTTCCGTGGCGATCGTCCGCAGGGTGACCGTGGCGGGTTCCGCAGTGACCGTCCGCAGGGTGACCGTGGTGGTTACCAGGGTGGCGGCGACCGGGGCGGTTTCCGTGGCGACCGTCCGCAGGGTGACCGTGGCGGTTACCAGGGCGGTGGCGACCGTGGCGGGTTCCGCGGTGGCGACCGTGACCGTGGCGGGTTCCGCAGTGACCGTCCGCAGGGTGACCGTGGCGGTTACCAGGGTGGCGGCGACCGGGGCGGGTTCCGTGGCGGAGACCGCGACCGGCCGCGCGAGGGCTTCCAGGGTGGCTCCGGTGGTTACCGGGGCGACCGGGACCGTGGCGACCGTCCGCAGGGCGGCGGCTACCGGGGTGACCGTCCGCAGGGTGACCGCGGTGGTTACCAGGGTGGTGGCGACCGCGGTGGGTTCCGTGGTGGCGACCGTGACCGTGGCGGTTACCAGGGTGGCGGCGACCGGGGCGGGTTCCGTGGCGGAGACCGCGACCGGCCGCAGGGCGACCGTGGCGGCTATCAGGGCGGTGGCGACCGGGGCGGTTTCCGGGGCGGCGACCGTGACCGTGGCGGGTATCAGGGTGGCGGTGACCGGGGCGGGTTCCGTGGTGGCGACCGGGACCGCGGTGGGTACCAGGACCGCGGTGGGTACCAGGACCGGGGTGACCGGGGCGGGTTCCGTGGCGACCGTGAGCGGGGTGGCTTCCAGAGCGCCGGCCGGGACGGTCAGGAGCGGGACGCCGAGCGCGACGAGAACGGGCAGGCGGCCTTCAGGGCCCCGGAGATCCCCGCGGACGTCGTCGCGACCGACCTCGACGAGGAGGTGCGCTCGGAGCTGGTGAGCCTCTCCCGGGAGGTGGCCGACTCCGTCGCGCGGCACCTGGTGGCGGCCGGCACGATCATCGACGAGGACTCCGAGCTCGCGCTGCGTCACGCGATCGCGGCGCGCCGGCTGGCCTCGCGCATCGCGGTGGTCCGGGAGGCCGTCGGTCTCGCGGCGTACGCGGCGGGCGACTGGACGACCGCCATCGCCGAGCTGCGCACCTACCACCGGATGACCGGGCGGCAGACGCACCTGGCCGAGCTGGCCGACTGCGAGCGCGCGCTGGGCCGTCCGGAGCGGGCGATCGACCTGTTCCGGGGCGCCGACGTGGCGAAGCTGGAGAAGTCCGGCGCGATCGAGCTGCTGATCGTGGCGGCCGGCGCCCGGACTGACCTGGGTCAGCACGACGCCGCCGTGGCGATGCTCCAGGTCAAGGAGCTGACCACGGAGGAGAAGGCGGACTGGGCCGCGCGGCTGCGGTACGCGTACGCGGACGCCCTGCTCGCTGCCGACCGCCGTGACGAGGCGCGGGAGTGGTTCGCCCGGGCCGCCGCGGTGGACGAGGAGCAGCTGACCGACGCCGCGGAGCGTCTGCTCGAGCTCGACGGCGTGACCATCGAGGGCGACGACGACGACGAGGAGGACGAGGACGGTGCCGAGGAGGCCCGTGACGAGTCCGCTCGCGCCGACGACGACGACCTCGACGACGATGAGGACGACGACTACGAGGACGACCAGGACGAGGACGACGAGGACGACGAGGACGACGAGGACGACCTCGACGGTGCCGAGTACTCGGACGACCCGGTCGACGTGGCGGACACCGACGTCAACACCGACGCCCTCGACGATGACGACGATGACGAGGACGACGATGAGGACGACGAGGACGTGGCGTCCGCGAAGAAGGCGGAGAGCGTGAAGGCCGAGTCGAAGGACGAGAAGTCCGGCGACGAGACGGCCGACACGGAGAAGCCGAAGGCATGAGCGACCACCTCGCCGGCGCCTACGATCTGGTCATCTTCGATCTGGACGGCGTCGTCCTCCTGATCGACAGGCCGATCCCGGGCGCCGTCGAGGCGGTCGAGCGGCTGCGCGCCGACGGGACGCCGATCGCGTACGCGACGAACAACGCGTCCCGGCGCGCGGCCGAGGTGGCGGCGTTGCTCGACGGCGTGGGCGTGAGCGCGGCACCCGCCGAGGTGCTGACCTCGGCCGGCGCCGCGGCGGCCCTGATCGCGGAGCGGCTGCCGGCCGGCTCACCGGTGCTGGTGGTGGGCGCGGAGGCGCTGCGCGCCGAGGTCCGGGACGCGGGCCTCACCCCGGTCGAGTCGGCCGGGGACGCGCCGGTCGCGGTGGTGCAGGGGTACGGCCCCGAGGTGGGCTGGACGATCCTGGCCGAGGCGGCGCTGGCCGTGCGGGCGGGCGCCACCTGGTACGCGACCAACACCGACCGCACCCTGCCGAGCCCGCGCGGCCCGCTGCCGGGTAACGGCTCGCTGATCGCGGTGCTGCGTACCGCGCTGGACCGGGATCCGGACGTGGTGGTCGGCAAGCCACAGCCGGCCCTGTTCACCACGGCCGCCGCGCGCAACGGCGCGGGGCGGCCGCTGGCGATCGGCGACCGGTTGGACACCGACATCCAGGGCGCGGTCGGCGCCGGGATGGACAGCCTGCTGGTGCTGACCGGGGTGAGCGGCCCGGCGGACCTGCTGGCGGCCCCGGCCGAGCGACGGCCCACCTTCGTCGCCGCCGACCTGTCCGGCCTGTTCCGTCCCGCGGACCGGGCCCGTGTCCCGTTCTCCGGGACCGAGGTCGGCGGCTGGCGGGTCACCCGCTCGGGAGGGACCGCGGTCCTGGACGGCTCCGGTGACCCGATCGATGCCCTGCGTCTGCTGTGCGACTCGACCTGGTCGGGTGTCCCGCTCTCCGCCCTGTCGGGCGTTTCCGGGGCGGCCACCGCCCTGCTGCGCTCCTGGAATCTCTGACCCGGCCCATCGCGGCTCCGGCGACCCGAGGAGGGTCCCGACGCCTGGGCGCGGTTCACGGTTTGAGAGGGTTTCGCGGCCTGAGAGCGTGGCTGGGCGAGTGAGGCGGGGCTGGCTGGTGCTGAGGGGTGTCTCGCTTCGCTTGAGACACCCCTCAGCACCAGCCAGAACCGGGGCTCGCGGCACCCTCCCGGCCACCGGGTGGATCGCGCGGGGCGGGTGGGTCAGCGGTGGTGCATCTGGCGGCTGAGGTCGGCGAGCATGCGGCTGCAGTCCGGGGCCGTGTCGTCGGGGCGGCGCGGGGCGGCGGACGGTCCGGGCGCGGTGACGCGGCGGCGGGGCGGGAACGGGGCGTCGGGGTCGATGTGCAGGAAACCGTCGACCACCGCCTCGACCGGGGTGCTCATCCAGTCGAAGTCGGGGACGGCGACCTGCTCGCAGCGCTCGTGCAGGGTGGCGTCGGTGACCGTCGCGTCGATCCGCGGGATGTCACGGCGTCTGATGGACATGGTTCCTCCCGGGTGCCCGGGCCGGCCGGAGCCGGCCGCGAAGTGCGTATCGCAAGCGTGGCACCGAACAGCGGCGATCGCCCGGTAAAGGTCAAGCCAACCTCGGATCGGCCGAACAGACGAGTGTGAGCTCTCTGACCCTCCCCAGGGGTGCGCGCCTCTCCGAGTCGTCGTGGCAGTCCCGGCACCGGATCATCAGCCGGCTGCTCTGGTTCCACGTGCCGGTCTTCCTGGTGCTCGGCTTCCTCGGTCCGCGGCCGCCCTGGGAGACGGTGGCACTGGTCGGCGGGCTCGCGGTCTGGGCGGCGCTGGAGCGGGCGCTGCCGAGCCCGACGGGGAGGGCGTCGCACGTCAGCGTGGGGCTGATCGCGTGCACGTTCATCGCGATCGAGCTCTCCGGCGGGCAGATGTCCGCGCACATCCACCTCTACGCGATCCTGATCTTCGTGGCGCTGTACCAGATGTGGTCGCCGCTGATCTCCGCCGTCGTGGTCGTCGTGGTGCACCACGGGGTGCTCGGGCTGCTCGCGCCGGGGCGGGTGTTCGGCATGGCCCACATGTCGATCATGGAGGCGATCGGGATGGTCGCCGTACACGCGGGCCTGGCCGCCCTCGAGGTGACCGGCATCGTGATCTTCTGGCACTTCGCGGAGCAGGCGGAACGCGAGAACGAGGTGCTCGCGGCGCGGGCCGACGAGGCGCGGCGGGAGACCGAGCGGGCCGAGCGGGAGGCGCGGGAACGGGCCGCCGAGGACGTCCGGCTCCGGGGCGAGGAGTCCGCCGAAAGGGCCCGCCGGATCACCGCGGACGTCGCGGAGATCAGTACCGAGGCGCACGCGGCGATCTCGGCGGTCGCCGCGGTGGACCGGGAGCTCGCGGCGCTCTCCACGTCGGTGCACGACATCGCGGCCCGGTCGGCGGCGGCCGCGACCACGGCGGCCGAGGGTAAGGACGCGGCGGCCTCGGCGGGGGAGAAGGTCCGCGCCCTGGAGCGCTCGGTCGGCGAGATCGCCGACGTCAACGCGATCATCGCCTCGCTGGCCGATCAGACGAACCTGCTGGCGCTGAACGCGACCATCGAGGCGGCGCGGGCCGGGGAGATCGGCAAGGGCTTCGCCGTGGTGGCGAGCGAGGTCAAGGACCTGGCCCGGGAGACGGCCGCCTCGGTGGAGAAGGTGAACGCGGTGATCACCGCGATCGTGGCGGAGACCGACGACGTGGCGCAGACGTTCGGCGCGACCACCGGCGCCGTGGACGGGATCCACGAACTGCAGCTGAACATCGCGTCGTCGGTGGAGGAGCAGGCGGCGGTGCTGGCCGAGGTCACCAAGCAGCTGTCGAACGCGACGGCCGCCGCCGATCAGGTGCTGGCCGGACTGGAGACGCTCTCCGCGTCCCGGATCTGACGCGGGCTTTGTTTGAACCCTTGAGCATTCACGCTCGTATCTGGCGGCAAGATCGCGTCGCTTAGAGGAGCTTGCGGAGCTTGAGCAGGTCGAACGGGTTCGCCTTGATGGAGATCTGGCGGGACGCCAGTGCCCGGGTCACGTCCAGCGCGCCGTTGACCAGGGCGATCAGGTCGTCGCTCGCGGCGATCAGCGCGATCTTCGCCCGGGGGTCGTCGCCGTCCGCGATGTCGACCAGCCGTCCGCCGGTGATCCGCCCGTGGAAGGCGACGGCGAGGTCGGTGACCCGGCAGGCGAGCGTCCGGTCCAGGTCCAGCCGGCCCCGGGCCTCCGCGTTCGCGTCGAGCTTCGCGGCCAGCCCCAGTAGGGCCGTGCGGCAGTCGTCCACGGTGGCCATCGGCGTCTCCCCTCGCGACACCAGCACCGTACCTCAGGAAGTTGTCCTGGCAGGCCCGGTAGCGTGGCACCGGACAAGGTGAGAGGAGGAGCGATCATGCCGGATGCATGGCGGGCTTACCTGGACTTGGCGCTCGGTCTGACCGAGGCGCCCCGCAAGCGTGCGCAGAAGGTGGCCGGGGACCTGCTCACCCGGGGCGGTGCGACCGCCGTCCAGGTGCAGGGACTGGTCGAGGATCTGCTCTCGGCGGGTGGGGCGAACCGCGAGGCGCTGACCAGCATCGTTCGTTACGAGGTGGACCGGGCGCTCGGCCGGGTCGGGCTGGCGACGGCCGAGGAGGTCGCCGAGCTGACCGGCCGGGTCCACGACCTGGAACGGCGGCTGCGCGAGGCACAGGCCCGGGTGTCGTCGCCGGAACCGGGGACCCACTCGGCTCCCGAGGCGCCGGCGACCGCGTCGTCGACCGTACGGAAAGCGGCGGTTAAAAAGGCCGTGGCGAAGAAGACCGCGGCCACGGCGACGCCGAATGCGATGCCCGCGGCGGCGAAGGCTCAGGCCGCGCCGGCCAAGAGGGCGACGCCGGTCAAGAAGGCGGCGCCGCTGAAGAAGGCCACGCCGGTCAAGCGGGCGCCGGCGAAGAGGACGGCGCCGGCGACGTCCACAGCGGAGGCGCCGGCACCCGCTGAGAAGGCACCCGCGAAGAAGGCACCGGTGCGGCGGAAGCCGACCGAGGTGAGCTTCGTGGCGCCGCCGGAGAGCCCGGCCGCACCCGCCGTCCCCCGGAAGAGGGCGACACCGCGGCCGCGCACGAGCACCCAGTCCGACCCGGTCGCCGACTCCACGGAGGCATGACGCCGTGACCTTCCCCCACCCGGGCCCGCGTCCCGGTCCGCCGCCGTCGCCGGTCGAGGCCTCTTACCGTACGGATGAGAACGGGACGGTGGAGGAGACCGGGCATCCGGCGGTGGACGCGGTGCTACGGTCGCTGGCCAATGCCGCGCGGCTGGCCCCGGCCGAGCAGATCGCCGAGTTCGAGGCCGCGCACCAGGTGCTCCAGGAGACCCTGGCGAGCATCGACCGCTGAACCGTGAGATAAAAGGATCCTGATGGCACGTCGCGCGCGCCTCGACGCCGAGCTCGTCCGCCGTAGGCTGGCCCGCTCCCGGGAGCAGGCCGCCCAGCTGGTGGCCGCCGGCCGGGTGCAGGTCCGGGGGACCGTGGCCCAGAAGGTGGCGGCCATGATCGACCCGGCCGACCCGGTGATCGTCACCGGCGAGGACCCGCAGACCGAGTACGTCTCCCGGGGCGGCCACAAGCTGGCGGGTGCGCTCGCCGCGTTCGCTCCCGGCGGGCTGACCGTCGACGGCCGCCGCTGCCTGGACGCGGGAGCCTCCACCGGGGGCTTCACCGACGTCCTGCTGCGTGCGGGCGCCCGGCAGGTGGTCGCGGTGGACGTCGGTTACGGGCAGCTCGCCTGGCCGATCCGGACGAACGAGCGGGTCGAGGTCTTCGAGCGGACGAATGTGCGTACGCTCACGCCCGAGGCGATCGGCGGGCCGGTCGACCTCACCGTCGCCGACCTCTCGTTCATCTCGCTGCGGCTGGTGCTGCCCGCGCTCGCCGCGTGCACCGACGGCGATCTGGCGCTGATGGTGAAGCCGCAGTTCGAGGTCGGCAAGGAGCGCGTCGGCACCGGCGGCGTGGTGCGCGACTGGCGCCTGCGCGCCGAGGCCGTGCTGGACGTCGCGGCGGCCGCCGCCGGCCTGGGCCTGGGCGTGGTGGACGTGACCGCCAGCCCGCTGCCCGGCCCGAGCGGCAATGTGGAGTTCTTCGTCTGGTTCCGTCGCGGCGCTCCCGCCGCCGACCGGGAGCGGATCGAGGCTGTGGTCGAGGCCGGGCCCTCCGGTCTCGATCCCGACAAGTCCGAGGATCTCAACGTGGAGGCAGAATGACCCGCTCGGCCCTGCTGGTGACGCACACCGGGCGCCGGCAGAGTACGCAGCACGCGAGCGCGGTCGCGCTCGACCTGATCGCCGCGGGCTTCGAGGTCCGGGTGATCGCCGAGGAGTTCGCCGACCTCGAACTACCCCCCGAGGTGAAGGCGGTCGACGGCCCCGGCGCGGCCGACGACGTGGAGATCGTCCTGGCGCTCGGCGGTGACGGCACGTTCCTGCGCGCCGCCGAGCTGGCCCGGCCGGTCAAGGCGCCGCTGCTCGGTATCAACCTGGGCAAGGTGGGCTTCCTCGCCGAGGTGGAGATCGACCACATCGACGAGGTGGTGCGCGACATCATCTCCGGCGACTACACCGTGGACGAACGGCTCACCCTGGACGTCCGGGCGGAGTACGACGGCCGCCTGATCGCCGAGTCGTGGGCGCTGAACGAGGTCACCGTCGAGAAGGGGCAGCGGGCGCAGATGCTCGAGCTCCTCGTCGACGTGGACGGCCGGCCGCTCTCCCGCTACGGCTGCGACGGTGTGGTATGTGCCACACCGACCGGGTCGACGGCGTACGGGTTCTCCTCCGGCGGGCCGGTGGTCTGGCCCGAGGTGGAGGCGCTGCTGCTGGTTCCGATCAGCGCGCACGCGTTGTTCAGCCGGCCGCTGGTGACCGCGCCGACCTCGACGTTCACGCTGACCGTGGACCCGTACACCTCGTTCGCCGTGCTCTGCTGTGACGGTCGTCGCACCTGGGACCTGCCACCGGGTTCCACCGTGACGATCGAGCGGGGTGACCTGCCGGTGCGGCTGGTCCGGCTCGCGCCACGCCCGTTCACGGACACGCTGGTCGCGAAATTCCAGCTCCCGGTGGTCGGCTGGCGCGGGAATCGACGCTGATCAGACCACCCGCGGTAGGCATTTGTCGGACCGGGCCACTACCCTCTGCCCTGTGCTGGAGGAACTGCGCATCACCGGGCTCGGGGTCATCGAGGACACGACCCTGCGGCTGACGTCGGGTATGAACGTGATCACCGGCGAGACCGGCGCCGGCAAGACCATGGTGGTGACCGGTCTCGGACTGCTCTTCGGCGGCCGGGCCGACGCGGGCCGGGTCCGCGCCGACCCGGGCCGCGCGCTCGTCGAGGGACGGCTCCGTCTGCGGGGCCCCCTCGGCGACACCGTGCGGACCCGGGTGACCGACGCCGGCGGCGAGCCCGACGAGGACGGCTCGCTGCTGCTGAGCCGGACGGTGACCGCCGAGGGCCGGTCCCGGGCGCACGTGGGTGGCCGCGGCATGCCGGTCGCCACGCTCAGCGAGCTGGGCGAGCAGGTGCTCGCGGTGCACGGCCAGTCCGACCAGCTGCGCCTGCTGCGCCCGGCCGAGCAGCGGTCCGCGCTCGACCGGTTCGCCGGGCCCGAACACGAGAAGCTGCTGGACGGCTACCGGGAGGCGTATTCGCGCTGGCGCGCCGTGGCGGCCGACCTGATCGACCGGCGGCGCAACGCCCGGCAGCGCTCGCAGGAGGCCGACCTGCTCAAGCTCGGCCTCGACGAGATCACCCGGGTCGACCCGCAGCCCGGCGAGGACGAGGACCTGCGCACCGAGGTGCAGCGCCTGGAGCACGCCGAGGGGCTGCGGATCGCCGCCGCCCTCGCCGCGCAGGCGCTCGCCGGTGGTGTCGAGGTGACCGACGAGACGCCGGACGCGACCACCCTGCTCGGCACCGCCCGGCGCACGCTGGAGGGCCAGTCCGGGGTCGACCCGCGGCTGGGCGAGCTGGCGCTGCGGATCGAGGAGGCGGCCACCCTGGTCGGCGACGTCTCCTCCGAGCTCTCGGCGTACCTGAGCGAGCTGGACGCCGACCCGGCGCGGCTCGAGGCGATCTACGAGCGGCGGGCCGCGCTGCGCGCCCTGACCCGCAAGTACGCGGACGACGTGGACGGCGTGATCGCCTGGGCGGAGAACGCGAGGACCAAGCTCGCCGTGCTGGACACCTCCGACGAGCTGCTGGAGGAGCTGGACCGGGAGCGCCAGCGGCTGGCCGCCACGGTCGGCGAGCTGGCCGGCCGGCTGACCGCGTCGCGGCGGGAGGCGGCGGGCCGCTTCTCCGAGGCGGTCACCGTCGAGCTGGCCGGGCTGGCCATGCCACACGCCCGGGTGGAGATCGCGGTGGTGACGCGCGCCCCGTCGAAGGACGAGCCCGCGGTCGCCGTCGACGGCGAGGAACTGGCCGCCGGCGCGGACGGCGCGGACGAGGTGGAGCTGCGGCTGCTGGCCCACCCGGGCGCCCCGGCGCTGCCCCTGCAGAAGGGCGCCTCCGGTGGTGAGCTCTCCCGGGTGATGCTCGCGATCGAGGTGGTCTTCGCCGGGGCGGGTGGCCCGCCGACGCTGGTCTTCGACGAGGTCGACTCCGGTGTGGGTGGCACCGCGGCGGTCGAGATCGGTCGCCGTCTGGCCCGTCTCGCGCGTACCCACCAGGTCTTGGTCGTGACCCACCTGCCGCAGGTCGCGGCCTTCGCCGACCGCCATCTGGTGGTGGCGAAGGATACCGGTGGCGCCATCACCACGAGTGGGGTACGCATCGTGGAGGAGACCGAACGGGCCCGGGAGCTGTCCCGGATGCTGGCCGGTCTCCCCGATTCGGACCTGGGTATCGCCCATGCGGAGGAGCTGCTGGCGGTCGCCAGTCGCGAGAAGCGTGGATGATTCGACCGTTTTGTCGGTGAGGCGGCGCATGTCAGACGGGGGACGGGTGCGACGCCGTGTCAGGATGGCCGTGATGCGACTTCCCACCTTGCGCCGTACGCGTGGCACCGAGCCGGGCCCCGTCTCCGGGGTCGCCCGGCTCGACCGGCGGACCAAGCGGCTGACCGGACGCCTGCGCCCCGGCGAGATCGCCGTGATCGACCACGTCGACCTGGACCGGGTCGCGGCCGACTCGCTCGTGGCCTCGGGCGTCATGGCCGTGCTCAACGCCAAGCCGTCCATCTCCGGGCGGTATCCGAACCTCGGTCCCGAGGTGCTGATACAGGGTGGCGTGATCCTCGTCGACAACCTCGGCGAGGAGGTCTTCCAGGGTCTGCGCGAGGGCCAGACGGTCAGCATCGAGGGCGACCGGGTGCTGCTCGGCGGCGAGCCGGTGGCCACCGGGACCCGGCAGGACGCGGAGACCGTGGCGACCTCGATGGCCGAGGCGCGCGAGGGCCTCTCGGTGCAGCTCGAGGCGTTCGCCGCGAACACCATGGACTACCTCAAGCAGGAGCGCGACCTGCTGCTCGACGGCGTCGGCGTGCCGGACGTGCAGACCCGGATCGGCGGGCGGCACGTGCTGATCGTGGTCCGGGGGTACGACTACAAGGAGGACCTGGACGTCCTCCGGCCGTACATCCGCGAGTACAAGCCGGTGCTGATCGGCGTGGACGGCGGCGCGGACGCGCTGGTCGAGAACGGGTACACACCCGACCTGATCATCGGGGACATGGACTCGGTCACCGACGACGTGCTGCGCTGCGGCGCCGAGGTGGTCGTGCACGCGTACCCGGACGGCCGGGCACCGGGCCTGGAGCGGGTGAAGAACCTGAACGTCGAGGCGCTCACCTTCCCGGCGGCGGCGACCAGCGAGGACCTCGCGATGCTGCTCGCCGACGAGAAGGGCGCGTCGCTGATCGTGGCCGTCGGCACCCACGCGAACCTGGTCGAGTTCCTCGACAAGGGCCGCGGCGGTATGGCCTCCACCTTCCTCACCCGGCTCAAGGTGGGCGGCAAGCTGGTCGACGCCAAGGGGGTGAGCCGGCTCTACCGGCAGAACATCTCCGGCTCGGCGCTGCTGCTGCTCGTCCTCTCCGCGCTGGCCGCGATGGCGTCGGCGGTGGCGGTCTCCACGGTGGGGAAGGCGTATCTCACCGTGGTGTCCGAGTGGTGGGACAATCTGGTCTTCCAGCTGGGCAACCTTTTCTGAGGGCGTTGTGATCAACTTCCGGTACCACGTGGTGTCGCTCACCGCGGTCTTCCTCGCACTGGCGATCGGCCTGGTGGTGGGCACCACTGCGCTCAACGGCCCGGTCTCGGAGAACCTGCGCGACCAGGTCACCGAGCTGAACAAGGACAACAGCGTCAAGCGCGACCAGGTCAACCAGCTCAAGGAGGAGACCAACCGGAGCCAGGACTTCGCCGCCGAGATCGCGCCGTTCGTGCTCGCCGGCAAGCTGACCGGCCGCAAGATCGCGGTGGTCGCCCTGCCCGGCGGGAAGGACTCCGCGGACGGCGTGGTGACCGAGCTCAACGTGGCCGGCGCGACGATCACCGCCAACGTGACGATCGAGGACAAGTTCTTCGACCCGAGCTACGCCAACGAGCTGCTCGACCTGGCCGACCAGTCCTCGCAGCCGAGCATCCCGGTCAGCGGCCTGCCGCTGAACAGCGACGGCGTCGAGACCGCGAGCGCGCTGCTCGCGCTCACCCTGATGCAGGGCAC
This sequence comes from Actinoplanes sp. NPDC051851, assembly GCF_040681165.1. Classification (NCBI taxonomy): domain Bacteria; kingdom Bacillati; phylum Actinomycetota; class Actinomycetes; order Micromonosporales; family Micromonosporaceae; genus Actinoplanes; species Actinoplanes sp. NPDC051851. The sequence continues at coordinate 68,357 of NZ_JBFAYF010000047.1, read as the reverse complement.
CACGGCGGTCACCGAGAGCGACGTGACGGCGGTGCTCGCCGCGTTCACCAAGCCGGGCTACCTCTCGGTCGCCGACGACGCGGCCGGCTCGGCCGAGGCGGTGGTGCTGGTGGCCGGCGCCCCGGCCACCGACAAGGACGCGGCGAAGAAGAGCAAGTCCGCGCTGACCATGGCCACCCAGTTCAAGGACCGGATGACCGTGGTGGCCGGTGACGGTGTCGGCGACGGTAACCTGGTCGCCGCGGTCCGCGACGACCCGACCCTGGTGAAGAGCATCTCCACGGTGGACAACGTGAGCACCGTGCAGGGCCAGGTCTCCACCGCGATGGCCACCGTCGAGCGCCTGGTGCAGAACAAAACCGGCCAATACGGTCTGGCCACCGGCGCCACCTCGATGGTGCCGTCAGCCGCTCCGTAGCGTCGATCTGGCAGACTTTCCCGCCATGGGAGTCTTCCGCTCGTTCGGGATCGGTGCGTCGACGGCACGGGCGGCCCTCGCCTGGGTGCAGCGCGATCCGAAGTCGGCCGCGCTGCGCCGGACCAACTTCCACGGTCGTGAGGTGACCCTCGCGGGCGGCCCGGCCCTCGCCCTGGGCGCGACCGCGGGCGCCGCCTCCGGCGCGGCGACGACCCGGCTCAAGGCCGCGGTGGTCACCGCGGGCGTGGTCGGCGGCGCGGTCGGCCTCTACGACGACATCGTCGGCAACCGTCCCGAGCAGAAGTCCGCGAAGGGGTTCGCCGGCCACCTCGGCGCACTCCGTGAGGGGCGGGTGACCAGCGGGCTCGTCAAGATCGGTGGGGTCGGCGCGGCCGGTCTGGTGGCCTCCGCGCTGATCGGCAGCCGTCGCCGGAGCGGGTTCGGCCGGGGCGTCGACGTGCTGCTCGGCGCGGGCGTCATCGCCGGCACGGCCAACCTGCTCAACCTGCTCGACCTGCGCCCGGGCCGCGCGATCAAGGCCGGCACGCTCCTCGGCGCCCCGCTCGCGATCGGTCGCGGCGGCGCGCTGGCCGCGGGAACGCTGGGCGCGAGCACCGCCCTGCTCCCGGCGGACCTGGACGAGGAGATCATGCTCGGCGACTCCGGGGCGAACGCTCTCGGCGCGCTGCTCGGGGTCGCCTTCACGGCGCGTACCGGCACCGCGGGCCGTCTGGCCGCCCTGGCCGCGCTCGCGTCGCTCACCGCCGCCTCCGAGAAGGTCAGCTTCACCAAGGTCATCCACGACACCCCGTGGCTGCGCCGCCTCGACGAACTCGGCCGCCGCCCAGCGTGACTACTTCTGATCATTCTGCCGGCGGCTTTTCTTCTTCCGGTACGCCCGATCCGGCCGGACGCCCGGCTCAAAAAGCGGACAGTCCACCCATGCCCCCCGCCACGGCGACCGTCACCCGGATCGCGGGCGCCGCCGCGCTGATCACCGTGCTGACGGTGCTCGCCCGGATCGCCGGGTTCGGCCGCACGTTCGTCTTCCTGCACACGGTCGGCCACGCCGGCCTCGCGGACACCTACAACGCCGCCAACTACATCCCGAACATCGTGTTCGAGCTGGTCGCCGGCGGTGCGCTGGCCAGCCTGGTGGTCCCGCTGCTCGCCGCCGCGGTCGCCGCCGGGGACCGGGAGCGGGTGAACGCGGTCGCCTCCGCGCTGCTCACCTGGGTGCTCGCCCTGCTCGTCCCGGTCGCGATCCTGGTCGCGCTCCTCGCCGGGCCGATCACCGGGCTGCTGCCCGACCTGCCACCCGAGCACCGCGAGATCGCCGCGAGCATGCTCCGGATCTTCGCGCCCCAGCTGCCGCTCTACGGTGTCGGCATCGTGCTCACCGGCGTCCTGCAGGCGCACCACCGTTTCGCCTGGCCGGTGATCGCCCCGCTGCTCTCCAGCGTGACCGTGATGGCCGCGTATCTCACCTACGCCGTGGTCGACGGTGCCCGGACCGACGTCGCGGGGCTCACCCACACCGGCGAGCTCACCCTCTCGGTGGGCACCACGCTCGGTGTCGTGGTTCTGTCACTCTGCCTGGTGATCCCGCTCCGGCGGCTGGGCCTGCGGCTGCGGCCCGGTTTCCGGTTCCCCGGCGGTGAGGGGCGGCAGGCGGTCCGGCTCGGATGGGCGGGCGCGGTCACGGTCGGCTCCCAGCAGGTGATGAACGTCGTGGTGCTCGCGCTGACCGCGAGTGACGGGCTCACCGTCTTCAGTACCGCGCAGACCGTTTTCCTGCTGCCCTGGGCGGTGCTGGCGGTGCCGCTCGCCACGGCGGTCTATCCACGGTTGTCCGCCTCCGCGGGGCAGGGCGACGAGGAGGGCTTCGGGGCGGCGCTGGCCGGGACCGCCCGTACCGTGATCCTGATGGCCGGACTCGGCGCCGGCGCCCTCGCGGCGCTCGCCGGACCGGCCGCCTACCTGATCGGCGCGGCACCGGCGGCACCCGGCATCGTGGGGTTCGCGCCCGGACTCTTCGGATACGCGCTGTTCGCCCTGCTCTCCCGGGCGCTCTACGCCCGGGGTGCGACGGCCGCCGCCGCCCTGGCCACCGCGGTCGGCTGGGCGATCGCCGCGGTCGCCGCGCTGGTCCTGGTACACCTCGGCGATGACCGGCAGATGTTCGGGCTGGGCCTGGCGAACGCGATCGGCATGACCGTGCTGGCCGCCCTGTTGATCCGGTCGGTGCGCCGCGTGGCCGGGCCCGCCGCGCTCGCCGGGCTGACCCGCGCGGGCGCGGTGGCGGTGCTGGCGGCGGGCCTCGCGGCTCTCGCCGGGTGGGGCACGGTGGCCGGCCTGGGTGCGGCGTTCTGGCCGACCCCGGGCGCACTGGGCAGCCTGATACAGGGCATTCTGGGCGGAGCGGTGGTCGCGGCGGTCTTCGCGGCGGTCGCGTTCGCGCTGGACCGGCGGGACATGGCGCCGCTGGCCGCCACGCTCTCCCGGAGGCTGCGCCGATGACTCGCTCTCCCGGCTGGCGCCGGCGAGTGCCTCGACGGCCGTGAGGCACCCCAGGGTGCCGGCCAGGACCGGACGCGGCAGCAGGCTGGCTGGTGTTCCGGGGTGTCTCAAGCATGATCAGGGACCCGTGAGCGCCGGCCGAGGGCAGGACGGCCTGGCCTAGGGTGTGACCGACTGTTGGGGAGGGCGGGTGCAGCCCGTCCAGAGAGGGGTGGACCGCTCGTGAGCAGCGACGACGGGTGGCGCGGTTCGGTCGTGCTGGTGCTGGGGTCGGCGACCGGCGGCACCGGGGAGCACGTCGCCTCGCTGGCCCGGGGGCTGGCCGCGTCCGGGAGCCGGGTGCTGGTCTGCGGCCCGGCCGCGACCGACGAGCGCTTCGGGTTCAGCGCCGCCGACGGCGTCGACTTCGCGCCGGTGGAGATACCCGCGAGCCCCGGGCCGCAGGACTCCGGGGCGATCCGGGTGCTGCGCCGGGCCATCGCCGGACGGGACGCCGACGTGATCCACGCGCACGGGCTGCGGGCCGCCTTCGTGGTGTCGCTCGCGCGTACCGGCGTGCCCACCGTGACGACCTGGCACAACGTCGTCCTGGCCAAGGGTCTGCGGGGCCAGGCCGGTGCGCTCGTCGAGCGGATCGTGGCGCGCAACGCCGACCTCACCCTGGGCGCCTCGGAGGACCTGGTGGCCCGCGCCGTCGCGGTCGGTGCCCGCAACGCCCGGCTGGGCCCGGTCGCCAGCCCGCAGACCACGCCGCCGAAGCGCACCCGCCAGGCGGTCCGCGCCGAGTTCCGCCTCAAGGGGGACACCCCGCTGATCCTCTCGGTCGGCCGGCTGCACCCGCAGAAGCACTACGACCTGCTGGTCGACGCGGCCGCCCGGTGGCGCGACCTGAACCCGGCCCCGGTGGTCGTGGTGGCCGGCTCCGGACCGAGCTACATGCCGCTGGCCCAGCGCGCGTCCCGGGAGCACGCCCCGTTCCACCTGCTCGGGCACCGTACCGACGTCCCCGATCTGCTGCTCGGCGCCGACGTCGCGGTGGTGACCAGTGACTGGGAGGCCCGGCAGCTCTTCGCCCAGGAGGCGCTGCGCGCCGGGGTGCCGCTGGTGACCACGGCGGTCGGCGGGCTGCCCGGGCTGGTCGGTGACGCCGCGCTGCTGATCCCGCCGCGCGACCTGGACGCGCTGGACAACGCGGTCCGCGAACTGCTCGCGGACCCGCAGATGCGCGCCGACTACGCGGCCCGCGGCCCGGTGCAGGCGGCGAGCTGGCCGGACGAGCGGGCCGTGGTCGACGACGTCCGGGCCGGGTACGCCGAGGTAACGACCTGATGTTCGGTGCGAAGACGGCCCGGAAACCCGGCGGCCTCACGCCGTACGTCCTGGTGGTCCTGGTCGTGGTGGCCAGCGTGCTGGGGCTCTCGATCCGGCCGGACGGCGCGGTCGAGCGCGGTCAGGCCGACTACGTGGTGGTGGCCGCCGCGGCCGGGCTGCGCTGGGAGGACCTGGACCCGGAGCGCACCCCGGCGCTGTGGCAGGAGGCGACGAAGGGTTCGGTCGGCTGGCTGACCGTACGCTCCGCGCACGCCGTGACCTGTCCCTCGGACGGCTGGCTGACCCTGGGCGCGGGCAACTACGCGGCCTGGGACACCGCCGAGGTCACCGGGCGGTGCACGTCCACCACGCCCGCGCTGACCCAGCCGGACGCGATCGGCGCGAACGTGGCCGACCAGAGCACGGTGGTCCGCACCAACCAGGACCGGCTGCCGTACGGCACCACGCCCGGCGCGCTCGCCGAGTCGGTCCGCTGCACGGTGGCGGTCGGCCCGAACGCCGCGATCGCCGCCGCCCGCCCGTTCGGCCGGGTCGACCAGTACGCCGCCACACTCCCCGCCGACCCCACCAAGCTGCTCTCCGACTGCGTGCTCAGCTTCGTCGACCTGGGCACCGTCTCGGGCACCGGCGCCGCCCGGCAGGCCCAGGTGGCGGCCGCCGACGCGCTGCTCGCCCGGGTGCTGGCCGCTCGCCCGGAGCGCTCGCTGATGCTGATCGCCGGGGTCGCGGACACCGACAGCACGTCCCGACTGCACGTGGCGATCGCCGAGGGCGACGGCTGGGAGGGCGGCTGGCTGACCTCGGCCGGCACCGGCCGGGACGGCTACCTGCAGCTGGTCGACCTGGCGCCCACGGTGCTCACCGCGCTCGGCAAGAGCTCACCGGAGAAGCTCTTCGCCGGGTACGCGGCCAGCGTCGCGGCCGGCCGTCCCGCGGACGTGGCGGCGGCGATGCAGGGCGGCAACGACGCGGACCGGCGGGCGATCGCCCAGCGCGGCGTCGCCGGGATCTTCTTCACCGTGCTCGCCATCGTCCAGCTGCTGCTCTTCGTCCTGGTCGTCCCGGTGCTGATCCGGGCCCGGCGGCACGCCGGCCCGGCCGCGCCACCGCTCCCGCCACGACGGCTGGTCGCCCTGGTGGAGGCCGCGCTGATCGCCGCGGGCCTGGCCATCCCGGCGGCGCTGATCGCCGACGCGGTGCCCTGGTGGAGCAGCGGGCACCCGGCCTGGACGTTCGGCACCGCGACCTTCCTGGTGATGGTGCTCGGCACGCTGCTGGTCCGGCTCTCGCCGCGCTACGGCCGTACGCTCTGGCCGCTCGGCACCGCCGCCGCGATCGGCGCACTGGTGATCGCGATAGACCTGTCGACCGGTGCCCGGCTGCAGCTCAACGGCGTGGCCGGCTACTCCGCCACGCACGGTGTCCGGTACGCCGGCCTGGGCAGCGTCGGGCTGGGCGTCTTCGTCGCCGGTCTGCTGATGACCGCCGGCTGCCTGGCGCAGCGGGTGGCCCGGCCGTGGCGCCCGCTGGTCGTGGTGTTCTTCGGCGGGGTCGGCGTGGTCATGGTGGGCAGCCCGTACCTGGGGGCCGACCCGGTGGGTGCGATCGCGGTGACCGCCGGGGTCTGCGTGACCGCCGCGATCAGCAAGGGCGGCTGGCTCACCTTCGCCCGGTTCGCCTGGTCGGCGCTGGCCGGTCTCGCGGTCACCGTCGGCTTCGCCGTCCTGGACCTGCACCGGGATTCGCCGGAGCAGGGCACGCTGGGCCGGTTCCTCTCCGCGCTCGGCAACGGTACGGCCGGCCCCGCGATGTCCCGGGCCGCCGCGGCGAACGGCCAGGCGCTCTTCGACAGCCCGCTCACCCTGCTCGCCCTCTTCGGCGCGCTGATGCTGGTCTTCTGCCAGTTCTCGCCCTGGGGCGGCCTGAACCGGGTGTTCGGCCTCTACCCGGCGGTCCGGGCCGCGCTGGGCGGCACGACGGCGGCCACCCTGGTCGCCGGGGTGCTCGGCGGCACCGCTCTCGGGGTCGCCGGCGCGGCGGCCGCGGCGGTCGTCCCGCTGGCCGTGCTCACCGTGCTGCGGGTGCTGCTGCACGCCGCGGACCGGACCCCGCCACCAGGGGAGACCGACGGCCCGGGCGGTCCGCTGCTCCGTAAATCCGACTCCGATCAACGGACGGTAACCGAACGGACCGGCTGACACGCAGCCCACCAGCCCGAACGTGGCGGCCCCGGCAATGAGTGTTACGGTGAACTCCCGTGGATGGGGCGCTCGCGTCCCGGTCCGCACGATCGGTAAAGACGGCGACCACGGGAGCGGGCCTTGGCCTCATCAGTGCGCGACACGCGGCACATCTTCGTCACCGGGGGCGTCGCCTCCTCGCTGGGCAAGGGCCTCACCGCCTCCAGCCTCGGCAATCTGCTCACCGCTCGCGGTCTCCGGGTCGTGATGCAGAAGCTGGACCCCTACCTGAACGTCGACCCGGGAACGATGAACCCGTTCCAGCACGGTGAGGTCTTCGTCACCGAGGACGGCGCGGAGACCGACCTGGACGTCGGTCACTACGAGCGCTTCCTCGACCGGGCCCTCTCCGGCAAGGCGAACGTGACGACCGGCCAGGTCTACTCCGCGGTCATCGCGCGGGAGCGGCGCGGCGAGTACCTCGGCGACACCGTCCAGGTGATCCCGCACATCACCAACGAGATCAAGAGCCGGATCTTCGCGATGGCCGACCCGGACGAGAACGGCCTCGTCCCGGACGTGGTCATCACCGAGGTCGGCGGCACGGTCGGCGACATGGAGTCGCTGCCGTTCCTCGAGGCGATCCGCCAGGTCCGCCACGAGGTCGGCCGGGACCGGGTCTTCTACCTGCACGTCTCGCTGGTGCCGTACCTCGCTCCGTCGGGTGAGCTGAAGACCAAGCCGACCCAGCACTCGGTGGCCGCGCTGCGCAACATCGGTATCCAGCCGGACGCGCTGATCTGCCGCAGCGACCGGGAGATCCCGGCGAAGATGAAGGAGAAGCTGGCGCTCTACTGCGACGTCGACGTCGAGGCCGTCATCGGCTGCCCGGACGCGCCGAGCATCTACGACATCCCGAAGGTGCTGCACGACGGCGGCCTGGACGCGTACGTCGTAAGGCGCCTTGGTCTTTCTTTCCGGGACGTCAACTGGAAGACCTGGAACGACCTGCTGGAGCGGGTGCACCACCCGAAGCGCACCATCACGATCGCGCTGGTCGGCAAGTACGTGGACCTGCCGGACGCGTACCTCTCGGTCACCGAGGCGATCCGCGCGGCCGGGTTCGGCAACACCGTGAAGATCAAGATCCGCTGGGTGGCGAGCGACAGCTGCGAGACCCCGGCCGGCGCCGCGACCGCGCTCAAGGGCGTGGACGGCATCGTGATCCCCGGCGGCTTCGGCGTCCGCGGCATCGAGGGCAAGGTCAACACTTCCCGGTACGCCCGGGAGAACGGCATCCCGATCCTCGGCCTCTGCCTCGGCCTGCAGTGCATGACCATCGACGCGGCACGCAACCTGGCCGGGCTGACCGGCGCGAACTCGCTGGAGTTCGACGAGACGGCGACCTACCCGGTGATCTCCACGATGGCCGACCAGGAGGAGATCGTGGCGGGCAAGGGCGACCTGGGCGGCACCATGCGCCTCGGTGCCTACCCGGCCACGCTCAAGGAGGGCTCCATCGTCGCCGAGGTGTATGGCGCGACGGAGATCTCCGAGCGGCACCGGCACCGCTACGAGGTGAACAACGACTACCGGGACAAGATCTCGCAGGCCGGCCTGGTCTTCTCCGGCACCTCGCCGGACGGGCGCCTGGTCGAGTTCATCGAGCTGGACCGTGCGGTCCACCCGTACTTCGTGGCCACCCAGGCGCACCCGGAGCTGAAGAGCCGCCCGACCCGCCCGCACCCGCTCTTCGACGGCCTGATCCAGGCCGCCGTGGTCTACGCGGCCGCGGACGAGCTGCCGGTCGGCGACGCGGCCGAGGCGGTCGAGGCGTCCTGATGGGCTTCGAGCACGAGACCCTGTCCCGCGCCGAGCGCTACCACGGCGCGATCTTCTCGGTCTACACCGACGAGGTCAGCATGTCGGACGGCGTGAGCGCCCGCCGGGACGTGGTGGAGAACCTCGGCGCGGTGGTCGTGGTGGCGCTCGACGAGCTGGACCGGGTGGTGCTGATCCACCAGTACCGGCACCCGGTGCACGCCCGGCTCTGGGAGCTGCCGGCCGGCCTGCGCGACGTCGACGGCGAGGACCCGGCGCTGACCGCGGCCCGTGAGCTGGCCGAGGAGGCCGACCTCACCGCCGGCCGGATGGACCGGCTGGTCGAGCTGCACACCTCGCCCGGGTTCACCAACGAGCACGTGCTGGTCTACCTGGCCCGGGACCTCACCCCGGTGGCGGACGCCGAGCGGCACCGGCGCACCGCCGAGGAGGCCGACCTGGAGATCACCCGGGTCGACCTCGACGAGGCGGTCGCGATGGTGTTCCGCGGCGAGATCACCAACGCCGCCGCGGTGGCCGGTGTGCTGGCCGCGGCCCGCGCTCGGGACACCGGCTGGGCGACTCTGCCGGTCTGATCAGGGCCTTCACTCCGCCGCCGGGCACGTGGTGCCCGGCGGCGGAACCGTGAGATCCACCAGGTAGCGGTCCACCGCCGCGATGGTGCAGGACGTTTCCCGGTACGAGCCGTGGCCCCACCCCGCATAGGTGACGAGCCGGCCGCCGGGGCCGAGTTCGGCGGCGACGTGGGTGGCCCAGGCATACGGCGTCCGCGGGTCGTGCACCGCGTTGAGCAGCAGCAACGGCGTCGCGGTGGAGACCCGCAGCCGGTGCGGCGGGTTCGCGAGCGGCCGCGGCCAGCCCAGGCAGGTGGCGACGGCGAGCATCCCGGCGCCGTACCGCACGTCGGGCGCCACGCTCCGCGCGGCGTCGAGCAGCCGCCGGTAGTCGCGGTAGTCACGGACCGGGGCGGGGAAGTCGGCGCAGAGGATCCCCTCGGCGACCGAGAGGTCCGGCGGATCGGGCACCTCGCCCCGGCGCAGCGCCGCGATCTGGTCGGCGAGTCCGGTCCAGGAGGGCGACGACAGGTAGCCCAGCGGCAGGGTGGCGATCTCGAAGACGGTGTTCGGGGCGTACTCGCCCGTCTCGGCGCGGGCCAGCACGTCCGCCCAGATCGCGGGCACGTCGGCGTCCTCGCCGAGACAGTCCGTGCTGTCGCACCAGGAGACGAACTCGTCGAACGAGTCCTGCAGCCCGGCCGCCTCGGTACGCACGAAATCGGTCAGCGGCAGGTCATGGTCGAAGACGCTCTCCAGCACGATCGCCCGGACGTGACCCGGGTACCGTTCGGCGTACATCTCGCCCAGCAGGGTGCCGTACGAGCTCCCGTGGAAGGTCAGCCGCTCCTCGCCGAGCGCCCGGCGCAGCGCGTCCAGGTCCCGCGCGGCACTGACGCTGTCGGCGTGGTCGAAGAGCGCACTGCTCTCCCGGCAGCGCTGCCAGTACGCCCGGTTCGCCGCGATCGCCGCGTCGAACTCGTCCTGGCTGCGCAGGATCACCGGCGGTCGTCCCGCGTCCGGCTCGCAGTCCGGGGCGGCGCTGTGCCCGACCGTCCGCGGGTCGAAGCCGACGATGTCGAACCGGTCGAGGATCTCCGCGCTGAACCGGCTGCTGCCGGTCAGCACCCGGCTGACCCCGGAGTCGCCCGGACCGCCCGGCCCGAAGACCAGCGTGCCGACCCGCTCCGCGGGCACCCGGGCCTCCCGTTTGGCGACCGCCAGCCCGAAGGTGCCCTGACGTGGATCGTCCCAGTCCACCGGCAGGGTGAGCGTCGCGCAGCTCACCCCGGTGGCCGGGCTGGAGCACTCTCCCCAGTCCAGGCCCGGCGAGGCGGGCACGGCCGGCGCGACGCTCAGGGACAGTCCCGCGACTATGGCGATCAGGCGCATCACGGACTCCTCGGTTCAGTGACGTGGACCGATTCATCGTGGTGCCGGGGCTGCGGGCGCACATCCGGTTTCGCCCCTAGAGGGTGACATTTCCCGGACAGCCTAGATATTGCTATTCGTCAATAACGCATGATCCGATGGTCATCGATGATCGCCGTAAGGGATGCCGTCCGCAGGATACTGCCCCCGCCGGGGATCGCGCGCACGCTGGCCGGGCAGAACGCGCTGTACGCCGTCGGGACCGGAACGTTCCTGACCGGCAGCGTGGTCTTCTTCACGTTCTACGTCGGACTGTCCGCCGTGCAGATCGGTATCGGACTGTCGGCGGGCGGGCTGGTCGCGCTGGTCGGGTCGATGCCGCTCGGCCACCTCGCCGACCGGATGGGCGGGCAGCGGGCCTGGACCGTGGGTGCGGCCATCCGCGCGATGGCGTTCGCGTCGTACCCGTTCGCCGGGGGGATGTGGGCGTTCCTGGTCCTGATGTGCGTGCAGATCGCGTCCGAGACGCTGGCGACGAGCGGGCGCGCGGTCTACACCGCAGCCGTGGTGCCGCCGGAGAACCGGGTCCGGGTGATGGCCTTCAGCCGGGCGTACCTGAACGTGGGGTGGACCCTGGGCGCCGGACTGGGCGCCGCGGCACTGGCCCTCGACTCGCGGGCCGGGATGCTCGCGCTGGTCTACACCGCGGCGGTGGCGGTGCTGGTCAACGCGGTGCTGGTGAGCCGGATGCCGCCGGCGCAGGAGAGCGCCGCGGCGCCGTCCGGGCCCCGGCCCAGCCCGTGGGGGGTGCTGCGGGACGCGCCGTACACGGCGGGCTCGGTGGTCTTCGGGGTGCTCTGGCTGCACGCGATCCTCTGGGGTGACGTGCTGCCGCTCTGGGCGATCACCCACACCGACGTGCCCAAGCCGGTGCTCGGCGGCCTGATCGCGCTGAACACCGTCCTCGCGGTCGCGCTGCAGGTCCGGGCCACCCGCGGCGCGGACACCCTGGTGGGCGCGCGGCGGCTGACCCGCTGGGCCGCGGCGGCCGCGGCACTCGCCTGCCCGCTCGCGGCGGCCACCGGGATGGTCCACGGCTGGGCCACGATCGTGCTGCTCGCGCTCGCGGTCACCCTCTTCACCGGCACCGAGCTGTGGATCTCGGCGGCCCAATGGCTGGTGCAGACCGAGATGCCGCCGGCCGGCCAGCGCGGGATCTACATCGGCCTGGACCGGTCGGTGCAGGGCGTCACCCGGCTGGCCGGACCGGCGGGACTCACGTTCCTGGCGATCCAGACCGGCGGCTGGGGCTGGTGGGTGATCGCCGGGATCTTCGCGGCGTGCGTGCCGGCGGTCGGCCCGGTGCTCTCCTGGATCGAGCGCACGCCCCGCAACGGCGCCGAGTCCTACGCTAGCCTCGGCGGGTAGGTGCTCCTCCCGGGCGGGCCCGGCGCGGCGACGGGTCCCCGACGGCGGGCTGAGCGGGTACGACATCGATCACGGTGCACGGTATGCCGACGTGGTGAGGCCGCGCCGTCCCGTTTCCCGCGTCCCGGGTCACGGTCCGGGTCAGATGGTGACGACGAGCTTGCCGGTGGTGTGACCGGAACCGATCAGGCGGACGGCCTCCGGCGCGCCGGAGAGCGGGAAGGTGCGCTGCACCGCCGGGCGCAGCGTGCCGGACTCGATCAGCTCGGTCAGGGCCTCGAGATCGGCGCTGTTCTCCTTCGCGAGCAGGCCGCGCAGCCGCTTCCCACTCACGAGCGAGGCGAGCGGCGCGGCGATCCACGGCCGGCTGATGCCGCCCAGGAACGCGGTGCCCCGGTCCTCGCCGCCGATCACCACGAGCGTGCCGCGTGCGGCGAGCGCCCGGCGCAGCAGGGAGACCGGCCGGCTGCCGGCGACATCGATGATCGCGTCGAAGACCGGGCCGCGGGCGTCGACCTCCTCGGTGGTGTAGTCGATGACGTCACCCGCGCCGAGCGAGCGGACCAGGCCGGCCTTGGCGCCGCTGCACACGCCGGTCACCTCGGCGCCGGTCGCGGCGGCGATCTGGACGGCGTACGTGCCGATGCCGCCGCCCGCGCCGATGATCAGGACCCGCTGTCCGGCCCGGACCCCGGCGCCGTCACGGACCGCCTGGAGTGCGGTCGTGCCGGAGACCGGGACCGCGGCGGCCTGCTCGAACGAGAGGTTCGCGGGCTTCGGGGCGAGGCGGGCGGCGGGGGCGGTCGCGTACTCGGCGAACGAACCGCCGGAGCAGGTCCCGTAGACCTCGTCGCCGGGGCGGAGGCGAGCCACGCCCGCGCCGACCGCCTCGACCACGCCGGCCAGGTCACGCCCGCGGATCCGGACCCGGGGGCGGCGCAGCCCGGTGGCGGCGCGCATCAGGTAGGGCTTACCGGTCATCATGTGCCAGACGCCCGGATCGACTCCGGCCGCCACCACTCGCACCAGCGCCTCACCGGGCGCGGGTGCGGGACGGTCGACGTCCCGGAGCACGAGCACGTCGGCGTCACCGTAGGTGTCCTGCACGATCGCTCTCATGGCACCGACGGTATGTACGCTCCGCAACCGCTTCTCAGGAGGGCTTGATGGGTGTTCCGAGGTTGCGCTCGGTGGTGCTGGACACACCGGACGCGCGCGGGCTGGCCGAGTTCTATCGGCAGATGTTCGGGCTGGCGTATCGGCCCGGCGATGAACCGCCGGCGCCGGGGGAGGACGATGAGAGGGGCCGGGACTGGGTGGTGCTGGTCGGCGACGGCGGGTTCCGGCTGGCGTTCCAGCAGGAGCCCCGGCTGACGCCGACCACCTGGCCGGACCCCGCCGTGCCGCAGCAGATGCACCTGGACACCGCGGTGTCGTCGGTGGCCGAACTGGAGGAGCAGCACGAGCGGGCGCTGAGCCTGGGTGCGACGCTGCGCTTCGACCGGACCGACGACCCGGAGGAGCCGCTCCGGGTGTACGCCGATCCGGCCGGCCACACGTTCTGCGTCCTCGTGCAGGCCTAGGCACGCCGGGCGCTGGGGGGCGCTTCGCTCAGGGGGGCGCTTCGCTCAGGGGGTGATGCGGGCGCGGAGAGTCGCCACGCCGCCGCCGTCGAGCTCGTCGAGGGGGATGGGGCGGCCGGTCAGGGCCAGCATCAGGGCCTCGCCCGGGCCGCGGACCGAGAGGCCCTGGCCGGCCTCCCACGCCGTGTCGGTGGCGACGAAGCGCAGGCCGTCGAAGAGGCCCTTCGGTACGAACGCGCCCCGCGCCCGGGGGCTGGCCAGGAACTCCAGGGCCGGCCGGATCCGCTCCGGTCTCAGGCCGTGTTCCAGGCCGAGGGGACGGCGGATGTCCTGGCCGTGCACCTGGACGTCGACGAGCTGCCCGAACAGGCCCGCGCCCGGCGGGGCGTAGGGGTTCTGCGCGTGCTCCCGGAGATCCAGGGCCAGTTCGTCGGCGCTGCGCTCCGCGGCGAGTTCGCGGGCGAGCAGGGCGGAGGCGCGGTGCGGCTTGAACCGGGTGCGTGCCAGGATCGGCAGCAGCCGGCGTGACCCGATCCCGAACGGCGTGACCAGGTGCGCGGCGACCTCGTGCACGGTCCACTCCGCGCACAGGCTCTGCGCGATCAGTTCGCTGGGCTTGAGCGACTCCACCAGCTCGGCCACACGGCGGCGCTCATCGGCGATCATCGACAAGAGGTCCACGGTGGACAAGTTACCGTGCGAATCCGCTCGATCACGTTTCGCCGCCAAATTCCCCAGCATCCTGATCCGCGACGCCTGGCGGGATGGTCGGCATCCGCCGTATGTGAGGCGGTGCTCGCGGTGCTCGCGGTGCTCGCGGTGCTGCGCCGGGGCGGTGGGCGCGCTCGATCGGGAATGGCGGGGCAGCGGGTGCACTCGATCGGGAATGGCGGGGCGGCGAGTGCACGCGATCGATCTCGGAGGGGTTGTGGGAATGCGCGATCGGCCTATTTCGGGGCGGTAGAGAAACCCAAAGAAAATCTCGTGTGCCAACGGACCCCATAAGGGCTGCGCGCACACTCGATCAGTTCATTGTGCCGAGTTGGTGCCCCTCTGAGCAGGGTTGATGAGGGCGGGGCGCGGGCTGACGGGCGTACAGTGAAAGGGCGGAAAAAGAAGGGGGAAAGAGAGGGGAAAGGGGGCGGGTCAGCGCTTGATGGCGACGCCGCCGGACATCTGGACGTGCTCGTCGTCCACCGCGGGAGCGGAGGGGGAAGGACGCCACCGGTGGACCAGTTGGACGCCGGGGGTGACCAGGTCCAGGCCGCGGAAGAGGCCGGTGACCTCGTCGTCGGTGCGGGGCTTGGCCGGGATGCCACGGGCCGTGTAGGTGGCGGCGGCCTGGACGGCCTGCTCGTTGTGGGCGGTGACCGTGGAGATGGCGAGGGCGCTGCCGGGGGCGAGCGGGGCCATCAGGGTGTCGAGGATCGCGTGGGCGCGGGCCTCGTCGGGGACGAACTGGAGGATGGCGAGCAGGCTGATGCCGATCGGGCGGCTGAGATCGAGGGACTGGACCTCGGGGGCGGCCATGATCTTGTCGACGTCGAGGAGGTCGGCGTCGAGGTACGCGGTCGAGCCCTGCGGGGTGGAGGTCAGCAGGGCGCGGGCGTGGACCAGCACGATCGGGTCGTTGTCCACATAGACGACGCGGGACGCCGGGTCGACGCGCTGGACGACCTCGTGCAGGTTGGGGGAGGTGGGCAGGCCGGTGCCGATGTCCAGGAACTGGCGGATGCCCAGGTCAGCGGCCATGAAGTGGGCGATGCGGGCCAGGTAGTCACGGTTGGCGCGCATCGAGATCGGCAGGCTGGGGGACGCCTTGACGATCGCTGCGGCGGCCTGCCGGTCGGCCTCGAAGTTGTCCTTGCCGCCCAACAGGTAGTCGTAGATACGGGCCGAGTGCGGGACGGCGGTGTTGAGATCAACCGGCATGGTCGGCAACGATAGCCGATCTTGATCACCGCAGTTCGACGTGGACACCCGAATCGGCGAGCCAGGCCAGCACGTGGTCCATGGTGATCGCGGGAGCCCAGAGCCGCCGGTCGTAACCGGGGATCAGATGCCGGCGGGCCACCGCGGCGTCGTGCCAGATCAGGCGGAAGCCGGGGGCGGCGCCCCAGCCGCCGAGCGCGCAGTCGTGCAGGGCGCCGGGGTTCCAGCCGAAGTAGCCGCCGGGACCGTTGATCGCCTCGCCGATCGCGCAGTAGAAGCCGTCCTCGTCGGTGACGTGGCTGCCGTCGAGGTGGAACTCGGTGCCGCCGGGGCGGTCGGGGCGCTGCTGGTGGTGGGCGAGCGCGGCGCCGGCCCACTCGTGGCGCAGCAGGGCGTCGTACCCGGACCAGCGGTTGAGCTCGGTGGGGCGCCCGGCCTGCCACACCTCCCAGACCTCGCGGGCGCGGGCCGGGCGGGGGCCGCCGATCACGTCGCCGTACTTGGGCTCGAAGGTGACGTCGACCAGGCCCTCGCCGAGCGGGGACGGGGTGACCGCGGAGACCTCGGCGCCGAAGCCGGCGTCGAGCACATGGGTGGCGCTGCCGTCGGCGCCGACGCTGAAGATCGACGCGCTGATCATGCGGCGGTTGCGGGAGCCGAGCGCGTCGATGGCCCGCTGCAGGCGGGCGCCGGGGCGGCAGCCGACCAGGGTGGCCGGGCGCGGCGGGGGTACCGGACGGGCGTGGAAGACCCCGGAGACGTCCTGGCAGAAGCCGAACTTCTCCTCGCCCTCACCGGTGATCCCGGCCAGCAGGTAGCCCTCGGCGTCGGGTGCGGTGGCGGTGCTGCGCCGGGTGAACCGGGGCAGATCGGTGCGGAGCCGTCCCTCCAGGGTGATGTCGAGCAGGCCCTGGCCGGCGGCCGCGGGCTGTGCGTCGGTCACCACCAGGTCGAGCAGCTCCTCGACGCACTCCCAGCACTCCGGGGGGTGTGCCGAGTCGGAGGGGTGGATCGCCTCCAGCCCGATGTTGCCGAGCCACGGCGGGCCGAACCCGTCGATGGCCGCGCGGAGGCGTCCCGAGGGCAGGCATGCGAGCAGTGTGTAACGCTCGGCTGGCGGCTCGGGCCGGTCGGCGAACAGTCCGTCGATGTCCGTGCACGCGGCCACCACGGTGTCGTCGTCGGCGTGCTGGTCCACCAGCAGCCAGGGAAGGCCGGTCATTGCAAGGAACCGTACCGTTCGCGTCCTCGTTGAGGGATCCCGGTGCATGAGGCGTGAATTCACCCTGCTCAGGGGTAGTGTCCGGCGCAGAGGGTCACAGGTCGCGCACGCGGAGAGAGGACAGGTGCCGCTCGTGAAGGTCGGCATTCCCAGCGAGGTGAAGAACAACGAGTTCCGGGTCGCGATCACGCCCTCGGGTGTCTTCGAATTCGCCCGCGCGGGGCACGAGGTCTTCGTGCAGGCGGGTGCCGGACTCGGTTCATCGATCACGGACGGTGACTACAAGGCTGCCGGAGCGACGGTTCTCTCCGGGGCCGACGCGGTGTGGGACGCGGCCGATCTGATCCTCAAGGTGAAGGAACCGGTCGCCAGCGAGTACCACCGGATGCGGGCCGGGCACGTGCTCTTCACCTACCTGCACCTCGCCGCGTCCCGGGAGTGCCTGGACGCGATGCTGGAGCGCCGGGTCACCGGGATCGCGTACGAGACGGTCGAGCTCCCGGACCGCTCCCTGCCGCTGCTGGCGCCGATGTCCGAGGTGGCCGGCCGGCTGGCGCCGCAGGTGGGCGCGTACCACCTGATGCGGCAGGGCGGCGGGCGCGGCGTGCTGATGGGCGGGGTGCCGGGCGTCTACGCGGCCAAGGTGGTGGTGATCGGCGCCGGGGTCTCCGGGATGAACGCGGCCACCATCGCGCTCGGCATGCAGTCCGAGGTGCTGCTGCTCGACAAGAACGTCTCCCGGCTGCGGGCGGCGGACGCGGACTACCGCGGGCACCTGCAGACCGTCGCGTCGAACGCGTACGAGATCGAGCGCGCCGTCCTCGACGCCGACCTGGTGATCGGCGCGGTGCTGGTGCCCGGGGCGAAGGCGCCCACGCTGATCTCGAACGAGGTGGTGTCCCGGATGAAGCCGGGCAGCGTGCTGGTGGACATCTCGATCGACCAGGGCGGCTGCTTCGAGGCGTCCCGGGCGACCACGCACGACGATCCGACGTACCGGGTGCACGGCTCGATGTTCTACTGCGTCGCGAACATGCCCGGGGCGGTGCCGCACACCAGCACCTACGCGCTCACCAACGTCACCCTGCCGTACGCTCTGGAACTGGCCAACCGCGGCTGGCGTGACGCGCTGCGGGCCGATCGGGCGCTCGCGGCCGGGTTGAACACCTACGACGGGCGCGTCGTCTACGGCCCGGTGGCGGAGGCGCACGGGCTGCGGCCGATACCCCTGACGGAGGTCCTGAGCTGAGTCTCGACCGGGCGATAACGGCGTACCTGGATCATCTCGGGGTGGAGCGCGGCCTGTCCGGCAACACCCTCGCCTCCTACCGGCGCGATCTGGACCGGTACGCCGGTCACCTGGCCGAGGCGGGCGTCGGCGATCTGGCCGAGGTCCGGGCGGCGCACGTCACCGGGCATCTCGCGGCGCTGCGCGACGGAGGCCTGGCCTCCTCCTCGGCGGCGCGGGCGATCAGCGCGGTCCGCGGCCTGCACCGGTTCGCCGCCCGGGAGCGCCTGGTCGCGCAGGACGTGGCCGCCGCCGTCCGCCCGCCGAGCCCGCCGCGGCGGCTGCCCAAGGCGCTCGACGTGGACCAGGTCACCCGCCTGCTCGCGGTGCCGGGTGAGGACACCGCGCTGGGGCTGCGGGACCGGGCGCTGCTGGAGTTCCTCTACGGGACCGGGGCGCGGATCTCCGAGGCGGTCGGCGCGGACATCGACGATCTCCAGCTCGAGGTGGACGCGGCCGCGCTCCTGCGGGGCAAGGGCGGGCGGACCCGGCTGGTCCCGGTGGGCGGTTACGCGCGGGCCGCGCTCGACGCCTACCTGGTACGCGCGAGGCCCGAGTTGGCGTCATCCGGACGGGGGACCCCGGCGATCTTCCTGAACGCGAGGGGCGGTCGCCTCTCCCGGCAGAGTGCCTGGACCGTGCTCCAGAAGTGCGCCGCGACGGCCGGTCTGCCGAGCGTGAGCCCGCACACCCTGCGTCACTCGTACGCCACGCATCTGTTGGACGGCGGGGCGGACGTTCGGGTGGTGCAAGAACTGCTCGGGCACGCCTCGGTCACCACGACGCAGGTGTATACCCTGGTGACCGTCGAACGCCTCCGGGAGGTGTACGCGACCGCTCACCCGCGCGCTCGTTGAGAACTGTGCATCCGTAGGCGCGACACGCCGAACGGGTGACCCCGGGGATGCGGCGCGTGTGGCGTACAGTCGGGCATCGGGCTCCGGCTGCGGGTCGGGAGGGGGCGAAGAAGCATGTCAGGGAACGGCGACCGGGCGGAGGCCTGGACCTCCGCGCTCCGGGACCAGCAGAACTCGCTCGACCTCGGTGCCGACCTGGGCCCGGCCGACCCCACGGCGTACACGATGCGCCGGCCGATCCCCGAGCCGATGCCGACCGACCGGCACGGCCCCGCGCGGATCATCGCCCTGGCGAACCAGAAGGGCGGCGTCGGCAAGACGACCACCACGATCAACCTGGGTGCCGCCCTGGCCGAGTACGGGCGGAAGGTGCTGCTCGTCGACTTCGACCCGCAGGGCGCCTGCTCGGTCGGCCTCGGGGTGAACCCGCACAACCTCGACCTGAGCGTCTACAACCTGCTGATGCAGGACGACGTCGCCACCGAGGACGTGATCATCAAGACCGATGTCGCCGGGCTGCACCTGCTGCCGGCCAACATCGACCTCTCCGCGGCCGAGATCCAGCTGGTCAACGAGGTGGCCCGGGAGATGGCCCTGGCCCGGGCGCTGCGCTCGGTCCGCAAGGAGTACGACTTCATCCTGATCGACTGCCAGCCCTCGCTGGGCCTGCTGGCGATCAACGCGCTGACCATCGCACACGGCGTGCTCATCCCGCTGGAGTGCGAGTTCTTCTCGCTGCGCGGCGTGGCCCTGCTGCTCGACACGATCGACAAGGTCCGCGAGCGGCTCAACTTCGACCTCGAGCTCGAGGGCATCCTGGCGACCATGTACGACTCCCGCACCACCCACTGCCGCCAGGTGCTGCAGCGCGTGGTCGAGGCGTTCGGCGACAAGGTGTACCAGACGGTGATCACGAAGACGGTGAAGTTCCCGGAGTCGACCGTGGCGGGCGCGCCGATCACTACGCTGGACCCTGCGTCCTCCGGTGCGCGCAACTATCGTCAGCTCGCTCGTGAGGTCATCGCCGCGAAGGCCGAACGAGGGTAAGGTCCCGACTCCGTGCTCTTCGCGCTCGGCGATCCGGTCGCGTTCGTCTGTCTGGTCGCCTCGTTCCTGCTCGCCCTGCTGCTCCGCGCCGTGGCGATCCGGTTCACCGCGCGCACGGTCGGGCTCTCCGAGCGCCGCGAGTCCATGCTGCCCCGGTTGCGCGAGGACGTCGACCCGTTCGGCGGGGTGGCCGCCGCGATCGGCGGGATGGGCTGGGGACGCCAGCTGACCGTGGACGACGTGCCCCGCTGGCGGGGCCGGGGACGGGCGGCGGCGGTCTTCGCGGCCGGGCCGGTCTTCTGCATCCTCGCCGGTGAGCTGGTCCTCGCCGGGTACGCTCTCGCCTTCGACGACACCGCGGTGCTCAGCGCGCTGACCCTCGGCGACGTGCTGCACGGCGTCGGCTACCTCCCGTACGCCGAGCAGATCGTGCTCTCGTTCGGCGTCGGCCTGCTCGCCTTCGGCCTGCTGGCACTGATCCCGATCCCGCCGCTGGACGGGTTCGGCGTGCTCTGGTACGCCCTGCGCCGCCCCGGTCCAGGCATGGCCTGGATGCGCCTCTGGTTCGAGGACAAGAACGTCGGCGTGCTGATCCTGCTGGTGCTGAGCATCTTCCCGACCAGCTACCCGATCCTCCTCCAGATCCTCGACGTCCTCGGCGTGCTCTTCCTGCGCGTCTGGAGCTGATCCGCCGCACCATCGGGCGGGGGATTCCGGACCGGGTATCCGACATCAGCCGATTGGTGTAACGTTCCGCTGTCTTGCGATGACCCTACGGGGGTGGCGGATTATGGGTTCTGCCGATGCCACGGTCGCCGGCCTCTGCTTCGGTTGCGGCGGTGGGCTGCCCGGTGGTCATGCGGTGTGCCCGTGGTGCGGCGCGCCGGTCGTGCTCGACCGGCCTCCCGCGCCTCCGGCGGCGGTTCCCCCACCCACCTCGGGTCCCTCCCTGACCTTCGGTTCCGCCGCTTCGGAGGTACGCCCACCGCGCTCCCGCCGTCCGGGACTGATCACCGTCGCGGTGCTGGCCGTCCTCGTGCTCGTGGCCGGAGCGGTCGGCGGCGTTCGCCTGCTGACCGAGAGGTCGCCCGAGTCGGCGGTGGCGGACTACTTCGGCGCGCTCGGTGACGGGGACGCCGTCGCGGCGTTGCAGCTCGTCGACGGCGGCGGCAGCGTCGACCCGGCCGGCTTCCCGCTGCTCACCGACGCGGCGTTGCGGGATCGCGGGCACCGCCCGTCGGACGCCTCGGTCGGCGAGGCCACCGAGGTCGGCACCCTCGACGCCCGGCCGGCCTGGCAGGTCGGGGTGACGTTCCGGGCCGGCGGTCAGGAGATCCGGCAGACCCTCGTGGTCAGCCGCACCGACGAGGGCGACTACCTGCTGAACTCCCCGTTCGTCACGGTCGCGGTGAGCGACCTGCGCGGCCGGGCGATCACCGTCAACGGCGCCGACCTGGGCTCGCTGGAGCACTCGATGGTCGCCTTCCCGGGCTCGTACGAGGCGGTCGCGGTGGGGAACGCGCTGCTCGGCGAGGCGCGGGCGTCCGCCGTGCCGCAGGCCTCCGGGCAGGGCTGGCTCGCCGTCTTCAACTTCGGCACCCCGCAGCTGGCACCCGGCGCCGAGGATCAGATCCGGACCCAGGTGCGCACCCGGCTCGACCAGTGCGCCACCAGCACCCAGGCGCAGACCACCGGCTGCCCGTTCGGCCTCACCGTCTGGGGCACCGGTGTCACGGTGAAGTGGACGATCTCGGCGTACCCCGGGGTGCGGGTGCTGCCCGGCGCGAACGGCTGGTACACCGGCAACGGCGTGCAGATCACTGACGACGGTGCCGGCAAGGTCGACTGGAGTGCCGAGTACACCGACTTCACCGGGGCCGTGAAGAAGGAGAGCGGGGACGCGTCGTTCCGTTTCGTCGGCAGCGCGTCCGTCTCCGGTTCCGGCATCGAGATCTCGCTGGTCTGATTCCCCTTCTTGGAGGTTCCTCATGAGCACACCACCGGGGCAGTTCGCCGCCGTGGGCCCGGGCAGCGGTGACGTGGCGTACCGGATGCAGGGTCTGCGGCACGGCCCGGTGGAGATCTCCCTCGACGAGGCGGTCTCGCTCCGGACGCTGCTGCGCCTCTGGGTCCAGGCCGCCGTCGCCGCGTTCGTGGTCTGGGCGTTCTTCCTCTTCCTGGCCCTGTTCGTGGTCCTCTTCGCCGGCGCCGACGGCTACGATCCCACGATCGGCGGCGGCTTCCTGGCCTTCCTGATCTTCTGGGTGGTCCTGCTCGCCTCCCGGGTCGAGGAGCCGATCACCGAGTGGAAGGCGCTGATCGAGGACCGTTACGCCACCGCCGACTCGGTCTACGCCGCCGTGTACGGCACCCTGCGACGGCGCGGCGTTCCGGTCGACGCCACCGCGGTCCGCATCCGCAGCGACCTGTTGGCGAGCGAGGCGATCAACAACCGTCTGGTCATCACCGACGGCGCCTATCAGATCAACATCACCATCTTCCCGTACGGCAGCGGGCTCTACCTCGGCTGGACGATGCGCCGCACCCGCCGCGGCGTGATCCTGATCGGTCACTTCCTCCGGGACCTGGCCGCCGGGATGACCGGCCGGACTCCGGCGATCACCGAGCTGCTGCAGGTCGAGCGCGTCCGGGCGATGCGCGAGGCGGTGCACGCCGCGGTGCGCGAGGGCGCCGACGTGGCGATCCAGGGCGTCTCGGTCCCGCTGGCCGCCACGTTCGGCGGCGAGGTCCCGGTCCACGACTTCCGCACCGCCACCGCTCCGCCCCCGGGCGCCCCGGGTGCGCCGGGTGTGCCGGGAGTGCCGGGTGCGCCGGGTGCTCCGGGAGTGCCGGGAGTGCCGGGTGCTCCGGGAGTGCCGCCGGAGTTCGCGTACCAGCAGCAGGCCGCCTACCAGCCCCCGCCGCCGCCCGGCCCGGTCCCGCCGCCCGCTGCCCCTGCTCCCGCCGCGCCTGTTCCCGCTGCTGCCGCGCCGGCTCCCAGCGCGCCCGCTCCGGCCTCGTCCGAGCAGGCGGCTCCCGGATCGGCTGCGCCGAACACGGCACCGCCGTCGCCGGGCGCCCCGGTCTCCGGTCCGCCCGCCTGACGGGCCACCTGTTCACCTCGGCGTGGTAGCCGCCCGGATTACGGCGGTTCCGGGCTGAAAGGGATATGCGGCCGGGCGCCGAAGTGAGCGTATATGGGCCTCCGGGCGTGGCTTGTCCGTTCCTTATCGGCCTTCCCGGGGAAACGGATGGTAAACATCTCAAAGACCGAAGGCCAATGACGATTCACCGATTGGCCATTAGTGTCGAAAGCATTGCTGGTCCGTCCGCCGAAAGGAGGCCTTCATGGCCAAGAAGTCGAAGAAGGACAAGAAGGACAAGGGCAAGAAGAAGAGCAAGAAGAAGTGATCTTCCGGGCCGTCATGCTGCGAGTGTGGCGGCCCGGGTCATTTTCGGACAGCCGATCTCCATAAAGGCACAGATCAATATCAAGGCGCTTTTCCGGTACGCCCGGAAACGCGTCCGGTGAGGAGTGGGAGCAACCGGCCGCGATCTTCGACGTTGGTAGGGACGAGAGCTGTCCCGGCGACGACGTGGAGGACGACAGCGTGAGCCCGGAGCAGCTGACGGCCGGTATGGACTACGGTCGGCACGTGGTTGAAGAGCCTGCCCCGCCGGCGCCCGGCGACCTGGTTCCCGTCCCGGACGCGGAACCCGTCTCCGATGATGCGGCCGTGGCGCTCGCCGAGGAGCCCGATTCCGGAAGGTTCCGGGTCAAGCTCGCCAACTTCGAGGGGCCGTTCGACCTGCTGCTGCAGCTGATCGGCAAGCACAAGCTGGACGTCACCGAGGTGGCGCTGCACCAGGTCACCGACGACTTCATCGCGTACATCCGGGCGATGGGCGACGACTGGGACCTCGACGAGACGAGCGAGTTCCTGCTGGTCGCGGCGACGTTGCTGGACCTCAAGGCGGCCCGGCTGCTGCCCGCGGCCGAGGTCGAGGACGAGGAGGACCTGGCGCTGCTGGAGGCGCGGGACCTGCTCTTCGCCCGGCTGCTGCAGTACAAGGCGTTCAAGGAGGCCGCCGCGGCGATCGCCGGCTACGAAGCGGCCGGGTCGCGCCGCTGGCCACGGATGGTGACGCTGGAGGCGCGGTACGCGGACGCGCTGCCGGAGCTGGTCCTCGGGATCGGGCCGCAGCGGCTGTTCAAGCTGGCGCTCAAGCAGTTCACCCCGAAGCCCGGCCCGCCCCAGGTCTCGATCGCGCACATCCACATGGTGCGGGTCAGCGTCCGGGAGCACGCGAACCTGCTGCGCGACCGGCTCCGTCGCGCCGGGACGACCACGTTCAGCCTGATCACCGCGGACTGCGAGAACACCCTGGAGGTGGTGGCCCGGTTCCTGGCGCTGCTGGAGCTCTACCGCGAGGGCCTGATCGACTTCGAGCAGCCGGTCTCGCTGGACGAGCTGACGGTGCGCTGGATCGGCGGGGACGACGCCGGCGGGGAACTGGAGATCGACGACTACGAGGGCACCCGGCCGGACCCCGAGGAGGCGGCCGATCAGCCCGCCGGGGACGCACTGGACGACGAGGACGCGGCCGATCAGCCCGCCGGGGACGCGCCGGACGACGAGGGGGCCGCCCTGCCCGACGGGGACCCCGCCGATGATGGGGCATACGGGGGTACCGGTTCGGACGAACTCGGCCCGGACGGCCTTGACGCGCCGGCGCCCGGTGGTGATCTTGGCGTGGGTGATGAGGCGGGGCCGGCGGGGGAGCCGGTGTCTCTGGAGGAGAGATCGTGAGCAGCGAGGAGCGTCCCGAGTCCCTGGCGGCACAGGCGAGGGCGTGGGTGCCACCGTGGGAACGCAACCGGGAGCCGGACCGGGCATACCAGGAGGCCGCGGAAACCGAGGCCGTCGAAACCGGGGCCGTGGAAACCGGGGCCGTGGAAGCCGAGTCGGGGCCCACGGAGACGAGCGCTGCGGAGGCGGGTGTCGCGGGGGCGGCGGGTGGGTCGGTCGTCGAGGCGGTGGATGCTCCGCGGGCGCTGCCCGGTGAGGAGGAGCCGGAGCCGACCGAGGTCGAGCCCGAGCCGGAGATGCCGCTGCCCGACGCCGTCGAGGAGGCCGAGCCGGAGGAGGATCCCGACGGCGACGGCGTCCCGGTCGACATGCCGGTCCACCCGGAGACCGACACCGCCGACCAGTCCGCGGCCTACCTGAGCGGCGTCGGGGACACGCTCGCCGCGCTCATTCCGCCGGATGAATCGGAGATGTCCGAGGAAAAGCCTCCAGAACCGGTACCGGTCGTGGTCGCGGTGCCGGCGGTCGTGGTCGCGGTGCCGGCGCAGGCCAAGGGGCCCCGCGAGGGCGGTGACGCGGCCGGGGGAGCGGCCGAGCGTACTGAGAAAGCTCTTGATGATGTGGAGCTGGCGGCGGCGCTCGAAGCGATCATGCTGGTGGTCGACGAGCCGACCGCGGAGCTGCAGCTGGCGCAGGTGCTGGAGCAGCCGGTGGAGCGGGTGGCGCGGATGCTCGACGACATCTCGGCGCGGTACACCGCCGCGGGGCACGGCTTCGACCTGCGGCGGGTGGCGGGCGGCTGGCGGCTCTACACCCGGCCGGAGTACGCGGCCTACGTCGAGCGGTTCGTGCTGGACGGGCAGTCGGTGCGGCTCACCCAGGCGGCACTGGAGACACTCGCCGTGGTCGCCTACAAGCAGCCGGTCACCAGGTCCCGCATCTCGGCCATCCGCGGTGTGAACTGTGACGGTGTGATGCGTACGCTGGTCACTCGCGGCCTCATCGAGGAATGTGGCACCGAGCCGGAAACCGGGGCATACCTGTACCGGACGACGGTCCTCTTCCTCGAGAAGCTCGGCCTCAACTCGGTCGATCAGTTGCCGCCGCTCGCCCCGTTCCTGCCCGACGATGTGGAAGAAGTACTCGATGCCTCAGGCTGACACCGCCGAACGCCTCCAGAAAGTCCTGGCGGCGGCCGGTGTTGGATCCCGGCGCGCCTGCGAAGACCTGATCTTCCGGAAGCGCGTCATGGTGAACGGAAAGGTCGCCAAGCTCGGCGACAAGGTGGACCCGGCCACGGCCGAGATCTACGTCGACGGATCGCGGGTGATCACGAACACCAAGCTGGTCTACGTCGCGCTGAACAAGCCGCGTGGCGTGGTCTCCAGCCTCGACGACGAGAAGGGGCGCACCGAGCTCGCCGACTTCCTCGACGTCAACTTCGAGCAGCGGCTCTTCCACGTGGGGCGGCTCGACGCCGACTCCGAGGGCCTGCTGCTGCTCACCAACGACGGGACGCTCGCGCACAAGCTGATGCACCCGTCGTACGGCGTCTCGAAGACCTACCTCGCCGAGGTGATGGGCCCGCTGCCGCGTACCGTGGGGCGCCGCCTGCAGTCCGGTGTCGAGTTGGAGGACGGCCCGGCCCAGGTCGACGGCTTTCGGCTGGTCGACGCGATCGGCAAGACCGCGCAGGTGGAGATCACCCTGCACGAGGGGCGCAAGCACATCGTCCGGCGGATGATGGACGAGGTCGGGCACCCGGTCACCCGGCTGATCCGTACCGCGGTGGGCCCGATCCGCCTGGGCGACCTGCGCCCCGGCGGCTTCCGTCACCTGGCGAACGCCGAGGTCGCGGCCCTCTTCAAGGCCGTCGGCGACGAGGACTAGCCCGTGTCTCGGAAGCCGGCCGAGCGCGGGACAGAGGCGAGGCACGGCTGACGGTCAGCCGTGGCGGAGACGGGCGGCGGTGCGCAGGAGCGGGCCGAGCGTGCCGGTGAGGGCGGCCATCCGGCGCGGGCGGGAGAGCACCGCCGGCCGGGTGCGGACGCACTGCATCAGCACGTCGACCGCCCGCTCCGTGGTGATTTTGAACGGGGTGACCGGGGACTTCGCCATCTTGGTGTCGACGAAACCGAACCGGACGGCGGTCACCGCCACCCCGCGCGGCCGTAGCGCCGCGTCCAGCCCGAGCAGGTAGGACGTCATCCCGGCCTTGGACGCGGCGTAGGCCGGGGCGTCCGCGGAGAGCACCGCGTCGGCCATGCTGGAGAGGCCGATCACGTGCCCGCGCCCGGCGGCGACCATGCCCGGCACGACCGCCTCGACGGTCCGGGCCAGGCCGAGCAGGTTGACCTCGAAGGTCCGGGTCTGACCGGCGAGCGCGAGCCCGGGGCCGAGGAGCTCGCCGATGCCGGCGGCGTAGACGCAGAGATCCACGTCGCCCACCCCGGCGAGCACCCGGGCGAGCAGCGCGGGGAACTCCGGCGAGGCCACGTCGGCGGTGTGCGCGACACCGGCCGGAGCGGGCCGCCGAGAGACGCCGGTCACCGTCCACCCGGCGCCGAGCAGCCGGTGGGTGAGGGCGAGCCCGATGCCGTCGCTGTTTCCCACGATCAACGCGTGCATGGGCGTGGATCCTGCCAGAGCCGGTTCCGGCCGCCAGGATGTGGCCATGAGCGAATCGACGATCGACGTTCCGGCGGGCCTGCGGGAGAGGCACGCGCTGAACTTCGGCGGCACCACAGCGGCGTGGCTCGACGCGCTGCCGGGGCTGATCGCCGCGCTGCTGGAGCGCTGGGACCTGACGCCGGACGGCACGGCCTCGCACGGGAACGTGGCGATGGTGCTGCCGGTCCGCCGGCCGGACGGCGGACCGGCGGTGCTGAAGCTCCAGCCGGTCGACGAGGAGACGGTGGGTGAGCCGGTCGCGCTCCGGGCCTGGTACGGGTACGGCGCCGTCACTCTCCTGAACCACGACCCGGTGACCGGCTCGATGCTGCTGGAACGGCTGGACGCGGCCCGGAGCCTGGCCGCGGTCCCGGACGTGACGACCGCCCTGCGCACGCTGAGCGGGGTGCTCGCCCGTCTGCACGAGGTGCCCGCCCCGGACGGCGTCCGCCGGCTGGCCGAGATGACGCCGCGGCTGCTGGACCGGGTGCCCCGCGGCCTCACCCTGCTCACCGGCCCCGGTGACCGGGACGTCGTCCGGGACTGCGCCGCGGCGCTCCGCGAGGTGCTGCCGGAGCCCGGCGACCGGCTGCTCCACTGGGACCTGCACTACGAGAACGTGCTGGCGAGCGTGGCCGGGGAGGGGTGGCTGGCGATCGACCCGAAGCCGCTCGCCGGGGACCCGGGATTCGACCTGCTCCCGGCCCTGCACAACCGCTGGGAGGCGGCCGGCGGCGTACCCGGCGTGCTGCGGCGCTTCGACCTGATGACCGAGGTGCTCGGGCTGGACCGGCCCCGGGCGGCACGGTGGACGCTGGTCCGGGTGCTGCAGAACGTGCTCTGGGCGGCCGAGGCGGGCGCCGGGTCGTGGAGCGCCGGCCCGGACCGGCTGATCGCGGAGACGCTGCGCGACCGGCGGTGCTGAGGCCCACCACAGTTTCGGGGCGCTGTCCGGCGAATCCCGGAAATCTGAGCGTCGGTCTGGAAAAACCCTCTGAAAGGGCTATATGGCCGCAATATGCCACCCAGCCGGAAAAGCGGTGATCAGCTGTGGGGGTCCATCGGGGCATCGACAGAAGGGTCAGACATGAACAGGACTCACGGCCTGCTCGCCGTCGGCATCGGGCTGGCGGCCGGCGCCGTTCTCGGGGCCGGTGCCGCCCAGGCCGCGCCCGCCGGTGGGGACGCCGTCGCCCGCGCGCAGGCGCCCGCCTACGACTTCCCGACCCGGGCGGAGTGCAAGACCGTGGGCGCGTCCGGCCAGCGCGCCAAACTCTGGAAGATCTACAAGTGCGTGCCGTGGGACGGCGCCTTCGTGCTGACCGTCGATGCCCAGTCGGCCACCCCGCCGGACAAGGGCACCAAGGGCACGAAGAGTACGAAGAGTACGAAGAGCACGAGGAGCACGAGGAGCACCAAGAGCACCAGGGGCGGCAAGCCGTCCACGGCCAGGCCGGCGTCGTCGGACGACCAGCGGGGCGGCACCCGTAGCGTGGGGCAGCCGACCCGGGCGAACCGTCCCGCCGCGTCGAGTGGCGACCCGGCGAGCACCACGCCGTCCCGGACCGAGCCGGCCGGGACCGGGATGTTCGATCCGTTCGCCGGGACGGGCTTCCCGGCCTTCCCTGCGTTCCCGGCCTTCCCGGGTGTGCCGGCGCTTCCCTCGATCCAGTCGCCGGCCTCCTCCCCCTTCGGCAACGGCTTCCCGTTCGGTCCGGCCACGCGCTGACCGCCGGGCTCGGAACGCCCGCCGTCAGGGAGAGGATCCCCGGGGGCGGGCGTTCCGGCGTACGCGCGACGGCCCGTACCGTGAAGAGATCGGGAAGAGTGACGCGCGCCGCGCCGCGGGACCGCCGCAGAGGCCGCGGGGTGCGAAGAGGGTGACCAGCATGGCGACCGTGCCGAGGACGACCAGGTACCACGGGCCGTACCCGGCGAGCAGTTGCTGCAGGCCGAAGTAGAGCAGCGCGCCGAGGATCGGGCCCTCGATCGTGCCGAGCCCGCCGATCAGGACCATGAAGAGCATCGCGACGCTGTACTGCGGCCCGAAGACCGAGGCCGGCGCGGCGTAGAGGTGATGGCAGAAGAGGACCGCGCCGACCGCGCCGGTGCCGAGCGCGGAGAGCAGGTACGCGATCCGCCGCACCCGTCCGACGGCGACCCCGGTGGCGGCCGCGGCGACCGGATCGGCGGCGACCGCGCGGGCCCGCAGACCGAAACGGCTGCGCATCAGCAGATAGACGCCGCCCACGCAGGCCGTCATCAGGCCCAGGGACCACCAGTACGTGATCGCCTGCCAGAGGACGAGCGGGTAGCGGCCGGTGCCGGGCAGGCTGACGCCGGTGTTCCCGCCGACCCGTGGGCTGAGCGTGACGAAGAGGCGCAGCACCTCGGCGACCACCCAGGTGGCGACCGCGAAGTACCCGGCGTTGAGACGCAGGACGACCAGCGAGACGGGCAGGGCGACGATCGCGGCGGTGAGCGCGGCCAGGACCACCCCGAACGCGGGGTCGATCCCGGCGGCGGCGAAGAGGTAGAGCGCGTACGCCCCGGTGCCGAGGTACGCCTGCTGCCCGAACGAGGTCAGCCCGGCGTACCCGGCCGGCAGGTTCCACAGGCTCGCGAGGCAGACCAGCAGGAAGAGGTCGACCAG
Source organism: Actinoplanes sp. NPDC051851 (assembly GCF_040681165.1). Taxonomy (NCBI): domain Bacteria; kingdom Bacillati; phylum Actinomycetota; class Actinomycetes; order Micromonosporales; family Micromonosporaceae; genus Actinoplanes; species Actinoplanes sp. NPDC051851. Next base: position 38,649 of record NZ_JBFAYF010000047.1, on the reverse strand, counting down.
GGCGTACTCGGCGCGCGCGAGCACGTACGGGATCGCGATCAGGGGCAGCACGGCGAGGAGTCTCACGTCCACCGCCGTACCGCGAGGACCAGCAGGAAGAGCAGGTGGACGGCGAGCACCGCGTACTGGGCGTGCCACTGGCCGACCAGCTGCTGGGTCAGGCCGAGGGCGATCCCGCCGATCAGCGTGCCCCAGAGCGAGCCGATCCCGCCGATCACCACCGCCTCGAACGCGAAGATCAGGATGAGGCCGCCGGACTGCGGGTCGAAGCCGGAGATCAGGCCGAGGAAGACGCCGGCCAGCGCGGCGGTGGCGACGGCGATCGCGGCGACCCCGGCGAGGAGCGGGCGGATCCGGATGCCGACCAGCCGGGCGGTGTCCGGGTCGTCGGCGGTGGCCCGGACCCGGCGGCCCCACGCGCTCCGGGCCAGCAGCAGCTGGAGCCCGCCGAGGACGACCAGGGCGGTGAGCAGCCCGGTGAGCCGGATCCAGGAGACCACCACGTCGCCCGGGAGCGCGATGCTGGCCTGGGACCACGCGCCGCCGGGGAGCCCGCGGGTGTCCGCGGAGGCGTACACGAGAAGGAGGTTCTCGATCACCACCGAGAGCCCGAAGGTGACCAGGACCGGGGAGAGCTCGCCGCCGCGCAGGGCCCGCTTCAGGACGGTGACGTGCAGGGCGGCGCCGGCCAGGGCCGCGGCGGGGAGCAGGAGCGGGAGCGTGTACCAGGCGGGTACGTGCTGCCAGTGGGCCAGGACGAGGGCGAGGTAGGCGCCGCAGACCGCGAAGTCGCCGTGTGCCAGGTTGACCAGCCGCATCACGCCGAACGTCAGGGAGAGTCCGCAGGCGATCAGCGCGTACCCGCCGCCGAGGAGGACACCCTGCACGGCGGCGTTCACTGAGATGTCCCGAAATACGCGCTGATCACCTTCTCGAGTGGCGCGTCGGCGGCCGCCGTGGCGAGGACCACCCGGCCCTCCAGCAGGCAGATCAGATGGTCGCCCGCCGCCCGGGCCCGGGCCAGGTCCTGCTCGACCAGGACCAGCGCGGTGCCCTCGGCGCGCAGCACGGCCAGCACGTCGTACAGGTCGTCGACCACCGCCGGGGCCAGGCCCAGGGAGATCTCGTCGAGCAGCAGCAGCCGGGGGCCGGAGGCCAGCGCCCGGGCGATCGCCACGGCCTGCTGCTCGCCGCCGGAGAGCAGGGCGGCCCGCCGGTTCCGGCAGCGGGCGATCAGCGGGAAGACGTCGTAGACCCGGTCGAGCGGCCAGGCCCGCCCGCCGACCTTGATGTTCTCCTCGGCGGTGAGGCTCGGGAACAGGCGGCGTCCCTCGGGGACCAGGGCGATGCCGGCCCGGACCCGGTGGTGCGGTGGCGCGGTGGTGATGCCGGTGCCGTCCAGCGTGATCCGGCCGCCGGTCGCCGGGTGCGCGCCGGCGATCGTACGCAGAAGGGTGCTCTTGCCCGCGCCGTTGGCACCGACCAGGGCGAGCGAACCGCCGTGATCGACCGACAGGGAGACGCCGGAGAGAGCCTGGAAGTCGCCGTAGTGGACGTCGAGGTCCTCGATCCGGAGCAGCGTCACAGGGCGGCCCGGCCCAGGTAGGCGGCGCGGACCGCGGGACTGCTCAGGACCTCGGCGGGGCTGCCCTCGGCGAGGACGCCCCCCTCGGCCAGGCAGATCATCCGGGTGGCGGTGGGGCGCAGGGCGCGGATGACGTGCTCGACCCAGACGACCGTGACGCCGTCGCGCCCCAGGCCGGTGATCAGCTCCAGCAGGGAATCGGTCTCGGCATCGGTCAACCCACCCGCTATCTCATCTAATAGTACGATTTTTGGGCGGCTTGCCAGCGCTCGGGCCAGCTCAAGACGCTTCCGGTCGAGGAGGCGTAACCGGGAGGCGGGTTCGTCGGCGCGATCGAGGAGACGGGTTCGCCGGAGTGCGGACTCCGCGTCATCGCCCGCGAGCAGGGCGGTCTCGTATACCGACATGTCGCCGAAAGGGCGTGGTGTCTGGAACGTGCGGGCGAGCCCCAGCCGATGCCGTCGATGGGGCGGCAGCCGGGTGACGTCGTTCCCGTCCAGGATCACCCGCCCGGCGTCCGCCCGCTGGGCGCCGGCGACGATGTCGAGCAGGGTGGTCTTCCCGGCGCCGTTCGGGCCGACGACGCCGACTATCTCGCTGCTCTCGGCTTTCCATCCGATATTTCGGAAGAGCTGCACCCCGCCGAAGCTTTTGGTGATCTCCCGCAGCACGATCATCGCAGGAACTGCAGTTCGCCCTGGACCGGGATCTCCGGAGCGGCGCTGTTGTCGACCACGACCAGATCGAACTTCCCGGCCGCGCCGAGCCGCCACTGCCCGACGAGATCCGGCGCGAGGGCGACGTTCTTCACCGGCCCACCGGAGAAATCGTACTTCCCGGTTATCGCCTCGCCCTTCAGCCCGCCGATCGCCGCCGCCACCGCCTGCCGGTCCTTCGGATCGCCGGACGCCTTCAGCGCCGCCACCGCGATCTCGAAGATCGCGTGGTCCATCCCCATCGGCTGGGTCCACTGCCGGCCACTGCTCTGCTGGTACCCGTCCGCGAACGCCCGCGCGGTCATCCCGTCCAGCGACGAGGCGAACGGGTAGTCCGCGTGCCACCAGGCCGGCGCGACCAGGTTGTCCCCCAGCCTCCCGAGCGCCTCCACCGCGCTGGGGAAGAGCAGCGCCTTCGCCACGGTGGCCAGCCGGGGCCGGAACCGGTTCTGGTCCGCCTGCTTCCAGAACGTGATGAAGTCCGGCGGGATCGGCGCGGCCTGCAGGATGTCGGCGTCCCTGAGCTTGGTGATCAGCGGCGTGAAGTCGGTGAGCCCGTCCTGGTAGGCGCCCGGGTCGACCAGCGTCCAGCCCAGCCCGCGCACGACCGGGGTGAAGTACTTCCGGTACGTGTCGCCGTCCACGTCGCCCGGCCAGAGCGCGCCGACCGTGTGCGGGCCGCCCGGCACCCGCTGCCAGAGCCGCGCGAACACCTGCGACTCGGCCTGCGTACCGATGAAGTAGAGGTAGGTGTAGGTGAAGTCCTTCCCGCCGCGGGGGTAATACCAGATCTCCCAGGGGCAGATGGTCGCGAGGCACGGCACCTTCGCGGCCTCGCACTGGTCGCTCACCGGGTTGGTGGTGTCCGGGGTGGAGGTTGCCAGCACGATGTCGACGCCGTCCCGGCCGATCAGTTCCCCGGCGACCTGCGCGGCCCGGGTGCCGCTCGACTGGGTGTCCCGGTCCAGGATCTCCACGGTGTACCTGCTGCCCCCGACCGTGAGGCCGTCCCGCAGCGCGTTCCGGATCACGCCGAGGACGTAGTCGTTCGACTCGCCGAAGACCGCGAGGTTGCCGGTCTTCGGGATCAGGTATCCGATCCGGATCGTCCGGTCGGTGGTGGCCGGGGTCTCCTGCAGGCCCCGGCCGCACCCGGCGACGAGGGTGGCCGCCCCCGCGGTGAGGATCGTGCGCCTCTTCATGTCCTGGTCCTATCCGCTCACCCCGGACCCGGTCTTGAACGACCACGCCCACCGCTTGACCCTGCGCGCCCGTGCGCCGCAAGCTGGACGGACACCGGAGGTTGACCATGATCGATGTGGTGCGGACCGACCGTTTCGAGGACTGGTGCCAGGCGGTCACCGAGGCCTTCGTCCCGCTCGACGCGTCCCGGCGGGACGGCGGGCCGTTCCACGGCGAACTGCGCGGGGCCACCCTGGGCGCGCTCCGGCTCTACCAGGTGGAGGCGGGCAGTCACCGGGTCCGCCGGACCAGCCGGTTGATCGCCGCCGAGCGGGGCGACTACTACAAACTCGGCCTCCAGTGCCGCGGCGGCAGCGTACTCAGCCAGGACGGCCGCAGCGTCGCCCTCCGGCCCGGGGACTTCTCGGTGTACGACACCACCCGGCCGTACACCTTCACCTTCGACGACCCGTGCCGCCTGCTCGTGCTGATCTTCCCGCGCGCCCTGCTCGGCCTGCCCGCCGCCGGGGTCGGCCGGCTCACCGCCACCCGCTTCTCCGGCGCCGGTGGGCTCGGCGGGCTGATCAGCTCGTTCCTCACCCGGGCCGCCGAGGTGCTCGACGACGTCGACGAGCGGGACGCCCACCGGCTCGGCGGCAACGTGCTCGACCTGCTCACCACCGGACTCGCCGGGCACCTGGAGACCCGTCCGGCCGACCCCGACGTGGCCCGCCGTGCCCTCTTCACCCGTGCGGTCGCGTACGTCGACACCCACCTCGGCGAGCCCGGCCTCACCCCCGGAGTGATCGCCGCCGTCCTGCACATCTCGCCGCGCTACCTGTACAAGCTCTTCCAGTCCGAGGGCGTCACGGTCGCCTCCTGGGTCCGGCGGCGCCGCCTCGAGGCCTGCGGCCGCGACCTGCGCGACCCGCTGCTCGCATCCTGCCCGGTCAGCCTGATCGGCGCCCGCCGCGGACTGACCGACGCGGCCCACTTCAGCCGCCTCTTCCACGCCGCGTACGGGCTCAGCCCCCGCGACTACCGCGCCCGGCAAGCGCTGTGCGCTCAGGGTCAAGACGTCCGCCCGTTCCTCCCCGGACCATGGCGTGGTGGGACGGATGGACGGCCGGGTGGCGCTGATCACCGGCGGTGAGGGCAGTGTCGGTGCGGCCACCGCGCGGGCCCTGGTCCGGGAGGGCGCGCGGGTGCTGCTGGCCGGCCTCTCCGCGACCGGCCTCGCGGCCGTCGACCGGGAGCTGGGTGCCTCCCGTTCCGCCTGGGTGGTCACCGACGTCACCGACGCTTCCCAGGTACGGCGGGCGGTCCAGCACTGCCTCGCCGCCTTCGGCCGCCTGGACGTGGTCTTCGCCAACGCCGGCGTCACCGGGGTGATCGCGCCGGTCGCCGACTACCCCGAACAGGAGTGGGACCGGGTGCTCGCGGTGCACGTCCGCGGGGCGTTCCTGACCTGCAAGTACGCCGTACCGGTCCTCTCCGACGGGGGCAGCGTCATCATCAACTCCAGCGTGGTGGGGCTGACCGCCGATCCCGGGATCTGCGCGTACGCCACCGCCAAGCACGCCCAGGTGGGCCTGATGCGCACGCTGGCGAAGGAGGTGGCCCCGCGCGCGATCCGGGTGAACACCCTGCACCCCGGCCCGATCGACAACGCCTTCCAGCACGGCATCGAGGTCGCCGCCACCGGCCTGCCCCCGGACCGCGCGGCCGCCGCCTTCGACGCGATGATCCCGCTGCGCCGCCACGCGACCCCCGGCGAGATCGCCGCCGCCGTCCTCTTCCTGGCCGGCCCGGAGAGCACGTTCATCACCGGCGCCACCATCCCGGTCGACGGCGGGATGAGCGTCTGAGCCCGTGACGTCCGTTCCCCGTCACGTGATCACCGGGAAGCCCGCGCCACCCCTGAGGTCAGCGCCTGCCCCTTCTCCCCGCCCTCGCCGATCCGCCGGTAGCAGGCACCGGTCGCGCAGATCAGCACCCGTGGCCGGTTCTCCCGCCCACCGTAGAACGCCGCGATCCGCTCCTGCGCCGCCGCGATCATCGGCGGGTAGGCCGGGTCCGCCTGCTCGGCGTAGACCCCGTCCCCGAGCCCGCTCAGCCCGTAACACGCCGGGCAGGCGCTCGCGGCCACCGCGGGCGCCGCGACCGCGACGGTACCCACGCCGGCACCCAGCACCGCCGCGACCGCCCCGAGAACGATCTGAATCGCCGGCGCCGGCCGGGCCACTAGGGTTCCCCACCATGACCGGACGGATTCTGATCACCGGGGCCAGCGGGCACCTCGGCGCGCATCTGGCCACCCGCGCCGAGGCCGGTGGGTGGTCCGTCACCGGGACCCACTTCAGCGCGCCTTCCGCGTACGCGAAGGAAGGTCTTGACGTTCGTGAACCGGCCGCCGTTCGGGCCCTGCTCGCCCGCACCCGCCCGGACGCCGTCATCCACACCGCCACCGGTACCGACGACTGGGCGGTGATCGCCGACGGCGCCGCCCACGTCGCGGTGGCCACGGCGGCCCTCGGCATCCGTCTGGTCCACATCTCCAGCGACGCCGTCTTCTCCGGCCGGGACGTCCGCTACGACGAGTCGGCGCACCCCGACCCGATCCACCGCTACGGCGCCGCGAAGGCCGCCGCCGAGACCGCGGTCCGCGCCGTCCACCCGTCCGCCGCGGTCGTCCGTACCTCCCTGATCCTCGGCGACGGCCGGGGCCGCCACGAGACGCACACCCGCGACCTGATCGCCGGCCGCGTCACCGGTGCCCTCTTCACCGACGTGTACCGCCGCCCGGTCCACGTCACCGACCTGGCCTCCGCCCTGCTCGAACTCGCCTCCTCCGACTACGCCGGCATCCTCAACATCACCGGCCCCGACACGATCTCCCGCTACGACCTGGGCGTCCTGATCGCCCACCGCGCGTCCCTGGACCCCACGCTGCTCCCGTCCGGCACCCTCACCGACGCCGGCCTGCGCCTCCCCGCCGACGTCCGCCTCACCACGACTCGCGCCACCGCCCTGCTGCGTACCACATTGCGCGGCGTCCACGAGTTCATGGCCACCTGAACGAGTGGCCACCCGGGCGAACTCTCGCGCTAAAATCGGGGAATCCTCGGTACCTCGGGAGCCGCTGATGCCCAGTAACGCGCATGACGTCGCGGCTGCTGTGCTGGCTCACGTCGGCCCGGTCGAGGCCATGCGGCTGCAGAAGCTCGTCTACTACAGCCAGGCCTGGCACCTCGCGCTCGTCGACGAGCCGCTGTTCACCGATACCATTCAGGCGTGGCGTGACGGCCCGGTGGTGGTGACGCTCTGGGATCGGCATCGGGGCCAGCGAACCGTCAGTAGTTGGCCGACCGGCGACCCCGGCCGGCTGAGCGCTGCCGCCGACAAGGTCGTGGCCCTGGTCTGTCAGGTCTATGGCGGTCTCTCCGGGGACGATCTGTCGGAGCTGACCCACAACGAACTCCCCTGGCGCGTCGCCCGGCAGGGCGTCCCGGATCATCAGCCCAGCAAGGCCGCGATCCCGGCAGAGGAGATGAAGCGGTTCTACCGGCGCCGCTCGCTGGCCGGGCTGAGCGCGGCAGACCTCGTGTCCGGCGGGCTCAACGGCCCCGGTGATCTCGGGATCGGCAGCGTGGAGAGGAAGCAGGTCCTGGCTGCCATCCGTGACGATTTCCGTCACCCCGTCACTGACGCCGAACCCGGCTTCCCGGAGCCGGTGTCCTCCGCGTTCGCCACGGATCGTGGCCATCGCAAGCCCTCGCGTGTCGAGGTCCGTCTCCATCGGGAGCGCCCACAACGTGGTAACACAGCGCGGCGAGGCTGAACCCGACCTCCACACGGTGGTCTTCGACGTCAACGTCCTCCTCGACGTCGCTGACCTGGTGGGGCCGCCATTCACCTGGGAGAAGTTCCGGGACGCTGCGACCCGTTGCGGTGCCGCGCCGGTGCCGTGCCAGGCTGATCGCCGTTTCGACAGTCTGCGGGCCGTCGCTCTGACGACCAGTGGCCGTTTCGCGGGCCCGGAGCTCGTGGAGGTCTGGACATCGGATCACATCGACGGCCTTCTCGTCCGCAAGGCTCGGCAGCCTCGTGACGGCGAGACCGCCGAAACCCGTGGTCTGGGCTGGTCGGCCGAGCACGCCGAGGATCTCCTTCATGATTTTCTCTACGACCTCGTCTACGACGTGACGGGTGGCGCCCGTATGGAGATCCTGGCGGTCGACGGCCATCCACCCCTCGACCACGAGGACGCATGTGTCTTCACCACAGCCCTGCAGGCGGCGAGGGACGTGGCGCCGCCGTCGATCAAGTATTGCGTGACCCGGGACCGGGGGTTCCGGCAGGCGACCGGTCTGAGCGGCAACGTCCTGGTTCTGTATCCCGATGAGTTCATCGCGCTGGTTCGCCGGTCGCGGAACGCCCTGGCCATGAGGAGAATGCGCTAGAGGACCTATGATCGCGCCCGGTGAAGGCCTCGAAGAGAGGGGGCGCGGATGCGCATCGCGATCTCCGGGACGCATGGGACCGGGAAGAGCACGCTGGCCGAGGCGCTCGGAGCGCGGCTGCCGGGGCACGTCGTGGCGGACGAGCCGTACTACCTCGCGGAGGAGGAGGGGTACGAGTTCTCGTTCCCGCCGGCACCCGAGGACTACCGGGCGATGCTGGCCTGCTCGATGCGGAGCCTGCGGGACGCGCCGTCCGGGACGATCTTCGACCGTACGCCCCTGGACTACCTCGCCTACCTGGCCGCGATCGGCGCCGACCCGGCCGAGCAGGTCGACGCCGCCGCGCTGCGCCGCGCGTTCGCGGGCCTCGACCTGCTGGTCCTCACGGTGATCACCCCGGAGACCGAGCGGATCCTGCCACCCGCCGAGCTGCCCGGCCTGCGCTCCCGGATGAACGAGGCGCTCCTGGAGCTGGCCTACGACGACCCGCTCGACGCCTGGCCGGACACCCCGGTCCTGGAGCTGACCGGCCCCCTCGACGCCCGGCTCGCCACCGTCCTCGGCGCCCTGCCCACACCCCGCCCGTAGCCCGCAGCCGGGATCATGGGTGGATGGCGGAACGGATCAGCTTCTTCGATGTCGAGTACGGGATCGGGCTCACCATCGACGGCGGTAGCGGGCGCAGCTGGATGGACCACCCCGACGGCGATCCCCGGCACGCGCACTGCCGGATCGACATCCCCCGCGACACGCTGCTCGCCACGGTCGAGGCTACGACCGAATCCGAACCCCGGCCCTCGTCCGGGACGATCTTCCTGACCTGGGATGAGCTGCTCGCCTTCGCGGATCGGCTCGATCGGCTCGCGGTGACCGGTCCGGGAACGGTCACCCTGGGCGACGGCGCGCTCCGGGTTCGCCTGCGCCGGGACGGGCGGCTGCGCGCCACGGCGGACTTCACCCAGGGGCACCGCGTGGAGATCCGGGTGCGCTGCCGGACGTCGTGGGAGCGGGATTTCGGCGTACGCCCGGAGCTCCCCGCCCTCGCCGCCCGCATCCGCCACGCGGTCAGAGCGTGGCGAGGAAGTCCCGGAGCACCCCGTTGAACGCCTCCGGCTGCTCCAGGTTCGGCAGGTGCCCGGCGCCCTCGACCACGGCGAGTTCCGCGCCGGGGATCAGCGAGGCCATCAGCTCCCCGTCGGAGACCGGGGTGAACTCGTCGTCCCGCCCGACCACGACCAGCGCCGGCACGGCCACCCCGGTGAGCAGCTCCCGGTAGTCCCGCCGTTCGGCCCGCCCGCGCAGTGCCGCCGCGGCACCCGCCGGTGGCGCGCCCAGCATCATCTCCCGGACGTGCGCGGCCACCCCGGGCAGCGCCGCCACGTTGTACGACGCCAGCATCCGCCCCAGGTTCTCGGCGGTGTACCCGCCCAGTCCTTCGGCGAGCAGCCGATCGGCGGCCCGGTTCCGGTGCGCCCGCCCCTGCGCCGTCTCGCCCTGCGGGAACGTGTCGGCCAGCACGAGTCCCCGGATCCGCGGTGCGAAGAGCCGGTGGCACTCCATCGCGATCTGCCCGCCCATCGAGAGTCCGGCCAGCACCACCTCGTCCAGCCCGAGGTGGTCGGCGAGCGCGAACGTGTCCCGGGCGAACGTCTCCAGCGCGGTCAGCCCGGGGACGACCGTGCTCTCGCCGTACCCGCGCAGGTCGGCCGCGACCACCCGCCAGCCCTCGCGGGAGAACGCCGCGGACTGCGGCCCCCACATCGACCGGTCGAACGGGTGCCCGTGCACCAGTAGCAGCGCCGGTCCCTCGCCCGCGTCGTCGTACCCCACCGTGATCCCGTTGACCGTCGCTCGCATGTGTCCGACGGTAGGAAACCGGCCACCGCGGCCGGTAGCGCCAATCGCCGGACGCTGGCCTGGGTGGATACTGGGCCCTTGAGTTCGCCGACCCTCTGCATCGTGATCTGTGGCGCCGGCGCGGCCGCCCGCGTCGGCGTCCTCGTGGGGCTCGCCCAGCGGGACGGCTGGACCGTCCGGCTGGTGGCCACCCCGTCGGCGCTGCCCTTCCTCGACCTGGCCGCCCTCGAGGCGCGGTGCGGCGCCCCGGTCCGCAGCGACTTCCGGCGACCGGGGGAGCAGCGGGTCTCGGCGAGCACCGCGGACGCGATGATCGTCGCCCCGGCCACCTTCAACACGGTCAACAAGCTGGCCGCCGGGATCGCCGACACGTACGCGCTGAACGCGGTCGCCGAGGCGATCGGCCGCGGCCGCCCGGTCGCGATCCTGCCCTACCTGAACACCGCCCTGGCCCGCCGCCACCCGTTCCGGAGGTCCGTCGAGGCGCTGCGGGCCGAGGGCGTCCACGTCCTGTTCGGCCCGGGTGAGTGGGAACCGCACCCACCCGGCGAGGGCGGCCTGACCATCGACGGCTACCCCTGGCACCTGGCGCTGGCCGCCGTCTCCGGCCGGTGCTCCGGGGCACCCGAGCCCTCCCGAGACACCCCGGAGGACCAGTCAGGAGGGTGAGTGGCGGCGTTACGGCGTGACGGTGCCCAGGCCGGCCGTACGGGAGAGGGTGATGCGGTCGATCTCGGTGTGTGATCTGCCGGTGCCGGGGAGCGCGTCGGCCAGCGTGCGGACCGTCATCGTGGTGGTGCCGCCGACCGCGGCCGGGACCACGTCCACCGCGATGAAGGCGTACCCGTCGTACCGGACCTGAGACCAGTCGACCGACTCCGGCACCTTGTCGCCGCGCGGCGCGGGCTTACCGGCCTTCGGCGTCCCCTTGGCCCAGACGAAGCTGTTCACGATGTTCTCGCTGTTGTTCTCGGTGCTGTCCGTCCCGCCCGGCGGCCGGTACCCGCGGTACCGCTGGCCCTCCGGGAGTTTCTGCGCGCCCTTGGGCACCACACCCTTCGGAGCCGGCGCGGCGGTGCCCGGTGCGGGCCGGAACGGGTACCGCGGCCGCCCGCCCGAGCCGACGCAGACGTACGTCACCCCGTCCTCGACCGGCCGGACCGTCGCGCCGTCCGGTGCCGCCCGGGTCCGCTTCCCGTGCCGGATCGGGTCGGTCCGCTCGAAGAGGTGGTTGTGCCCCTGCACGGCGAGGTCCACCTGGAACTTGCTGAACAGCGGCTCCAGCGCGGCCCGGACCCCGCCGTCGGACGCGTGGTTGTGTGCCGTGGAGAAGACGCAGTGGTGGAAGAAGACCACGATGAAGTCCACCCCGGACCCCGCCGTACGCCACTTCTTGAGGGTGTGGCGGACCCAGTTGACCTGCGCGCCGTCCGAGTACCCGGTGTTGGTCTGCAGCTCGAAGGAGAGCTCGTTCGCGTCCGCCGAGATCACCCCGACGTTGCCGTAGACGAACCGGTAGACCGAGGGGCAGCCCTTCGGCCCGTTGCCCGGCATGTCGAGGCGCTGCACGTGCCCGCCGTACCCGTGCAGCGTGTCGCCGTAGACCGCCTCCATGTCGTGGTTGCCGGTCGCGAACATCCACGGCGTGAACGCGGCCTGCGGCTCGATCTGGTTCAGGAACACGTCCCACACGTACGGGTTGAAGCGGTTGGTCCCGAGCGGGACCTCGCTCTTGAGGATGCCGTTGTCGTCGGCCGGCAGCCCGGAGCCGGACGGGTTCGCGTAGCAGATGTCCCCGGCGAGCAGGGTGAACGCCGGACGCTCGGCGCCCATCAGGGTGGTGATGGTGGCCGCCGGGCTCGGGTCGGTCCCGCCGGTCCCGCCGATCGGGTCGTCCACGGTGTACGCGTTCTCGAAGTACCCGTCCGGCCACCTCCCGCCCGCCTTGACGACCGCCGCCGGGTCCTGGCCCCAGGCGAACTTCGGGTCGGTCGGCGGCGTGTTGGTGCCCACGTCCGCGAAGGCGGTGAACGTGAACGGCGCGGCGACCGGTGCGCCCGGCGCCGTGGTGAAGTGCGCGTCGCCGGTGACCGTGCCGTCGGAGAGGCGTATCCGGTAGTGGTAGAGCGTCCCGGTGTGCAGCCCGGTGATCTTCGCCTTGGCGTAGAACTGGCTGCCCACCGGCCCGCCGGGGATGGCGTACCGGCCGACCAGGTGCTGGATGTCCGCCTCGACCCGGGTGCCGTACTCCTTCGGGGAGGTGCCGACGTCCACGTAGGCGCGCAGTCCGGTGGGGAGCGAGCCGCTCTTGCTGACCAGCTGGGCGGTGACCGCCATGCCGTCGCCCGGTACGTCGCCGGCGCCGGGCACGAACGAGAGGTGCCGCCCCGCGACCACCACGCCCGCGTTCCCGGCCCGGCCACCGCCCATCGCGAACCCGGCGCGCGCCCGGTGGAACTGGGCGTACGCGATCCCGCCGGCGCCCGCCATCGTCGCCACCAGCAGTGACCGGCGGGTCACCGCCTGCCGGCTCAGCTTCTCGCGGTTCCACTGGCTGTACTCGTCGATCGTGACCGTCACCCACCCATCCTGGCGGGTGACGGCGGCTACGTCGCGGTACTACACAGATTCATCATGCCAGCAGGTTCTTCTGCACCTTGCCCATCGCGTTGCGCGGCAGGCTCTCCACCCGGTGCACCACGCGCGGCCGCTTGTGCGCCGCGAGCCGCGCGGCGACGAACGCGATCAGATCCTCGGCGCTCACCGGGTCGGCCACCACGTACGCCGTGACCTGCTCACCCAGGTCGGCGTGCGGCACCCCGATCACCGCGGCCTCGTGGACCGCCGGGTGCAGCAGCAGCGCGTCCTCCACCTCGCCGGCGCCGATGCGGTAGCCGCCGCTCTTGATCAGATCGGTGGAGGCCCGCCCGACGATCCGGTGCCAGCCGTCCTGTCCGATAGTGGCCACATCCCCGGTGGGGAACCAGCCGTCCACCAGACCGGCTGGGCGGATGCCGTCACCGGCCAGGTACCCGTCCAGCAGGGTCGGCCCGGCGATCTGCAGGTGCCCGATGGTCGCGCCGTCGTGCGGCAGCTCCGCGCCGCCCTCGTCGACCAGCCGGGACCGGATCCCGGCCAGCGGCAGGCCGACGTGCCCGGCGCGCCGCTCGCCGTCCGCCCGTGCACTCACCGTGATCAGGGTCTCGGTCATGCCGTAGCGCTCGACCGGCGACTGACCGGTCAGCTCGGCCAGCGCGTCGAAGACCGGCACCGGGAGCGGGGCGCTTCCGGACACCAGGAGACGGGCCTTGGACAGGGAACTTGCGGCATTCTGGTCGGCCGCGATCCGGGACCACACGGTCGGCACACCGAAGTAGAGCGAGCCGGCCGCCTCGGCGTACGCGAAAGGGGTCGGCTTCTGGGTGTGCACCAAGGGTGACCCCACGCGGAGCGCGCCCAGCACGCCGAGAACGAGCCCGTGCACGTGATAGAGCGGCAGCCCGTGCACCAGGGTGTCCCCGGCGGTCCACTGCCAGGCCTCGGCGAGCGCGTCCAGATCGGCGGCGATCGCGGCCCGCGAGATCACCACACCCTTCGGCGCCCCGGTCGTCCCACTGGTGTAGAGCACCAGCGCGGCCCGCTCGGCACCCGCTTCCGGCGGCACCTCTCCTGTCCGCTTCAGATCAAGAGCCTTCTCCGGTACGCCCTCCGTCAGGCCCCCGCGCTCCGTGATCAGCAGCTCCGCGCCCGAGTCCTCGAGGATGTGCCGCCGCTCCCGATCCCCGGCGTCCGGCGGCACGGGCACGATCGGCACCCCGGCCAGCAGCGCCCCGGTGATCGCCACGATCGTGCTCACCCCGGGCGTGGCGTCCACGGCCACGATCCGCGCCCCACCGATCTCCGCCGCGAGCCCGGCCGCCGCCCCGAGCAACTGATGCCGCCCGACCCGCCCTTCCGGGGTGACGACCAGATCATCCCGATCCTGGGGATCGTGCAGCGCGCCGAGCAGTCTCATCCCCGGATCATAGGAGCCCGCGAGACCCAGCGCGGGTCCCGGCCGTAGCGCGCCCGCGGGTTCTGGCTGGTGCTCACGGGTGATTCTGCTGGTCGATTCTGGACCGCACGGGTGGGACGCCGGATCCCGCGGCGAGTGCCCGTCCGGAACACTCGCCGCCCGCGGATCGTCGGCTCCGTCGGCCGGGTTTCGGTCGCGGGCCCGCCGGGCGGCGGGCCCGCAGGCGGTGAGCCGGCGGTCCGGGGTGCCTCGGCCGGTCGGCTGGCGATCCGGGGTGCCTCGGGCCGATCGGCTGGCGATCCGGGGTGTCTCCGGCGTCCGAGAGACCCCTGAACACCAGCCGCGCCGGGAAAGCTGGCGCTCACGGGTCACTCCAGCCCGCCGACACACCCCAGAACGCCAGCCACCAAGATCCAACCCGCAGTTGATCATGAAATGTTGATCAAATCCGGCCAGCCGGGGCCCACCCCGACCGGGGGAAACCCCCATCCCTAACGGAACAGTGGCACAAAACGGTGATCTTGGCCCGGAACCCTGTGGACAAACCCCGGCTGTGGATAACCCCCAACCCGGGCCATGACCGAGAACGCCCACCCCGCGACCCCACCGGCGCCGATCCCGCCGGAATCGACCAGCGGGGTCACGGGTGTCTCGGCCCCTCTGGGGCACCCGTGGGCACCCGCCAGGAGGCGTCAGTTGAGGCTGATGATCTTGTTGATCAGACCGCCGCCGGGGAAGTCGAGCAGGACGGCGCCGGTGCGGTCCAGGGTGTTGTTGGTCAGGTAGTTCAGCAGGTACGGGTTGACGCCCTGGTAGCCGAGCGCGCCGCCGGCCGTCCAGTAGGGCGGGCAGAGGACGCCGGAGCCGCTGCCGAAGTTGACGTAGATCTTGCTGGTGTCGCCGGTGTTCGTGGTGACCAGGAAGTCGCTGACCGCGGTGCGCTTGGCGGGGATGTTGAACGCCGAGGTGACCGTGTACTCGTCCTGCACGTAGGTGGACGAGCCGTCGTTCCAGCCGGAGAACTGGGCCAGGCCGTAGTTCGAGTAGCGCCCGCCGTACGCGCCGTTCATCACCGCGAGCACCACCTTGCCGCGGACCGTGCCCAGCGCCGGCACCGAGGCCGCGGTGGACCGGTTGATCGACGAGGACCAGAAGAGGCCCGGGTAGGCGGCGGCGTACGCGTCGAAGATGTCCGGGAAGCTGTTCTGGCCGGTGGCGTCGGTGCACGAGCCGGTCTCGCCGGTGCACTCCTGCTTGAGGCGCATCAGCACGGTCTCGGTCGGGTGCGCGCTGAGGAACGACTGCAGCTTGGTGAGCACGTCGTCGAAGTTCGCGATCTGGTACGTCGATCCGTGGTGGATGGTGAACGTGTTCCCCTCGTTCACCCGGGCCCGGATGTCGATCATGCGGATGCCCGCGTTCAGCTGCGCGGTCAGGGTGGCCGCGCTGTCCCCGTAGTCCTCCTGGTCCTGGACGTAGTCGCCGCCGTGGATCGCGAGGGTCTCGTGGGTGCCGGGGATGGAGAGCGCGGCGAGGCTGGTGGCGTCGGCCAGGCCGCCCATCCACGCGGGGTTGCTGGCCGTGCTGAGGGTCCGGTAGGACGTGTCGGCGGCGAACGCCGGCTGGGGGAGGGTGATCAAGGCGAGGGCCAGGACGCTGGCCCCGAGGACGGCGGCGGCTCGTTTCATGCACGGAAAGATATAGATCGAATCGAATTCCAGGAAGACTGCTCGATGAAGAACGCGGTCAGCAGGAGCGACTCGGCGGCGACCAGCTGGGTCTGCGGCGTGACGACGCCGATCGAGGGCGCGGCGAGCAGCGCCAGGCCGGGGATCAGCCACCGCGACGGCGTCAGGAGTACGGCCGTCACCGCGACCGGCAGGTAGCTGGCCTCGGCGAGGCTCCCGCAGAGGAACGTGCCGAGCAGCAGCGCCGCACCCGGATTCTTCATCACGAGGAATCGGAACAGAACGGCGGCTGCGATCAGTACCGCCAGGGTCGTCGCCAGCGACTGCCGCAGCCCGTGCGCCTCCGCCCATCCATGCAGCGTCAGGTTGTTGACCGCGTTGTCCCCGTGCAGGTTGGTCCCGGTAACCCAATAACGGACTATCTCCGGAAATCTCGACCCGCCCGGAATGGCCACCATGCCGGCGAGGAGGACCACGGCGGCGGGCACCATGCTCGTGAGCAGCGGGCGCCACGCACGGTTGACCAGCGGCAGCAGGATCAATGGCGCCAGCAACGGCTTGACCAGCAACGACGCGGCGAGCAGCGCGCACCCCACGGTCCATTCCCCCCGGCGGAACGCGATCAGCACCCCGGCCACCACCGGCGCCAGGCAGGGCGTCAGGTTGCCGATCTCCAGGTACCGGGTCGCGGCGAGTCCACCCAGCATCGCCGCGATCGCCGCCGCGGCCACCGGCACCCGATCCCGTTCCCGGGCCTCCCGCGCGACCAGCACCGCGGCGTACAGCATGCAGGCCACCTGGAACGCGATCCAGCAGGTGAACGCGGTGCTCTCGCCGCCGAGCACGGTCGGCAGCAGCACCACGGCGGCCGTCGGCGGGTAGACGAAGAGCGGGTCCTGATAGATCGACTCCCCGTCCAGCAGTGCCCGGGCCGCGTGGCGCAGCGGAATGAAGTCCTGCCCGGCGCCGTCCGGGGAGATCGCCTGCCAGATCTGCAGCCCGGCCAGCAGCAGGGCGACGGTCAGGGCCAGCGGTCGCCAGGCGGTTCGCACGCCCCCCATCGTGCCCGCGCCGGTGACGTTGGGTGGTGGAGATGGCCGACTCGGCCACCCGGCGGATAAGCTCGGCGGGATCCACATGCGAGGAGGCCCCCGCCGTGAGCACCGACTATTCGCCGGTTCCGGAGCTCAACCTGCTCAAGGACCTGCAGGACGAGGTTGGCTACGGGGAGTATGCGGACGGCTTCGGCCTCGACGAGTTCGGCGACACCTCGGGGCTGGTGGCCGGCTGGTCCAAGGATCCGGCCTTCCTCGCCCGGCTGATCCCGTTCGCCCGCGCCACCGGCGGCGGCTCGTTCTACGCGTTCTGGCGCGTCGACGACCGCGACGACCTGGCCCGGCTGCCGGTGGTGGTCTTCGGCGACGAGGGCGGCCAGCACGTCGTCGCCCGTGACCTGCGCGAGCTGTTCCAGCTGATCGCGTATGACGCCGAGATCAGCGTCGACTGGGACGAGGCGTACTACTACCGGGGCGACGGCCACGAGCCCAGCGACGCCCACGCCGACTTCGTGACCTGGCTCGGCGAGCGATTCGGCCGGGCGCCGGCCGAGGACCCGGACGCCGTGGTCGCGGCGGCCCAGGCGGCCTACGGGCGCAGCTTCGGCGCCTGGGCGAGCGCGTACCTCGATTAATACGGTTGCCCGTCGTCGCCGGTCTCCGGCAGGCTGGGCGCATGACGTACTGACGGACCACCCCGAGCTTTCCCTCCCGCGGCGATCACTGCGACGCCGCGGTCCGTCATGCCTTCTCCCCTGAAGTGAGCGTCCACCCCTTGTCTCAGCACAGCACCACCACTCCGCCCGCGACCGTCACCGTCTTCGCCGCGCCGGGCAGCTGGATCGAATCGGCGGCCCGGGATCAGTGCGACCAGGTCGCCGCCCTGACCGGGATGATCCACGTCGCCGGGATGCCCGACCTGCACCCCGGCAAGGGCGCGCCGATCGGGGCCGCGATGAGCTCGACCGTGCTCTACCCGCTTCTGGTGGGCTCGGACATCGGCTGCGGAATCGCGGTGTTCCCGATCCGGCTCAGGAGGGCCGTACCCGAGAAACTCGCCGCCCGCTTCCCGGACCTGGACGTTCCGCTCGATCCCGCCTCGATCGAGGAGGAGATCCCGGCGGGCTACGCCGACCAGCTCGGCACGGTCGGCCGGGGCAACCACTTCGTCGAACTGGCCAAGGTCGGCACGGTCGTCGAGCCGGAGCACGCGAGCCGCCTCGGCCTGGCCGCCGGCGACCTGGTGCTGATCGTCCACAGCGGCTCCCGCGGCCTCGGTGAGCGCATCCTGCGCGAGCACACCGAGGTGCACGGCGCGGGTCCCGCCGCGGACCCGGCCGCCTACCTGGCCGCCCACGACGCGGCGGTGCGCTGGGGTTCGCTGAACCGGCGGCTGATGGCGGCCCGGGTCGCCGAGGCCCTCGGCGCCGAGCCGGAGCCGCCGATCGTCGACGAGTGCCACAACTCGGCCGAGGTCCTCGACGGCGGCGTCTACCTGCACCGCAAGGGCGCCGCGCCGGGCGACGGCCGGGACGTGCTGATCGCCGGCACCCGGGGCACCCCGTCCTACCTGGTCGCCGGGCACGCCGGTGCGGAGGCCGGGTACTCGGTGGCGCACGGCGCGGGCCGCAAGATGTCCCGGGCCGACGCGCTGCGCCGGGGGCGGGCCAAGCACACCGTCGAGGAGCTGCGGCGTACGCCGGTCGGCTCGCTCGTGGTCTGCGGCGACCGCCAGCTGCTCTTCGAGGAGGCGCCGACCGCGTACAAGCGGATCGAGCAGGTGATCGGCGACCTGACCGCGTTCGGCCTGGCCACCCCGATCCTCACGACGATTCCGCTGGTCACCTACAAGACCGCGGACCTGGGCCCGCGCCGGGACGCCAAGCGGGCCCGCCGATGACCGGCGTCCACCTGCTGCTCTCGGCCGGGCGTGGTCCGGCCGAGTGCGAGTGGGCGCTCGGCCACCTGATCCGGCGGCTGGAATCGGACGCGAAGCGCCGTACGGTGGCGGTCCGGCGGGTCGAGACGGTGCCCGGCGAGCGCGCCGGCACGTTCCGGTCGGTGCTGGTGCTGCTCGCCGGTCCGGGCGCCGCGGAGTTCGCCGCGAGCTGGACCGGGACGCTCTGCTGGCAGGCGCCCAGCCCGTACCGGATCGGTCACGGTCGCAAGAACTGGTACGTGATCGCTCAGCCCTGCGAGGTCGGCACCGCGCGGACCGTGTTCGACGAGTCCGACGTCGAGATGGTCCCGTGCCGTACGGGCGGCCCCGGCGGCCAGCACCGCAACAAGGCGAGCACCGCGGTCCGCGCCACCCACCGCCCGTCCGGCGAGGTGGTGGTGGTCGACACCGAGCGCCGGTTCAGCCTGAACCGCCGCCTCGCCCTCGACCTGCTCCGCAAGCGCCTGGAGCGCGCCGACGAGACCACCGCGACCGCCGCGGTGACCACCCGCTGGCGCATCCACGACGACCTGGTCCGCGGCGCCCCGGCCCGCGTCGAGCGCCCCGCCTGAGGTCACCCCGGCACCCGGGCGCGGACCAGGTCGATCATCGCCCGGGTGGCCGCGCCGGGTGACCGGTCGGAGGGGACCGCCAGGGAGAGCGGCCAGCGCAGGTCCGCCCCGCTGACCTCGGCGGTCACCACGCCCTCGGCGCCGGCCACCACGAACCGGGGGAGCAGCGCGATGCCCAGGCCGTGGCGTACGTGGTCCACCCCGGTGCCGATGTCGCTGATCTCGATGGTCACCCGCCGCCGGACCCGGGCCGCGGTGAACGCCCGGTCCGCCACCGACCGGTTGCCGTAGCCCTCCGGCGAGTCGATGAAGTCCAGCCCGTCGAGCTCGGCGATCGGCACCACGGCGCGGCCGGCGAGCGGGTGTCCCGGCGGCATGACCAGGTGCAGCGGGGCGCTGGCCAGCTCGATCAGCCGTACGCCCGCCGCCACCGGCCCGCTCACCGCGACGAACGCCAGGTCGAGCCGGTGCTCGGTGAGCGCGGTGATCAGCCCCCGGGTGCCGGACGGCGCCGCGCTGGTCCGCAGCAGCACCCCCGGATGGCGCCGGTGGAACTCGCCGAGCAGCGCGGGCAGGTCGATCAGCCGGATCGAGGTGAGCACCCCGATCCGCAGGGTGCCACGGAGCCCGCCGGAGACCTCGCCGACCGCGTCCCGGGCGTCCCGCGCGGCGTCGAGCGCGATCCGGGCCCGGGGGAGCAGCGCCTCCCCGGCGTCGGTGAGCAGCACCCGCTTGGCGTTGCGGTCCAGCAGGCGGGCGCCGAGCTCGCGTTCGAGGGTCTTGATCGCGGCGGAGACCGCCGACTGGACCACGTGCAGGCGGGTCGCGGCCCGGGAGAAGCTCTGCTCCTCGGCGACGGCGACGAAGTACTCCAGCTGGCGCAGCTCCACACATCGAAGTATCACTCATACTGATTCGAATGAGCTGTTTCTTTCGTTGGCGTTGATGATCGCCCGGCGTGACAGTGTGCTCATGACACTCCTGGCGGTTGAGAAAGACACGAAGCACGGCACCGGCTTCTGGCTGATCGCCCTGACGTTCCTGACGGCGATGGCGTTCTCCACCGTCCCCGCCCCGCTCTACCCGCTCTACATGGCCCGCGACGGCTTCTCCACGTTCACCGTCACCGTGGTCTTCGCCGCGTATGCCGTCGGCGTGGTGATCAGCCTGCTGCTCGGCGGCCACGTCTCCGACTGGGCCGGCCGCAAGCGCATCCTGGTCCCGGCGCTCGGCCTGGAACTCGCGTCGGCCGCCCTCTTCCTGGCCGGCACCTCGCTCCCGGTCCTGCTCGCCGCCCGCTTCCTCTCCGGCCTCGGCGTCGGCCTGATCACCGCGACGGCGACCGCGTACCTGCACGACCTGCACGTCGCGCACCGTCCCGGCGCGTCCCAGCAGCGCTTCGAGACGGTCTCCACCGCGGTCAACACCGGCGGCCTCGGCGCGGGTTCCCTGCTGGCCGGCCTGCTCGCCGCGTACGCCCCGGTCCCGCTCCGTACCCCGTACCTGGTCTTCGTCGTCCTGCTGCTGGCCGGCCTGGTCGCGGTCCTGCTCACCCCGGAGACCGTCCCGGACCGTGGCGCCGACCGTCCCGCCTGGCGCCCGCAGCGGATCAGCGCCGGTTCGGGCCTCGCCGGCTACGTCGCAGGTTTCGCCGCCTTCGCGGTCTTCGGCCTCTTCACCTCGGTCGCCCCGACCTTCGTCTCGGTCACCCTGCACCACTCGTCGCGGGCCCTGGCCGGCCTGGTCGTCTTCGCCGTCTTCGGCTCCGCCGCTCTGGCCCAGATCCTGACCGGCCGCCTCAGCGCCCCCGCCAAGCTCCGCCTCGGCCTCACCACCCAGGCCCTCGGCGTCCTCACGCTGCTCGCCGGCATGCACCTGACCAGCCTCCCGATCTTCCTCATCGGCGGCATGCTGGCCGGCATCGGCGCCGGCACCCTCTTCAAGGCCGCCGTCGGCACGGTTAGCGCCCAGTCCACGCCCGCCCGCCGCGGCGAGGCCCTCGCCGGTCTCTTCCTGATCGCCTACCTCGGCCTCACGGCCCCGGTGATCGCCCTCGGCCTGGCCACCCAGACCTTCTCCACGCTAACCGCGATGACCTATTTCGTCGCTTTCCTCCTACTCCTCCTCACCACGGTCGCCCTCATCAGCCGCCGCCGACCCCAATAAAGATCAACTTCCTTCTCCCGTACGCTCCTGCCTCCCCCACCCCACTCAAAAGGCCACCCCCGCCGGCCTACCCCAGCGCGAACACCCTCACCGTCCCGGCTACCGATTCCACGGCGACACGCGTCCCGTCCGGACTGAACGCCCGCACCGCGATCGCCGTGCCGGTGCGGACGGGACCGAGTCGTTCGGCCGGGCCGTGTGCGGGCACCCGAACAACCTGGACCGAGCCGGTCGCGGTGCCGATGTAGAGCGGCGTGCCGCCCGGACCGAAGGCGAGCGCCGTGACGGCTCCGCGCCCGGTGCCGCGGACCAGGGTCTGCGGCTCCTGGAACAGCGTCCGGCCACTCCGCAGCTGAACGCCCCCGGTGGCATCGCCGACCGCGAGGGTGGCGGCCCGGCTCCGGGCGCCCGGTCCGGCGGCGAGTGCGGTCACCCCGGCACCCGCCGCCGAACCACTCCAGACCTCGGCGTCGCTCCCGCTCTGGAGCCCGGCCCAGACCTGGCCGCGGTCGTTCCCGGTGAACAGCAGTCCGGAATCGGTGATCGCCGCGATCGCCGTCACCTGACCGGGATACTTCTCCAGGACCTCACCCCGTTGCGTCGCGGGCTTCCGCGTGTCCCACGCGTAGACGGTGCCGTCGGCGCTGCCCGCGGTGATCCGCGTGCCCCCGTCGACGACGGCGACCGTGTTGATCGCGGAACCCCGGCCGGCGAGGACGGTCCCGCGGAGAGGGGCGCCGGGGTCGTCGACGCTCCACAGCCGGACCGTGCCGTCGGCGGCACCGGCGACGAGGAGGGATCCGGTCGCGTCGAAGGCGGCGCTCGACATGCGGGTGGAACCGGTGTCGAGTGTGACCGGGTCCTCCGGTGACCGCCACAGGCGTAGGTCACCGTCGGTGCCGACGGCGGCCAGGAGATTCCGGGTGCCGTACGGCGGCAGTGCGATCGCCCTGGTGGGGCCGGTCGCCACGGTCGCGATCAGCGTCGCCGAGGGCGCGTTCGGGCTCAGCCCGCCGACGAGCCCGCCGATGACGACGATCATGAGGGCGCTCAGTACGGCCGGCCACCACCGCGGGGCGAGGTGCCGACGCGGCGGTGGTGGCCGGCGGGCGTCGTTCCGTCTTCGGTCCCGTCGGCCGGCGGTGGTCCGGGGCGCGGGGTGCGGCCCGTCGGCCGGCCGGGGTGGGCCGAGTGCCGGCGGGCTGGCGGCGAGAGCGGCGACCAGCGCCCGGCGCGGACGCGCCGGGCAGGGCGCCGGGGTGGCGGCGAGCGCCCTGACGAGACCGGACACCCGGTGGCCGCCGGATGCCGAGGGGACACCGGGTGTCCGAGGGTCAGGTGGTGGCATCGGAGCGGGCCTCCACGGTGGCCGGTTCGACCTGGGCGGGCAGGACTGCGGGGAGGACCGTCGGCGGGTCGGTCACGGTGAGCGATGGTGGCTGCGGGGGTGGCGGGGCCGGGTCGAGGGGGATGGACTGGAAGAGGCGGGCGATGATCAATGGGGCGGCCAGGCCGGCCAGAAAGGCGGCGAAGGGGGTGGGGAGTTGGCCGGAAGCGCCCATCGGGGCCGCCAGGCCGCAGCCGACAAAGAGGCGGAGGAGGACGGCGAAGATCACTAGTCCGCGTTCGGTGGTATTGCGCCACGGGCGGCGCCAGCGGCCGGTGTCGGAGGCCGGGCGCATGGAGGCGGAGAGGTTCAGCGCCTCGGCGACCGCGCTGCCGAGAAGGCCCCACTGTGCGGCGTCCAGGCCCGTCATGGGGTCCGATGCTAAACCCTCCATATTCGTATCCGGCGGACCGGATAGGGGTGGAATGGCGTTATTGGCGGTGCGGGGAGATCAAATATCCGACGGTGGTGTAAGTCAATCGCCAGAGCGTGTGAATGATGGGTCACAAATGGTGGACGCGATGGCGATCTTGAACGGGGAGGTGGCCGCGTCTTGAGTGGTGGGGGGCGCGATTGGGCGTACGAGAAAAGAAGCGTAACTAATTCACGCAGAGTGAGCACCTGGGGTGATGGGCCCTCCCGGGTGGGCGGGGTTCGTGCCGACTCGGTGGGCGGCGACCAGTTTTGCCGGTGAGGCGACAATGGTCCTAATAGGAATAGATCTACATTCCTGACATGTCACTGCATCCGCATCGAAGCCGCACTGGTGCCGTTGCGAACCGGCCAGTGTTGGCGCCACATCTGCAAGAGACGATCGAGTCTCTCGCCGCCGGAGAGACCATGCGGGAGATGGCGGCCCGTCTGTTCATCTCCACGAACACCGTCAAGTCCCGGCTCAAGTCGCTGTACCAACAGCTCGGGGCGCGTGATCAGGCACATGCGGTCGCGATCGCGTTCCGATTGGGGGTGCTGCCGGCCGGCGGGGAGGCGGCGCCGGAACGCGACGTCCAACCGGTCGTCGTGGCCGGACTCAACCAGGAGAGGCTGCGCGCCACCATCGCCGAACTGACGGCGTTGCTGCGCATAGCCGAACGAAACGTCGGCGCCGGGTCACCGGCCACCGACGGACACCAGCACCTGCTGCGACGGATCGGCGAGATCGCGCGAAGCGGCGCCGCCGAGCCGACCAGCGATCCATGGGCGACACTGGAACGGATCGCGGCGATCACCGAGGCGGCCGGCACCGCCGAGCTGAGCGCCGACGATCTGATCCTGTTGCTGACCAGCTGATATCCCTTCTACCCCTGACCGGCGACCCCTCGTCCGGTCGAGGAGGCGGCGGGACGAGGGTGCGCACATCGCTTTGCCGGTTCCTCCGCCCGCGCCGATCGCGCCAGCGGTGGTGCCACCGCCGGGGTCGCTCCCACTCCGGCGCTACCGTGCCGCCGGGATTCCGATCCCGGGCCCGTTGTGCTCCCGGGCGAGAATGGACCCCGGTGACGAGCACCGCCGAACCGGGGAGGTACGGGTGGATCACGAGACCGCACTGGCGTCGTTGTTCTCGGCGGAGGGGCGGCGGGATCCGTACCCCGCCTACGACGCGATCCGGGCACACGCCCCCGCGTTCCAGGCTCTCGACGGCCGCTGGTTCGTCACCACGCACGCCCTGGTCACCCGCCTGCTGCGGGACCCGGCCCTGCGGGTCGCCGACGCGAACGACTACGACGGGTTCTGGCCGGACTGGCGCGCGAACCGGGGCGTCGCGTCCATCGTGCTCTCGCTGCTCGGCACCAATCCACCCGACCACACCCGGGTACGCCGGGCCGCGGCCGCCACCTTCACGGCGCGCCGCGTCGCGGGCATGCGGGACGTGATCACCACCCAGGTCAAGGAGCTGATCACCGCGCTCCCCGCATCCGCCGACTTCATGAGCGCGTTCGCGTACCCCCTGCCGATCGGCGTGATCTGCGCGCTGCTCGGCGTCCCGGAGTCGGACCGCCCATGGTTCCGGCAGCGGGCCGCCGACCTCACGGTGGTGCTGGAGCCGATCAGCAGCCAGGAGGAGATGGACCTGGCCGACGTGGCGGGCCGCGAGCTGGAGGACTACTTCATCGGATTGATCGCCGAGCGCCGCCGCGATCCGCAGGAGGACCTGACGAGCGCGCTGGTCGGCGCCGGTTCGGGGCTGACCGGCGCCGAGATGCTGGCCAACCTGGTGCTGCTGCTGGTCGCCGGCTTCGAGACGACCACCAACCTGCTCGGCACCGGCCTGGAGCTCCTCCTGAGCCGTCCCCGGCAGGCCGCCCGGTTGCGCTCCGATCCGGAGCTCGCCCCCGCGTTCGTCGAGGAGATCCTCCGGTACGACTCCCCGGTGCAGCTGACCTCGCGTTTCACCACCACACCGGCCGACCTGGGCGACGGCGTCGTGCTGGCCCCCGGCGCGTCCGTGACGATGCTGCTGGGCGCCGCGAACCGGGACCCGGAGCGCTACCCTGACCCGCACCGCTTCGACCCGGACCGCGGCACCATCCAGCCGGTCTCCTTCGGCGGCGGAGCGCATTACTGCCTGGGCGCCCCGCTGGCCCGGCTGGAGGCCCAGGTGGCACTCCCCCTGCTGCTGACGATGCTCCCGAAACTGGCCCTCGACGGCCCACCCGAGCGCCGCGACCGCCTGGTCCTGCGCGGCTACTCCACCCTCCCGATCACCACCGGCTAACTCGCTCGCCGGTAGGCGGGGCCCGACCACCAGCGCCGCCCCTCGGCCGCCACCCCTTCGAGGACGAAGAGCGTGTGCCGCAGCCCGGTGACGTCCTGCACCGCGTCCTCCAGGATCCGCCGGTCCTCGTCCGATTCGGGTTGGCCGCCCTCGTTCACGTCGACATCGATGTCGGTGCCGTTGACGAGGAACAGCCGGAAATTCCGGGCGTCGTCGTAGCGCACGGTCACCCGGACGGCGGCGACCGCGTGATACCGATAGTTGGTCCGCTCCGGGTGGTGGAACGTGCCCCGCTCGAAGTCCAGCTCGGTGGTGAGCTGCCGGACCCCGTCCGCGGTCAGCAGGAAGACCAGCGGCCGGTAGCGGGTGTAGCGCCAGGGCCCGTTCTTCACCCGGGCCCGCCTACCGCCCGGCCCGCGCGCTTCCAGGCAGGCGTACGCCTCGACGTCGCTCCACTTCAGCTTGTAGCCCCGCAGCGCGCGGTCCAGCAGGATCCGGCGATCGCACTCGAGCCACCGTGCCATCTCCATGTCGGTGGGCCGGTCGGAGAGACGATCCCGCCAGCGCTGATATTCCGTCCGGTACGAGTCCATCCGCTGATCCCGGACGCGCCGCTCGGCGTCGGCGCGTTCCCGGTCGGCGAGGATGCGCAAGCCCACGGCGACCAGCACGGTGCCGGCGAGCAGGACGAGGAGGAGGGCGCCGACGGCACGGAGGACGTCCTGCCGCAGCGCGGACTGGAACACCCACAGAGCGCAGATCAGTGTCGCCGCGGCGCAGGCGGCGGTGCCGGCCCGGAGCCGCATCGGGACGGTGGGCCGCGGGTCGAGCGGTTCGCCGTCCGCCCAGCGCCGCCGCATGTCCTTGACCTGGAACCGGATGAGCCACTTGACGCGGTCCGTGCCGACCGGCTTCTCCCGGTAGGCCTCGACCAGGTCATCCCGGAGCCGGCACATCGGGATGAAGGAGTCGGCGAACCAGGCCGCGCGCTCCGGGCCGTCCTCCGGCGCGCACCGCTGGGAGTACCGGGTGTAGAGCCGGTTCACCTGATCCGCGAAGCCACCGCGCCGTGGGGCAGCGCGGCCGAACCGGATACTCCGCCGCTGCTGATCGTGGTCCCGCTGCCGCTCGGCGAGCGAGCGCCACTTCGCACCGTGGTGGACCCCGAGGCTCCCGAGCACGACAGCGCACAGCAGGACGACGATCGCCGCCGTGTCGCCTCGTCGCTGAACGAGCCAGCCGAGGGTTCCGCACGCGCCGACCAGGATCACCGCGGCGGTCGAGGCCAGGATCCGCTCCTCGATCGAGGCCGTGGCCGCCCGGACCTCCAGCATCCGCGGGGGCTTCGGATCGGCCTCGAAGAACTTCCAGACGCGCCACCTCCGGTTGTCGGCCATCTGATCCCGCCCGGCCTTCTCGACCTCCCGTTGCCACAGCCCGTCCTTGAGTGAGCCCTGCAGCATGCGGTCCAGATGGCGGGTGATCAGCTCCCGGACGCCGGGCCGCAGCCGGTCGAGATCGGCCATCAGACCGGGTGCCGCCGAGGGGTCGTCCTCGCGTGTCTGAGCGGCGGCGAAGAGCCTCTGGACGACCCGGATACCCGGCGACCACTCGTCGTCGGGAAGGTCGACGACGCGCTTGAGCGTCGCCGTCACCTGGTTCCGCTCCGCGGGGGAGAGCTCCCAGTAGGTACGCCCGCTGAAGAACGCGAGCAGCCAGTAGAAGCCGGTCCGGCCCGGATCGTGACCGTGGACCAGGACCTCGTCCAGTAGTTTCCGGGCGGTGGTCACCTGCTCGGAGGCGAGGAATTTGAGGGCGGCCTCGAACTTCTCCCGCGGCGTGGCGTCGGGAGGCACCTGGTAGTAGTTGTTCTGGACGCCGCCGTGGATCGTTTCCGCCACCGCGCCGTGACTACCGCCCACGGTGTGTACGCCGGGCCCGGTCATGACCAGCCCTGCCGGGTAGAGGTGTTGTGCACCCCGCCGTTGACGACCCCGGCGACCGCGCCGTGGCTCCCGCCGTACGTCTCGACGCGGGTCACCGGTGTCTCCGGCGGTGTCGCCGCGGGAGACACCTCCGTGGGGGTCCGGGGCCGGGCGTCGGCGGCCAGCTCGACGGCGAGGTCGACGGCGAAGACCGCGGCGTTGCGGACCGCCCGGGGCTGCCAGTCGTCGCCGTCGGTGGTGGACTTGGTGCCGTCGGCACGGTCGCTGACAGCACGGATCACCGCCAGTGGGGCGGCGTTGAGCTGTCCGGCCTTGGCCACGCCGGCCGCCTCCATCTCGATGGCGAGCGCGTCCTCGTAGTGCTGGCGGATCCACTGAAGGGCGACCGACTCCGCCCTGTCGTGCAGGATCTCGCCGGATGCGAGCGGGCCGAAGTGCACCAGTGGTCTGTTCGCTGGAGGGTTGGCGCCACGTTCCCGGTCGTACTGCCGTTTGATCTGATGGGCCGCCTGTTCGATGCCGTGGTCGATGTCCCAGACGCGGGGCCGTGACCGGATGCCGTCGTTACGGGCGGCGGCGCCGTGGTACGCGTAGACATGCGTGGCGACGACGAGATCGCCCAGCTCGATGCTCCTCTTCACGCGTCCCGCGACGCCGACGAAGAGGACCGCGGCCGGTGCGAACTCCCGGATGGCCCGCTCGGCGATCACCGCCGAGCTGTGGTTTCCCATGCTGGTGAGGGCGACGACGGCATCACCGGCGCCGCCGGGCAGGGTGCCGATCTCGAATCGGGTGCCGGCCACCGAGGGCGTCCGGCGGATGTCGGTGAGCTGTTCAACGACGGCCGAGTACTCCAGGTCCAGCGCCGTGAGGAACACGACGGGCGAGGCCTTCCATCGATGCTCGTTCATGCGGTCACGCTAACTTAATGTCAGATGTACATGAACTCTCCCGGGGCGCTCCGCGTCTCCGTGGGCATTCCGACCAGTCGGCAGAGTTTGTGTCAATCGGACATTAATCGCTAGGCTGCGGGCATGACCTCGCGCGACCATGCTGTGGTGCGGCTTGCGCTCGACCTCGCGATCCTCACCGTCCGGGAGGGCGCCCTGCAGGTGCTGACCGTCACGAGGGGCAACGAGCCGTTCCGCGGGCGGCCGGCACTACCGGGCGGATTCCTTCGGGACGGTGAGGACCTGCACGCCGCCGCCGTCCGCGAGCTCCGCGAGGAGACCGCCCTCGACGGCGGCGCCATGCACCTGGAACAGCTGTCGGTCTACGGTGCTCCGGACCGGGACCCGAGGGGCCGCATCATCAGCGTCGCCTACCTCGCGATCGTGCCCGACCTGCCCGCGCCGACGGCCGGCTCGGACGCCGTGGCCGCCGCGTGGCTGCCGGTCGCCGCGATCCGGGGTGGCCTCGCCTTCGACCACGACAGGATCCTCGACGACGCCGTCGAGCGCGCCCGCAGCCGCCTGGAGTTCACCACCCTGGCGACGGCGTTCTGCGCTCCCGTCTTCACGATCGGCGACCTGCGTACCGTCTACGAGGTGGTCTGGGGGCAGAGCCTCGACCCGCGCAACTTCAGCCGCAAGGTGCTCAGCACCGTCGGCTTCGTCGAGGCCACCGACGAGAAGCGCAATCCGCTGGTGGGCCGGCCCGCGGCACTCTACCGGCGGGGTGACCGGACGGTCCTGAACCCGCCGATCCTGCGGGGTGCCGCTACGGTCGCCTGACCTCCGAGGGATCGCGCCCGGTGGGGTGCCACTGCCTCGATACCTGGAGGTCGACGCGGTGGTAGGCGGCGGTCGGGGCCTCCGGAGCGCTGGGGCGGGCCACGCCGCGGCCCGCCGGGTGGGGGCGGCCCACCAGGTCCGGGCGCAGCGGGACGCGGACCGGCATCGGGACCATGCCGATCGCGAGGGCCAGGGACGGTGCGTCCGGGGACGGCGAACGGCTGGTGATCAGCAGGCCGGCCAGGATCGTCAGGCAGGCCGCCCACTCGGCCGGGGTGAGGCGCTCGCCGAGCAGGGTGGTGCTCAGCAGCGCCGCGGCCAGCGGCTCGCCGAGGCTCAGGGTGCCGGCCACGCTGGTGCGGACCGTACGCAGGCCCATGGCGTACAGGGCGTACGCGGCGGCGGTGGTGACCAGGCCGAGCCAGGCGATCACGGCGAGCACCCGCGGTTCCGCGAGGCCGTCCGCCTGGGCGGCCATCGCCGGGGTGAGCAGCACGCCGCCGACCAGCATGCTGGCACCGGTGCCCGCGTAGACCGGGACGCCGGTGGTGCCGAGTCGCTTCGCGGCGGCCGTGTACAGGGCGAAGAGCGCGCCGGCGGTGACACCGGCGGCGAGGCCGAGGGCGTCGACGCCGGAGCCGGCTCCGGGGAGCAGGAGCAGGCACGAACCGCCGACGGCGAGACCGGAACCGATCAGCCAGGCGGGGCCCAGCCGCTGACCGTCGGCGAACCGGGTGACCAGACCGCAGAAGAGCGGCACGGTCGCCACCCCGACCACGGTGCCCATGGCCGCGCCGCTCAGCGACACCGCGGCGAGGAAGCTGACCTGGTACGCGGCCCCGGCCGTGCCGGCGAGCAGCACCCACTTCCGGACGCGGCGGTCACCCAGCGCGCGGAGACCGGCGGGGCCGGCCAGCGCCACGGCACAGAGCGCGAGCCCGCCGACGACGTGCCGCCAGCCGGCCAGCGCCGCCGGGCCCAGCAGATCCCCGGCCAGCACCTGCCCGGGGCCGATCGTCCCCCACAACAGCGCGGCGGCCAGTACGAGCCCGGCGCCCCGGGATACCGAGCTGTTCAACGTCTGTTTTGTTCCTGTCCGCTGGATATCCGTTTCTTGAGCGGATCGGACAGTATTCGTGGCGACTCACCGCGTCGTCTCCCGTGATGGGTATCCCGGTGTACCCCGGCTGGGGTACACCGGGTTCGCGAGCGCCAGGTCGACCCGGAACCCGCCGTCCCCGGTCGGCCCGGCGTCCACGGTCCCGCCGCACGCCGCGGCACGTTCGCGCATGCCCAGGAGGCCGAACGACGCCGCGTCCGTGCGTACCGGAGAACGCTCGTGAATGTCGTTGGTGATCGAGATCCGTGCCTCGTGCGCGCGGTAGGCGATGAGGACCGAGGCGGACGGCCGGCCCGCGTGCTTGAGGACGTTGGTCAGGGACTCCTGGAGGACACGGTAGGCGCAGAGCTCCTGGGCGGACGTCATCGGCCACGCGGTGCCGGTGGTGGTGAGGTCGATCTCCAGGCCGAGACCGCGCAGGCGGTCCAGCAGTCCCGGAACGTCGCCGAGGCCCCGGTGCCCGTCCTCCCGGAGCACGCCCAGCAGCTGGCGCATCTCCGCGAGGGCCTCGTGGCCGGCCGCCGCGACCGCGTCCATGGCCTGGCGGGCGGTCGCCGGATCGCTCTCCAGCACCATGGTGGCCAGGCCGGACTGGAGGGTGACGACCGAGAGGTGGTGCGCGATGAAGTCGTGCATCTCGCGGGCGATCCGGAGTCGTTCCGCGGTCGCCGCCTCGGCCGCGGCGACCGCGATCCGCCGGGTCCGGGCGATCCACCGCCGCAGGGCGAGGCCGAGCGCCCACGCGGCCGCCAGGGTCAGCGCCGCCCGGAGCGCCTCCGGCCAGGTGAGCGACCCGTGCGCGGTCAGGTAGACCACCGCGACGTCGGCCATCGCGAACGGGAACAGCACGGCACCCCACCACGCCTCGCGGATCACCACGACGGCGAAGAAGCCGAAGATGATGCCGTTCCCGCCGATGGTGACCGCGCCGAAGCCCAGCAGCGCGTACCCGAGGACCGCCGACATCATGAGCAGGGTCGCGGCGACGGGGGAGCGGAGCACGAACGCCAGCGGCGCGATGGTCAGCACACCGAGGACCACCTGGCCGGGACCGGCGTGCTGGCCGATCAGGGTGGCGACGGCGAGCCCGGTGAGCAGGACGGCGAGGGTGCTCTCGACGATCGCCGGCCAACGCTCCCGCTCACTCATCTCGATCGGTGAGGCTACACTGTGGATCATGATGGGGGAGTCTCCCCGATGACGGTCCGTGTTCTGGTGGCGGATGATCACGACCTGATCCGTACCGGTCTGACGGCATTGATCCGGGCCGCACCGGGCCTGGACCTCGCCGGTGAGGCCCGCGATGGTGCGGAGGCGGTGGCGTCCGCCGCGGCGACCCGGCCGGACGTCGTCCTGATGGACATCCGCATGCCGGTCCTGGACGGCATCGCGGCCACCCGGCAGATCCTCGCGTCCTCGCCGTCCACGCGTGTCCTGGTGCTGACCACGTTCGACACGGACGAGTACGTGTACCGGGCGCTCGCGGAGGGCGCCGCGGGCTTCGTCCTCAAGGACACGCCACCGCCGAGGATCCTGGCGGCCATCGCGACGGTCGCGGCCGGCGACATGCTGATCTCACCCCAGATCACCGAACGGCTCATTGCGGCGTACGGCGAGAAGCAGCGTTCTCCCCGCCCGGGCCGCTCGCTCGACGGTTTGACGCCGCGCGAGACGGAGGTGCTCGGCCTCGTCGGCACGGGGTGGGACAACGCGCAGATCGCCGGGAACCTGGTGGTGAGCGAGTCCACGGTCCAGACGCACGTGAAGCGGGTGCTGGCCAAGCTCGGCTTGCGGAGCAGGGCACAGGCGGTGGTGGTCGCCTACGAGAGCGGCCTGGTGACCCCGGGCGATCGACATTTCGTCGACAGAGGACTTTGAGACTGTCCCGATGAGGCTCACCCAGGCTCTCCACATGGCGGCACGGCAGACCCCGGATCCTCCGGCGGCCGTCTTCACCGGGCGTACCCGAACGTGGCGGGAATGCCGGGACCGGGTCGCGCGGTCCGCCGCCGCCCTCCGCTCGAACGGCGCCGGCCCCGGCGACCGGGTGCCGATTGAACCTCCCCACCTCCGTCACGTCTGCGCGGGAGAGACCTCGTCGAAGGGACCACCGCCATGCTCCGCCGCAACATCCTGATCACCGGGGCCAGCTCCGGTCTCGGCCTGGGCCTGGCCCGGGAGTTCGCCGCCCGCGGTCGCAACCTGGCGCTGTGCGCCCGCCGCCTCGACCGCCTGACCGCCCTGCGCGATGACCTCCTCACGACCCATCCGAAGATCAAGATTGAGGTACGCCGACTCGACGTGACCGATCCGGATCAGGTTCGCGAGGTCTTCGGCGCTTTCCGCTCCACCCTCGGCACCCTCGACCGCGTCATCGTCAACGCCGGTGTCTCCGGCGGCGGCCCGATCGGTCAGGTCACCCACGAGGAGGGCAACCTCGCCCTGCTGCAGACCAACGTGATCGGCTCGTACCTGCAGTGCTCCGCCGCGATGACCATCCTGCGCGACCAGAACGCGGGCCACCTGGTCCTGATGTCCTCGATGAGCGCCAAGCGCGGCCTGCCGGGGTCCCTGGCCACGTATGCCGCGTCGAAGGCCGCGGTCGCGTCGCTCGGCCAGAGCCTGACGGCGGACACGGTAGGCACACCGATCACGGTGACCACGCTGTATCCCGGCTACATCCGCATGGAGATGACCGACACCAGCCGCGGCGAGATCCCCTTCATCATCGAGGCCGACCGCGGCACGCACCTGCTGGCCGCGGCCATCGAACGCGAGCCGTCCACGGCCATCGTCCCGTCCTGGCCCTGGAAGCCCATCGCAGCAACAGTCCGGCTGCTCCCGGCCCGAGTGATCGCCGAACTCAGCTGAGCACGATCCGTTGCAGCTCGAGCTGCCGACCGGGGAGGGCGTGCAGGAGTGGATGCGCGAGATCCCGGCATGCTTCCCGACAACCCGACCGTCGAGCAGGTGGACGCCTGGGTCGAGCTGGCCGACCTGGTCACCGACCCGGTGTTCGAGCGGCGCCTGCGGCAGATGCCGCTCGGCGGCGCCGGTGATGACCTCTACCAGCTGGGGTACGACCTGCGCCCGGTGGTGATGGAGTTCGCCAGCGAGGCGATCGCCGACGGCATCAAGCCGGAGTCCGAGCAGGGACTCGAGATCGTGAACCGCATCGTGGAGCCGACCCTGCCCAACATGCGTGCAGCGCCTCCGGCGCCGCACGGACCGCCTGGTCAGCGGCCAGTACGTACGGGTCGGGGCGGAGGGCGCGCAGCTGGCGCACGTGGTGGGCTCCACGACGCGATTGCCGGCGGGTTCAGCCATGGTCACCGGTCCGGGGTGCGCCGCAGCACTTCTTGTATTTGCGGGCCGAACCGCACCAGCACGGCTCGTTACGTCCCGGCGGCCAATCGATCAGTTGCTCGGGACGGGTTCTGGCCAGGTCTGCGGCGTAGGCGGCCCGGGCCTCTCCGGGGTTCCCGCCGCGTTCGGCGCACCAGGCCAGCAGGGCGTCGATCCAGATGGGGGCGATGCTGACGCGGGCCGCCCCGGTGTCGGCGGCTTCGGCGAGTTTGACCTGCATGATCCGGCAGTACTCAGCGTGCGATCGCCCGCCGGCGGCCGCTCCGCCGGGTTCGGTCAGTTCCGGCCATCGGGCGAGCGCTTCGTCGTACTCGTCGGCGGGGAACCATGCCAACGCCACAAGCATCGGGCCGGCCGCGACGCGATGTCCGGCGACCGGTGCCGGTGCCGCTGCCGGTGCCATAGTGCGCTGGATCCGTAGACGGGACTCGCCTTCCCGCTCGGCGTGGAAGTCCGCCGCGCGGGCCTGCAGGTCGTCGGCTTCCATGCCCAGCTGAGTCATGCTCGTCCGGCGCAGGCCGATGAGCTGGGGAATGAGCCGCTCGGGGTCACCGCTGTCCAGAGCGATGCGCATTCCATCGGTCAGCCAGGCCAGGGCGGTGGCATGGTCATCGACAGCGGCGTACTCCAGGCCTGCGTTGTTGAACAGCCACACGTCACCGGGAGTGTCGGCCCTGACCTGGGCCCAAATCGGTTCGGCCTCGCCGACACGTCCAGCCCGCATCAGGATCTCCGCGATCCGGCATCGGCTGTCAGGCTGCCCGCTCAGCCCGGCGTCCACAGCCTCGCGGATCGCCTGCAACGCCTCGTCGAACCGTCCGATGTCGGTGTAGGCCTGCGCCATCTCGTCGAGCAGTTCCGGGAGGTAGAACACCTTGGCGGCGTCCGCGTCAGTGCGGGTGAGCGCGACCGCATCCTGCAACGCGGCAAGGCAGGCGCCGTCGTCACGCGGACGCGCGGCCATCACCGACGCAAGCCGCAGCTCGACACGTTCAACCTCGGACAGGTGGTTCACCGACATCAGACCATCATGCCGTCGCAGGCGCCGGGCATGCGTGCCCCGGGCCGTGACGAGTACCCGCTGAACTTCGTGAGCAACGACTCCAGTCGATGGCTCTGGAGCCGCCCCGACAGGCCGATCAACCAGAGCCGAGACTACTGCGGACAATCCGGGACAAGCACCGCTAACTTCCGAACCCTGCGAGCAACCACGATCATGGAATCGCCGGCCCCGGACGGGAGCGGCGAACCTCAGCGAAGATCACCGTACGGGCGTTCGTGTCCAGCCCGGCGACCGTGGCCGCCGCGACCAGCGCGAGCACGACCGCGACTGGATGATCTCGACCCTGGTCGGAGCGGCCGCCAGAGACGGCGAGAAGCAAATCGAGCAGAACGTGATACGAAGGCGTGAACGAGACGTCCTCGGCCGGATGCT
Organism: Actinoplanes sp. NPDC051851; assembly: GCF_040681165.1. Lineage (NCBI taxonomy): Bacteria > Bacillati > Actinomycetota > Actinomycetes > Micromonosporales > Micromonosporaceae > Actinoplanes > Actinoplanes sp. NPDC051851. The sequence continues at coordinate 3,708 of NZ_JBFAYF010000047.1, read as the reverse complement.
CATCCCCTTCGCCCGCAATCTCGCGTCCTGGCGCTCGACCGCCGAAGCGTGGTCCGACCCGCAACTCGCCCGCGAACTCCAGGGCCCGTTCGACGGCGACGGTCCCACGCTCGACCGCCCGGCAGGAAACCTGGCATGAGCGGACGCGGCGCAGAGCTCTGAACCACCCCCGTATTCATGGAGCTTCTGATCTTCCCCGGGTTCCGTGGAGCTCCATCGAACCGGGGGAAACTCAAAATTCCCGAACCGGACACCATCCGCGCTTTGGTGATCACCGGCCGACCCCACGTTCAGGCAAAGCGACATAAAGGTCAGCCCTCGGAGGCGCTGCAACTGCGAGTGCAGAAAACCGACAGTCTTCAAGACATCTATCTTGATCTCTTTACTCGCAGTAGCGTTGTCAGCGCTCTGAGTGTTTGACCTGAGATCAGGAGCTGGCGTGACTGATTCCGGAAGCCGAGTAGAACTCAACGGCACACAGCGCGCCGTTCTCTTCGCTCTCCTGACCGGTCCTGGCGAACAGACCAACCGGGAGCTCCGCCAGCGCGTGGGGCTCGGCCTGACCGGCCGGGACCGCCTCGGCTTGAGGAACGCCGGTCTCATCGAGAGTGAGATGGTCGGCAACGCGTACGTTCACACTCTCTCGCCGGCCGGAGCAGATCACTGTGTGGCGGCTCTCGATCCTGGCGCAGGTCCAGCAGAGCGTGTCCTCTTCGCACTGATCGCCGACCTGAGTGAACACCTGAACAGCACCGACTACGTGCTGGCCAAGGCGGTCCGCACCATCCTGCATGGAGGATCGATCCAGTACGACCTCGAAACTCACATCGGGACTGCCTATAGTCAAGCCGCCGATGGGCGAAGCGAATCCTTCGTACGGTTGACCGAACTTCGTCCGCTACTCCCACGAGGCCTCGACCGCGGCGCCGTCGATGAGGCTCTCCGGCAGATGTATCGGGATCACAAGATCAATCTGGTACCGATCGCCGACAACGCCTCGATCACTGCCGACGATCGTGCAGCGGCTCTTCACATAGGCAACGAGGAGAAGCATCGGATCTCCATGCAGCGCTCATGACGACGGAACTCGCCGCGCTCAAGGCGCTGAGATTTGATCATGTCGTCACCGAGGATGACGTCTGGAACAACGACCTCAGTTGTCACGTGGACGGACTGCATCCCGGCGTTGAGACCGCCGTCCAGGAGAATCTGGACGCGTTACGGGCGGACGGACAGCACAGCTCGACCGGCATCGTCGTCGAGGGAGAACTCGGCGTCGGCAAGACCCAGATGTTGAAGTGGACGCAGATCCAGACGCAACGCCGTGGCGGCTACTTCTTCCTTCTTTACGCCATCGAACGAGGGGTCCCCTTCCACACTCAGCTACTCCGCTCACTCCGGTTGGATCTGGAAGAAACCCGGTCCGGACAGCGGGCGCAAGCCTCCCGCTTTGTGGACGATCTCGCGAAGCGACTCGAGGTCGCACCTCTCACCGGCGTCGGCAACGGGTCACGGAGCCTGCCGCGAGTCGCGGTCGAAGCAATCGTGTCCGCACTTCCGGAGCATGACACCCGGCTCGGCAGCGAGTACCAGGACACCCTGCGCGCACTGATCCTTCTCGCGTCCCCGGCGCCGAACGACCGCAAGGTCGGAAGTGTCTATCTCCAGGGTGGCGAGATCAATGAATCGGCTCGCCGGCGCTGGGGATTCCAGATACCGGTCAAGTCTCCCAGCGTTTTGATCTCCGAGATCACCCGGCTACTCGCCCTGTCCGGACCGGTGGTCGTCGCCGTCGATCAGATCGATGCGCTGGTCAAGACGATGTCCTCATCGCCTCAAGCCGCGAACGTCCGAGAGCAGGTCATAGATCTCGGGCACGGGCTGATGGACCTGCACAGCCGATCACGCCGAACGCTGATCATCGTCTCGTGCCTGCCCGACTCCTGGGAAGCTCTGGTCGGCACTATGGTCAACTCGTTCGCCGACAGGTTCTGGCGAACGCAGCAGCTCCGGAACATCCCGGATCCCGAGATCGCCGAGCGTCTGGTCGCCCGGCGGTTCGCCATCGACTACAGACGCGTCGGCTTCCGTCCCGACTACGGAACCTGGCCGGTGCACCCGAGCGCATTCCGAACATCGACTGACTACACCGCGCGGCGGCTCATCGACCGAATCCGGCACCACGTCAAGGGATGCCTGAACAGCGGGATTCCCTCCGAGCTGTTCGACTTCGCCGAGGAGCGGCGCAGTGGGCAGTCACCGAGCGCGCTTCAGACCGAGTTCGAAAAGCTCGCTGCCGCAGCCGACGTGGAGACAATCCTCGGAACGCGGTCCGAGGACAGAGTTATGCCGCTGTTGCTGGGCGCCGCCCTCGATGCTTGGATCCGCGAGCACCCCACCAGAGCCGACCGCTTCGTCCGGCTCGAGGTCAAACCGGAACGCCCAGCCGCAGTGCACGCGCTACTCACGTCAAAGTCCAACACGTCGGCGTGGCACTTTCGCGTAGTCACGTCGGTAAGCCCGCAGCCCACGACGGTTCGCATCAAGGCGGCCATGGAGGGCTTCGACGGCTCGGCTGACAGCCGACTGTATCTCATCAAAGCAAAGCCATGGCCGACCGGATCGCCTGTCGGCTCCGCACGGCGAGCATTACGAGACGCCGGCGGGATCGAAGTGGACCTCGACGACGCAGACGTGCGGACTTTCGAGGCCCTCCGTCAGCTCATGAATCGTAGGCCGGATGGCCTCGAGGAATGGCTGCGATCACATCAGCCCGCGGGCAAGACCAAACTCTTGAGGCAGATCTTCACAGACGTGTGAGGTTCAAGGTCTCCTCCGCGACATTCACGCCTCTGGTCTGATACCCGCAGCCGGTAAGGGCTCGACCCATGGCGTTGGTACGGGATTGCCAGTAGCCGTTGGAGCGCCGGGCCACCGGTCGCAATTCCGCGCCGAGGATTGTCTCGATCTCAGAAAAAACCAGTTGAATCACAGGTTCGTTCCTGGACTCAAGGTATCTGATCAATGGCTGAAGATCCTGCTCATCCTGCAGGATATCAACGACTTCGTCCGGGATGCGGAATCCACTGGTGCGAACGTCATCCGGATAGAGCGCCTCCAGGATGGGTTTGACGCCAGCCGGCACCGAACCCTCATCCTGCAACTCGAGTGTTATCCGGCTCGTCGGCCTGGTGAAACCCCTCAGCATCCGGCTGCTGTCGTAACCGCATATCTCGTACACCGCCGCGCGATCGATGATGCCGCCCAGCCAGGCCGCCTCCTCGATGACCGCGGCCTGTGGAAGCCCTTCGTGACGAAGCCGGGAGAGTAGTTCGGTGACCCCGTCCGACGACCACAGGTTCTCCCCCTTGAAGGCCACCCGCTCCGCATCCTGTGCAGAGTCCGGGCTGACCAGGACACTCAGCGCCTTCTTTGAGCGTTTGAGCAGGTCAGGCGCCCGCAAGAGGTAGAGCCGGCGGCCTTCACTCTGCTTTCGGAACTCCTCCACCATCTCGAGCCGGGGACCGAGGAAAGAGCTGCCTTTCCTCCACCACCAGTCTTCCTTCTGGTCGTTGGTGACGATGACGAGGTCTTTACCTAGGTCCGCTGTATGGACCCTGGCTATTCAGACTGAATGGCGTGCATCGAGGGCGATAAAGGAAAGGTGCGCCTGACCTGCAAGGATGTGGGTGTCTACGCCATGTCCAC
>NZ_JBFAYF010000046.1:0-83490 GCF_040681165.1 Actinoplanes sp. NPDC051851 | reverse complement strand
TCTGGCACAACCACAAAACCGGCCAACCGGTCACCCGCAGCCTGATCGCCTACGACCACTGAACGCGCAGCTAACACCCGTCATCACTCGTCTAGGCGACGGACAATGCCCGTCGCCAGGTCGCCGCGTGCGTTCGCGCATGGCACCTGGCTCCGGATTGAGACGGCATTCAGTTCCGCCATCCACCGCCGTTATTCGGTGATTGACAGGTCGAGCGGGACGGCGCTTCGCGGGACTCGACGTAGCGCAGCATCTTCGATCGGCCACGCCGACGCGACGGCTGACCATCGTTGATGCCGACTCTGTTCACGGGCACGGTCTTCGGCGACCCGCCCCGCTGACATCGCAGGCGAAACCACGACTTTCGCCTGCCAGGTCGAGCCCTTCGCGGCTCGCCGATGCGGCCTCACCGTGATCACCCGACAGCCAAGGCGCTGGCTGTCTACGAGTCAGCGCACGCCATCAAGGTGTTCGACAGCCACCTCAGCCTGGGAAAAGTCGCCTACTTTGCGGTTCAGCACACGTTTCTTACCAACACCCCAAGTCACTTCGCTGTGGCGGCTCGCCAGCACGTGACGATCAGCGCCGGCTGTCTGCGGGAGCGAGCACACTGGTGACCTCGGCGATTGCCTCAGGGGGAGGGTGGAAATACCTCCGCCGGGCGTGCCGCCGACGGCGGTGTGCTCGTCCAGCAGGGTGCGGGCCTGCCCGTGCGACAGCCGGGCGAACCCGGTGTCCGGGCAAACGTCCCGATACACGGGCTCCAACACGAAGTCCTCGCAAACCTGGCCGCGGCGGCGGGCGCCCTTGGCCTTGACCGGGCAGCGGCGCCCAGCGAGGTCCAGGTCCTCGACGTTGACGCCGAGGATCTCCTCCGCAGTTCCTCAACCCCTTACCGGTGGCGCCGCTCGAACGTCAGGTGGGTGACCCCGGCCGGGGACGGCGTCGACGCGATGGTGAACCGCTCCTCCAGGGCTTCGAGGCCGTCCCAGAGCCGCTCGCCGCGGCCGAGCAGGATCGGCACCAGCACGATGTGCATCCGGTCGATCAGGTCGGCCCGCAGGAACTGCCGCACCGTGTCGACCCCACCGCCGATGCGCACGTCCCCGCCGCCGGCCAGCTCGCGGGCCTTCGCCAGGGCGGTGGCCGGGTCGGCGTCGAGGAAGTGGAAGGTCGTCCCGCCCTCCATCTCCAGCGCCGGCCGCGGGTGGTGGGTGAGCACGACCACCGGGGTGTGGAACACTGGGTTCTCGCCCCACCAGCCCTTCCACTTCTCGTCGGCCCACGGACCGCGCTGCGGGCCGAACTTGTTCCGGCCCATGATCTCGGCGCCGATGCCGGTCGCCCAGTTGCTGGCGAACGCCTCGTCGACGCCGTGCGACCCGGCGGTCGTGCCGTGCAGGCCCATCTCGCGGAAGGTGCGCGTCTCGAACGCCCACTCCATCAGCCGCGAACCGGCGTGACCGAACGGTGTCTCCAGCGCCTGGCCCTCCCCGGTGCCGTACCCGTCGAGGGAGACGGAGAAGTTGTGGACGCGTACGAGCGACATGCCGGGCTCCTCATCGTGGTGATCTGCACAGAACTCTAGGAGCCGGTGGCCGGTCCCGCTGCCCCGTTCACCGGACGGTGACGGGCGCGTTCGGCCTGCATGGCGGCGAGTTGATCCGGTGTCAGGGCGGCCGTGGCCTCCCGGCGGTGCCGGTTCATCGCGGCGAGTTCCTCCTCGGTGAGCGACGCCGCGAACGCGGTGCGGCGGCGGCTCATCGCGGCGAGCTGTTCGGGGGTCAGGGGCCGGCTCATGGTGATCCTCTCCTCGATCAGGTGGATGAAATCGGTGGTCGACGGCGTGCGCAGGTGCTCGAGCGCGTCCAGGACGGTGGTGAGCCGTTCCCGCAGGCGGGTGGCCTGGCGGATGCGCTCGTCGGCCTCGGCGAGCTGGCGGCGGATCAGGCCGACCGGGTCGCCCCGCGCGGTGCCGAGGGTGTCGCGGATCTGGGCGAGGGTCAGCCCGAACCCGCGCAGGGCGACGATCACGTGCAGGCGGCGCACGTCGTCGTCGGTGTAGCAGCGGTGGCCGCCGCCGGTCCGGGCGGACGGGGTGAGCAGGCCGAGCCGCTCGTAGTGGTACAGCGCGCGGACCGTGACGCGGGTGGCCCGGGCCAGCTCGCCGACCCGCCACCGGTGCTGCCCGTCCATCTCGCACCCCTCTCCGTCTCGTGTCCCTCTCCGCCCGGCTCCGGGAACGTCCGCCCGGGAACGTCCGGCTCCGGGAATGACGCTAGGCCTTGCCCTTGGGTCAGGTTCAAGGTGTGAGGCGTGGCATTTCCGGTTGTCCGATGTGCCGGGTACCGGGTTGAGTGATCGATATGGCGCGTATCGCGTACGACCGGGCGGACGCCGCGGCGTTCGCCACCACCCGGCACCTCGACGAGGACCAGGCCGGTGCCTGGCGCGACGCCGTCCGGGCCCACCTGAACCCGGGACCGGGCACGCACCTGGTCGACGTCGGGTCGGGTACCGGCAGCTGGGCGCGGAACTTCGGCCGCTGGTTCCCCGGGATCAGGGTCACCGCGGTGGAGCCGTCCGCGGCGATGCGGGACCGCTCGATGGTCCGGCCGGTGGCCGACGGCGACGCGGCCGCGCTACCGTTGCCGGACGCGAGTGTGGACGCGGCCTGGCTGTCCACGGTGATCCATCATGTGCCCGATCTGGACGCGGCGGCCCGGGAGCTGCGCCGGGTGCTGCGGCCCGGCGGCACGGTGCTGATCCGGTCGGCGTTCGCCGGGCGGCACGAGGGGATCACCCTGTTCCGCTGGTTCCCGGAGGCGGTCCGGGTGCTGCGCTCGTTCCCGGGCGTCGAGCAGGTCACCGCGGCGTTCGGCCGGGCCGGGTTCACGGTGACCGCTCTGGAACAGGTGCCACAGGTCACCGCGCCGTCGCTGGCGGACGTCGCGGCCACCCTGCGGCGGGAGGCGCACACCCCGCTGCAGCTGATCACCGACGCGGAGTACGAGGCGGGGGTGGCCCGGCTGAACCAGGCCGCGCTGACCGAGACCGGCCCGGTGATCGACCACCTCGACCTGCTGGTGCTGCGCGGCACCGGGTAGGCCGCGTCCCACCGGCCCGGCCGCCGGCCTGATCATGGACCGCCCGGCCGCCGGCGCGGGAGGGCCCGGGGACGCGCTCTAGGACGTACCGGAGGGATAGGACGTACCGGAGGGATCGGAAGGACGGGGACGCACCCGGGAGAGATCCACCGGGCGGGAGGTGTCGATCACCTTGGGGGTCTGCATCTCGTCGGCGCGCAGCGGCGCGAGAGCCCGGTCGAGACCGTCCATGATCAGGCGGGTGGCGCGCATCGCCTGCGCCCCGGGCGTGCCGGTGACCCCGGACAGGTCGACGGGCTGCCCGAAACCGACCCGGACCACCGGACGCCGCCACAGCGCCCGCAGCAGGGCCCGGACGATGCGGGTCGGCGCCTCGTAGGGCAGCACGGCGTGCGCGCCCCACTGGGCGACCGGCAGGACCGGCGCGCCGGTGAGCGCGGCCATCCGGGCGACGCCGGTCCTGCCGCGCTCGGGCCACATCCACGGGTCGAGACCGATCCTGCCCTCCGGGTAGACCAGGACCATCGCACCGTCCTTGAGGGCCTGCGCGGCCGCCGGGAGCGCGTCGGCGGCCCGGGCGGTGTGCCGATCGACACGGATGTGGTCGCAGGCGCGCATGGCGGCGCCGACGATCGGCGCGTCGAACAGCCCCCCGGTCATCATGATCCGCGGTGCGATCCCGGCCTTGTGGCAGGCGGCGACCATGACCAGGGGGTCGAACGGGCTGACGTGGTTGGCGGCCAGGATCACCGGCCCGCCGCGCAGCCCGTCCGGGACGCCGCCGTGCACCCGGAGCCGGCAGACCGGGAAGATCACCACGCGGGAGAGGGCGAGCAGGAAGCGCCACAGCAGGGGCGCCCGCCGGGTCGGGGACGTTTTCATAGGGCGCACATCCTGGCACACGCGTGCTACCTTGGGTGACGGCGCCGCGACTCCCGTGACCGCCCCGGACGAGTTGCGTGTCGTACCCGGCCTGACAAGACGACCGCCTTCCCCGAGGTGTGTCGTCATGGCTTGGCTTGTTCTCGTCGTCTCCGGCCTGCTCGAGACCGTCTGGGCGATCGCCCTGCAGCGCAGCGCCGGCTTCTCCCGCCCGGTCCCCACCGTGATCTTCGGCGTCGCCCTGGTGGCGAGCATGGCCGGGCTCGGTTACGCGCTGCGCACCCTGCCGATCGGCACCGGATACGCCGTGTGGGTCGGCATCGGCACGGTCGGCACCGCCCTGGTCGGCATGCTCGCGCTGGGCGAGCACGCCTCCCCGGTCCGGATCCTCTGCCTACTGCTGGTCGTCGCCGGTGTGGCCGGCCTCAAGTTCGCCCACTGACAGGCCGAGCTCGGCGAGCCGCGCCTCGACCTCGGCCAGCTCCGCCCGTAACCGGGTGGCCTGCTGCTCCGCGTCGGCCCGCTCGGTCGACATGATCTGCTCGACGGCCTCGTGCACGCCCGGCACGTCGATCAGCGACACCATCTTCAACGCCTCGGCGGGACGGATCACATACGGCCGGGCCAGGGCCTTCGCGCCCTGGTTCGCGCCGACCGTCCACTCGCCGTCGGCGTAGGACAGGGTCACCGTCAGCGCCGGCGACGGCTTGGCCTTGACCGGCCGGGCCGCCTTGCGAGGTGCTGGAGCCGTCACGTTACCGTCCTCACCCTTGGGTTCCTCTGCCTTGCGCTGCACCGGTGCCGGCCGGGGCGGCAGCGGCTTGTCGATCAGAAACTCCGGCCCGGAGAGCACCGGGTCGGGCGCCGGTTCCGGCTCCGGCGGCGCCGCGGCCTTACGCGGCACCGCTCCCTTCGGGGCGATCCGCAGGTCACCGGGGGAGAAGGGCAGCTCGTCACGGCCGAACCGGACCACCACCCACTCGTCGGAGACCGCCGGATCCTCCAGCCCCACCACCTGGCCGATCTGCCCGGAGATCTGCCCCGCCGACTCGGTGAACTGCACCTTCGGCTTGCGCCCGGCCGCCAGCGCGTCCCGGATCCCCTGCAATTCCTCGTCACTCAAACCGCGGGCATCCACGCCTGCCGCCGCCATGATCCCAACCACCTTCGTACGCCTGTATGAGAGGGCTTCTTTGTACCAGGACCCACCGACAACAGCCGCACGGCTCGCCGCCGTCAGCGTCCCGGCGCACCGTATCGAGGACTGACGTCACGGGTCCGCAGCACCGTACCCTCCCGGCCGTCCGCCGCCGCGATCAACGTCCGCTCGGTGGTCCGTCGTGTCCGGTGCACCCCGGCGAGCACGTGCGTGCCCGCGCAGCCGTCGCCGTCGCGCGGGGGAGCGGTGGTGCCGGAGATCGCCTGATCCGATCCGTCGATCGCATACCCGGCACCGGCCACCGTGGAGATCAGCCACTGGGTCATGTACTGCTCGTGATGCACCACGGTGATCTCCCGCGCCCCGCACGCCGCCGCATAGTCGTCGTCGACGTCCGTGTTCAGATGAAACGCGACCGCCGCCGGATCAGCATCAAGACCAAGCGCTTGCCGTACGTCGACCGCGTCCACGAATCCGCTGAGGCTCTCGGGATCGAACCGCACCGCCGCCCGCGCCGGCCCGCCGCCGAGAACGGACCCGCCGCCGGCGCCCCCGAGCACAGCGACCCCGAGCGCGGCGATGGACGCGGCCCTGACGGTGGCGTTCAGAGCAAACACTGGGCGCATGGATCCCCCCGCTGTCACGCAAGAATCTGACAAATGACGCATATCGTAGATCAACCTGTGCCCGAAAAGCCCCGCGCCGACACCCCGACTCACCCGTTCAGCACAGCGCCGACACCACCCCCCGCCGGCCCGCCGAAGACCACCTGATGCGCACCCGCACGCGGCTCCGCGCCAGCCCTTCGAACCTCGCCACCCCGGCCCTCGACCCGGCACCCGGTGCCACCGAGCAGGACAGGCCTGATCGGTGCTCCGCCGCGGCGTTCCCGGCGCCCACCGTCCTCAACAGCGCCAGAGTCGACCCCGCCAACACTGCTCCCAGCGCCCGCCGTTGGCGCGGAACTCCTCGACGACCGTACGGCGAAAATCGGTATGACTCATTAAAACCCCTCACGATGAGCGATAACCGAAAAGGGCATGAGGGCCCCATGAGAATACGATCAGAGATCGATGTGAACCAGCGCCCGCAGGCAGCCGGAAGCCGACGCGAGGGGCAACAGCCCGGCCCACGTCAACGGAGAAACGCCGAGGTCAGATGAGGACACCCCAGAACCCACGACGGTCTCCTCACCGGGTGCACCACGGCGCGCCGGAACCATTACAGCACCCCGCCGCCATTCTCCGGACCCGTCATCCACAGCCCACTCACACGGCAGAAGAAATGTCGGCCGGCCGCGCTACGGTGACCGCCATGACGAAACACTCAACCGGCAAGATCAGCCAGAACCCCGTAAAGCCTCGCGGCCGCCACCGGGTCGAACCCGGAACCCGACACCACGACCGGCGTCCCCCGCCGCCACGCGGTCAACGGCGCCGACGGGGGAGCGGCCAGCAACCCCTCCAGACGCGCGGCGGCCCTCCCGACCGACTCACCGAACCACCGCGCCGCGACACCCATCACCGCACGCCCCGGCTGATCCAGATACCGGTGCATCCCACTGTCCACCATCAACGGGTTGTACAGGACATAGGGAATCCGCGGCTCCCGCGCCACAAAACCCACCCCCAGCAGGTCATTCGCCCGCGCACCCTGCATCGTCGCCGTGAACAACCGATACCCCCGCTCCAACTGCAGATCGTCCCAGTGGATCCGCCCCGCCCGGATACCACCCGTGCCGCACAGACTCACGACCACCGGCGCCGCCGACCGCGCCAACGCCGCCCGCAACCCCTCCGCCAGCAGAAACCGCGCCATCACCCCGATGGCGAACGTTTGTTCGAGCCCCTCCGCGGTCACCACCCGCCGCTGACTGAACCGGCCCGCCGCCAGCACCAGCACATCCACCCGGCCCGGCAACCGGGAGAGCAACGCCCGCGTCGCCGCCACCGACGACAGATCCGCATCAGCACTCCCCAGAGCCACCACCTCATCCCCACCCGCCCGCAACCGGGAAGCCAGAGCACCACCGATCCCACGGGTACCACCCGCGATCACCACCGTCCGCATGCACCCATCGTCGAAGCCCAGGGCACCCCGCCGAAAGAAGGCACATCCATGTCACCCGTGCTGCCGCTGCCCGTGACCGAAAGCGACCACGACAACTGCGCCGCCACCGGCATCCTGCGCCTCGTCGGCCAGAAATGGACCGTCGTCCTACTCGCCCTGCTCGCCGAACAGCCCTACGGCTTCAACGAACTCGACCGCACCATCCACGGCGTCAGCCGGCGCATCCTCACCCGCACCCTGCGCCACCTCGAACAGGAGAACCTGATCAGCCGCGTCCGCACACCCCAGCGCGCCGAATACACCCTCACCGACGCCGGCCGCACCCTGCTACCCCTGATCATCGCCCTCGGCGAATGGGCCGCCGACCACCACACCCGCCGACCCTGACCGCCGACCCTGTGCTTACCCCGAACCACCGCAGAGATCAGGAGAGCGCACCCACCGGATCCGACAACAACCCGCCGAAACCCAGATCCGCCGCACCGATCAACGCCGCATCCCACCCCAACTCCGACAACCGCAACCGCGCCCGCTCCCGCGACACCGGCATCGCATGCCGCTCGATCCGCGTACCCACCTGCGGAGCCGCCACCGCATACACGTCACGCAACATCCCGCCGAAGATCACCACACCCGGGTTGAACAAATTGATCAGATTCGCCACCCCGATACCCAGCCAATCACCGATCTCCGCCACCGCCCGCCCCGCCCACACCTCACCGGCCACCGCAGCCCGCACCACCGACGCGACCGACCCACCACCACCGGCCGCATCCAGCAACGCGTACTCACCCGTCTCCGCCTCCAGACACCCCCGCGAACCACACAGACACGGCCGCGCCGACACCGACGGATTCACCAGCATGTGCCCGACCTCGCACCCATAACCCGACTCACCACCCATCAACCGGCCGCCCACCAGAATCCCGCCACCCACCCCCACATCACCATGCAGATAGATCAGATCCGGACACCCCGCACCCGCCCCACGCGCGAACTCCGCCAGCGCACCCAGATGCGCCTCATTACCCACCACCACCGGCACACCCAGATCCAGGGCCTTCCGCAACTCCGTACCGAACGCCTGATCCACCCAGCCCAACTCCGGCCCATACCGGACCATCCCGTCCCCGGGCCGGATCATCCCGCAATACGACGCACCCACCCCCACACACCGACCCGGGGCAGCACCGACCAACTCCCGCCCCATCGCCACCAGATCCCGGACCACCGTGTCCAGATCCACCCCCGCCCGCGACCGCGGCACCTCCCGCCGATCCAGCACCGGACCACCCAGTCCCACCCGCGCCGCCACCAGCCGATCCACCGCCACATCGAACGCCAGCACCCAGAACCGCTCCGACTCCGGACACACCACCAGCGACGGCCGCCCCGCCCCCGACACCCCCGACGGAGGCTCCTCCCGCACCAGCCCCACCCCGGCCAACTCCGCCGTCAACGCCAGAATCGTGCTCCGATTCACCCCCATCCGCTCCGCCAACACCGCCCGCGACAACGGCCCACTCACATGCACCTGCCGCAACAGCCCACCCAGACTCGACCGCTGTCTGCCCATCCCACCCTCACCGTCCCACCGCTCCCGGCCACCGCCGGCGTCCCCAACCGCCTCACCGGCTACGCCAGGTCCCGCAACACCTGATTCGTACGGTTCGCGCGCACCGCCGCACGCTGCTGATCCGCCGTCACCTCGATGTAGTTCTGCGACGTCGCCAACGACGCGTGCCCCAACAGATGCATGATCTCCGACGCGTTCGCCCCGTCCTCCGCCAACCGCGTCGCGAACGTATGCCGCAACGCATGCAACTGCGCACCCCGCGGCACCCGGTCACCCACCCCCGCCCGCCGGAAGCACGACCGCACCAGATACTGCAACCCACCCCGCCGCAACGGCGCACCCTCCCGATCCACCAGCAGGGGAGCAGCCGGCTCCGCCCGCCCGAACCGCACCCGCCGGCTCGCCAGATACCGCACCACCACCGCGTCCAGACCGGAATCGATCGGCACCACCCGCGGCCGCCCACCCTTCCCGGCCACCTCAACCCGTCGCTCACCGTCACGACCACTCACCGAACCGACCCGCAGCGCCAACAACTCCGACAACCGCAGACCCGCACACAACGCGAACGCCAGCACCAGCACATCCCGCTCCGGCCACGGATCACGCTGCCGCTCGTCAACCTTGCTGACCTCCCGCAACAACGTCTCCGGCGTATCCTCACCCCGCAACGGCTTGGGGGAGTGCGCCACCGCCCGCGGCTTGTCCACCGCCGACATCGGATTCCCCGCCACCACACCCTCCGTGACGAGAAACGTGAAGAACGCATTCCACGACGACCACGCCCGCGCCACCGAAGCCGGCGCCCGGTCCGCCGCGAACCGCGCGAACGCCACCCGCAGCAGGCGAGGGGAGAGGTCCGCCGGATCCGCAGGGGAGGGCTGCACCAGCGCCAGGACCAGCCGAAGATCCCGCTCATACGCCGACAGCGTGTTCACCGACGGCTTCCGCACCGCCCGCGCCGCCAGGAACTCGTCCACCAACTCCATCAGCGCCGTCACCTGCGCGCCGTTCTCCACCCGCGTTGTTTCGTGCTGCATAAGAGATATTATGCAGCAAATATCCGCATTCGTTCCTGGAGGACCCTAACACGCCCGACCTAACCCATCCACCCCTTTCGCCCGGATATGTGAACTCGCATCCGCATCCCACACCGTCGCCATCCGACCGGGCCATCCGCCAGGGGCGTCCCGGCCAGGAAACCCCGTCGCGCGCCTCCCTCGGCAGCCCCTCTTCGGACCGGAGTCGGGGAGGGGCCGCGATCTCCGCCCCACTCCGGCCCATCCCGCGCCTTCCGCTCATCACGTCGGCGGCGCCGGCGGGGAGGCCCGGTCACGCTCCTTTTCCAGTACGCCCGATCCCGCCCTCGCCGCGCTCAAAACGCGAGCGCGGCTCCGCACCCAGAGCGCGCCCGACCCAATGGGCGGACAACGCGGTTGCCGGGGAATCTCCGTCGCCCAGCCGGCATGCCGCCACCGCGGCCACGTCCCGCCCCGCCGTGCCGTGCCGGAAACTCGCGCAAACCGGGGAAGTCCCACTTCGCCGTCGACCCCTGTTTTCCGCGTTCAGGTTGACATAATGTAGATTATCGACCAGCGCTGGGAGCGCAAAATTTGCCCGCAAACGAAGGCTGGCCGCCCAGCGCGATCTGCCCAGCGCGATCCGCGGACTCATCCCGCAGCATCGCCGCGTCACCGCAACGCCCAACCGCAACGCCGGAACCGCGAGCTCGGCGGTCCACACGCATTTCGCTCACGCATCCGTCAGCGCAAGCGGCGACACGCGTCCAGGGCGCGTGTCGCCGACGGATGCCCTCGTTGTCCTTTCGCGACGTTGCCCGACTCGTGGGCGCCATCGCGTCTCGTCACGGGTTTGGCGACCCGCCCCCGAGTGGATCTTGGGTGATAGGCGGTTTCGCGCGAATTCACCTCCGGGCCGCAATCCACTGTCGTCAACCCAAGGTTGACGACAGTGCCACTCCCCTCCCTTCGCCGCCGAGCGCGCCCCGAGCGGGCGCGGCGCATCGACCGTCACGCGGCCGTCCGGCGTGCTCAAGCCATGGCTCCCCGTATTCAGCTCTCCCCTGCTCCCCCACCAAGATATTGATCTCTGCTGATCGCGTGAACCGCCACCGGCTGGCCGTTCGCCGGGACGACCGTGTCGAATCCGTGCGCCATGCCCAGCTTCTCCATCACCCGGCGTGACCTGTCGTTCTCCCTATGGCGGATGCTGACCACCCGCTCCAGTCCGCGCTCCTCGAACCCGAACCGCAGCGCCGCGGTAGCCGCCTCCGTCGCATACCCCTGCCCCCAGTGCTCCCGGGCGAGCCGCCACCCGATCTCCACCGTGGGCATCACCTCGGGCAGGAACTCCGGCACCGAGAGCCCCGCCCACCCGGCGAACTCCCCCGTCTCCCGCACATCGATCGCGAACAGCCCGAACGCATGCTCCTCCCAGATCTTGACCATGTGGCGCAGCCCGGCCTCGGTCTGCGGGCGGTCGCGGACGGCGCCGTCCATGATGTAGCGCATCACCTCCGGGTCCGCGTTCATGGCCGCGAGCGCGTCCAGGTCGTCGTCGCGCCACTGCCGGAGGGCGAGCCGTTCGGTCTGAAGTGTTGTCACGCGGGTCATTCTGCCGCCCGGGCGGTAACAGGGGCCTAACACGGGATCCGGCCGAAATTCGGTGGACGCGGGTGTCGCGGGACGGCCAGTCTGGGCGGGTGCTTCAGGAGGAGGTTTGGGACGCCGACGCCGCGCAGCGCTACGACACCCCGGGCAGCGGCATGTTCGCTCCCGAGGTGCTCGATCCGACGGTCGGCCGCCTGGCGGAGCTCGCGGGCGGTGGCCGTGCGCTCGAGTTCGCGATCGGCACCGGCCGGGTCGCGATCCCGCTGGCCGGGCGCGGCGTGCCGGTCTCCGGCGTCGAGCTGTCCGAGCCGATGATCGCGCGGTTGCGGGAGAAGGCCGGCGGGCAGGCGATCCCGGTGACCGCCGGTGACATGTCGTCGGCGCGGGTGGAGGGCCGGTTCTCGCTGGTCTACCTGGTGTACAACACGATTGCGAACCTGTTGTCCCAGCCGGAGCAGGTCGCCTGTTTCCGCAACGCGGCACGTCATCTCGGCCCGGGCGGTTGCTTCGTGATCGAGCTGTGGGTTCCCGAGCTGCGCAAGTTGCCACCGGGCACGGAGGCGACGGTCTGGCACCAGGAGCCCGGCTACATCGGCCTCGACACGTATGACGTGCTGCACCAGCGGGTCGTTTCTCATCATTTCCGGTTCGGCGACGGCGGCACGCGCGCGGAGGTCTTCCGGACCCCGCACCGCTACATCTGGCCCGCCGAGCTCGATCTGATGGCCCAGCTCGCCGGCTTCACCCTGGAGTCGCGGCACGCCGACTGGTCCGGCGCGCCGTTTACTGCCACGTCGCGTTCCCACGTCTCGGTCTACCGCTTGCCTGTCTGATTCGGATCAAAGGCTTCTTGCGGGTACGCCGGGAAGCGGCCTGTGCGGCCACGAACGGCACGTGCCCTGACCAGCCGGAAGCAAGGAAGGGCGCGGAGACGAGTGCGCGGTGGCGGGTGCCCGGTGTGGCGGCGGTCGTCGACACGCTTACCGGTTCGCTCCGGCGACGTCTGCGAACGCGGTCACCGTCGTCCCGCGACTTCGGGTGACAGCGGCGCGGCGGCGCGGCGGGGTGACAGGGTGGCGGGGTGCCGGCGGTCCGGTGACGGCGGTCCGGTGCCGGATGTGGGGTGGCCGTGCAGGGCGAAGGGGCTTCGCCCTAGAGCCGGCGGGGAGCAGAAGGGGCAGGAGACAGGAGGGTCAGGGACTCAGCGGATCGGGGGTCAGACGCGCTTGAGGTCGTGCAGGGCGAAGTACAGGTCGACGTCCTTGCCCTGTTCGGACCAGAGGCCGTCGGCGCCGAGGATGTCGGCGGCGACCATCTGGGCCTGGCTGAGGGACTTGGGGTCGATCTGGAAGCCCGGCGCCGAGAGCAGCGGGAAGCCGTGCTCTTCGCCGTAGCGGCGGACCTTGTCCATGTCGCCGAGCACGTTGCTGGGCAGGGTCTCGTTGGCCCAGGACCACAGCCAGGTGCGGGGTCCGTGGGCGACGGTGCCGATCAGGGTGAACCTGCCGTAGAGGAAGGGCTTGCCGGCGCGGGACCAGGCGATGCTGGAGTCGGCCATGGTCCAGTAGTGCTGTACATCCCCTGTGTGCAGCTCGTATTGCACGGTCATCGAGGATTGCCGCCGCTGGACGCGGTCGCGGGCGGCCTCGGAGTAACGCTCCCACAGGTTGTGATCAAGTCGGTCCACGCGGTCAACCTAGAGGAAGACCCTGAGCCGTGGGCGCGCGGGAGGCAGTGTGTCGAAAATCGTAATTCTCGGCGACGTCCCCGCTCACGCTTGGGGAAGCGGCCGGGGAGCGCCGGGGAGCGCGAGAAGCGGCACGCGGAGGGCGGCACGCGGAGGGCGGCACGGCGGCACGGCGAGACGGCGAAGGCACCGGACCGTGGCGGCTCTCCCCGCCCGGGATCGCGCCGTCAGACGGGACCTGCGGGGGCGGGACGAGGTCAAGGGGTGAGGAATTCGGTGGCGCCGCGCAGGCGGGTGTTGAGCAGCTGCTTGGCGCGGTCGGTGGTCAGGCGCAGGACGGGTGGCCGGTTCAGGCCGAGGGCGGCGATGGTGGTGGCCGGGATGGCGGTGTGGTCGAGTCCGTCGCGGTGGGCGACGAGGACGCCGAGGTCGTAGCGGCTGAGC
Source organism: Actinoplanes sp. NPDC051851 (assembly GCF_040681165.1). Classification (NCBI taxonomy): domain Bacteria; kingdom Bacillati; phylum Actinomycetota; class Actinomycetes; order Micromonosporales; family Micromonosporaceae; genus Actinoplanes; species Actinoplanes sp. NPDC051851. The sequence goes on along the minus strand of NZ_JBFAYF010000046.1, from coordinate 69,935 downwards.
GCGTCGGCGCCGGCCACGTTGAGGACGCCGGTGTAGTCGGTGCCGGCGAGTTCGAGGAGTGCGTCGGCCAGGTCGTCGGCGTGGACGGGCTTGCGGATCTCGTCGGTGAAGAGCGCGCCGCGGACCCGTCCGGCGATCAGGTCGTGGGTGAGTGTCTCGTGGGCTCCTCCCCCGTTTCCGGGTACTCCGCCGCCGAGGATCAGGGAGGTCCGGACGATCGCCGCTGCCGGGTGGATCGCCGTGATGGCGGTCTCGGCTGCCGCTTTGGCCGCTCCGTACGGGTAGACCGGGTCGGGTAGCGCGCTCTCGTCGTAGTCGGCGTCGCGGCCGGAGAAGATCGCGTCGCTGGAGACGTGGACCAGTCGTATGTCGTGGGCCGCGGCCGCGACGCTGACGTGGGCCGCTCCGTCCGCGGTGGCCGGCCAGTCGTTGCGGTCGCGTCCCGAGGCGGTGTGGATGATCGCGTCGGGACGGGTCTGTTCGAGTACTCGCCGTACGTCCGCGGGTTCCCGGATGTCGAGCCGTACGGAGGCGGTGTCCGTCTCCCGTACGAGGTAGGTGCCGACGGCTTCCCACCCTGCCTCGGCGGCCCGCAGCACCACGCGGCGCCCGAGCGATCCGCTTCCCCCGGTAACCAGCACTCGCCTCGTCACGTGGCGGAGCCTATCCCCGTCGGGTTTCCCCGCACCGCCCACCGTCGCCCGCCCGTGGCGGTGCGGCCATGGAGAAGGGGGCGCCGGGCGGCCGACGGTGGGCGGTGGGGTTGAGACGGTGCCGGAGAGAGGGGTGAACCGTGTCCCGGTGCGTGCCTGCGGGTGCACCGGGCCGTGCACCCGCTCGGCGTCGTGAACCTGCTGGGTGGGCCGCGGGCGGGTTCTGGCTGGTGGTGTGGGGTGTGTCGGCCGGTCTGAGACACCCGTGAGTGCGAGCCGGAACCCCGTGAGTGCCAGGCGGAACCGGGAGGCGCTCCGCGTGCCGTGCCCGTCGTTCTCACGTCGTGCTCGCCGTCAGGTGCTGGGCGGCGGCGAGGGCGGCGTCGACGGAGGGTTCGGACGCGGGGACGAGTGGGAGGCGTACCGCCGGGGTGGGGATGCGGCCGTGGGCGTAGAGGACGCTCTTGAGCACGGTGGGGTTGGGTTCGGCGAAGAGTGCTGTCGAGAGGGGTGCGAGTTTCCGGGTGAGGGGGCGGGCTCGGGTGAGGTCGCCGGTCTGCCAGGCGGTGACGAGGTCGGCGTAGTCGGTGGTGGCCAGGTGGGCGGAGGCGAGGATGCCGCCGCTGGCGCCGAGGGCGAGCATGGGTGCGAGGAAGGTGTCGTCGCCGCAGAGGACGGCGAAGCCGGGTGGTGGGTCGGCGAGCAGGGTGACCAGGTCGGTGTCGACGGTGCCGGTGGCGTACTTGATGCCGAGGACGCCGTCGATGGCGGCGAGGCGGCGCAGGGTGGTGGCGTCGAGGGGTTGGCCGGTGCGGGCGGGGACGTGGTAGACGACGATCGGGACGGGGCTGGCGCAGGCGAGGGCGGTGAAGTGGGCGATGACGCCGTCGGGGCCGGGGCGGTGGAAGGGTGGGACGAGGCTGAGGGCGGCGGTGACCTCGGGGAATGTGGCGAGTTCGGCGAGGGTGCCGCCGGCGAGCAGGGGTGCGCCGTGCCGGGCGCAGACGCGGGAGAGGGAGTCGAGGACGCCGTGGCGTTCGGCGGGGCTGAGCATGGCGGCTTCGCCGGTGGTGCTGAGGGCGACGAGGCCGGTGGCTCCGGAGAGCAGCATGTCGCGGGCGAGGTCTTCGAGGACGTCGTAGGCGATGGTGCCGTCGGCGCGGTAGGGCGTGATCAGGGGTACGTAGACACCTTCCATGGGGTCCAGCCTGGTGTGGGGCGAGCATCAGGTCCAGTTCGCGTTGCTTAGGGTGGGCGTAAGCTCAGCTGATGCTCGACGTACGGAAACTGGGTCTTCTGTGTGATCTGGAGCGGCTGGGCACGATCGCGGCGGTCGCGCAGGCCCGGTCCTACACGGCGTCGGCGGTGTCGCAGCAGCTCGCGGCGCTGGAGCGGGAGGCGGGGGTGCCGCTGCTGGAGCGGACCGGCCGGACGGTGGGTTTCACCCCGGCGGGGCTTCTTCTGGTACGGCAGTCCGAGGCGGTCCTGGCGGCTCTGGAGGCGGCCGAGGCGGCGCTCGCCGCGGTGCGTACGGGCCCGGCGGGTCCGGTGCGGATCGGCGCGTACCCGAGCGCGGTCCGGAGTCTGCTGCCGACGGCGCTGGTCAGCCTGGCGCATCACCATCCGGCGCTGGAGTTGACGGTGGCCGAGCTGGACCCGGCGGACGTGCCGGCGGCGCTGCGGGAGCGGCGTCTGGACGTGGGCCTGCTGCACGATTACGACCTGGCGCCGGCGGAGGCGGACACGGCGCTGGACTCGGTGCCGCTGCTGGACGAGACGGTGTTCCTGGCGTCGCCGGTGGTCGCGCCGGCCGGGTCGGTGGAGCTGGCCCGGGACGCCCCGTGGATCGTGGCGAGTGCGGGGACGCTCTGTCACGAGGTGACGCTGCGGGTCTGCGCGGCGGCGGGTTTCACGCCCCGGGTACGCCACCGCGCCGACGACTTCGCGACCGTCCTCGCCCTGGTCGGCGCCGGTCAGGGGGTGTCGCTGGTGCCGGAGCTGGCGGTGGCGCAGGAGTTGCCGGGCGTGCATCTGGTGCCCCTGGACACGCGGCGCCGTACCCGGGTGGCGTACCGGCGGGGCGCGGGTGGTCATCCGGCGATCGCGGCGGTGGTGGCGGCCCTGGTCACTCGGTGGCCAGCACCAGCTTTCGCAGCAGGTCCGCCAGAGCCCGCCGTTCCGGTTCGCTGAGCCCGGCCAGCAGGTGTGCCTCGCCCCGCACCTCCACGTCGAGGTGCTGATCGAACGCGGTCAGCCCGGCGGGGGTGAGCCGGACCCGGACGCGCCGCCGGTCCCCCGGTTCGCCGCTGCGGGTGATCAGTCCGGTCTCCTCCAGGGGGCGTAGCCGGGCGGAGAGGGCGCCGCGGGTCAGGCCGAGCCGCTCGGCGAGCTCCGACGGGCTCGCCTCGCAGCGGTGGAGCATCAGCAGGATCTTGAAGGCGCCGTGGGTGAGTCCCCCGGTGTCCAGGGCGTGGCGGCGTAGCCGGGTCAGGTGCCGGCCGAGCAGGCTGAGCCGTCCGATGATGGCTTCCTGGATCGGGTCGACCCCGAAGTGGTCCGCCCAGGTGGTCACGTGGTCGTCGATGCGGTCCGTACGCAAAAGTGGTTTCCTTGTGGATAGTTTTTCGCTTAACTACCGTCCCCGGCCATGATGACGGACATTGATGAGGTCGCGCGTGCCCTGTCCCGGGCCGGGCAGTGGGGGCAGGCGCTCGACCTGCTGGACGCCGCGGGCGGTTCGGCGCTGACGGCCGCCGAGTGTGCCGTGGAGAGCGACTGGTTCGCGGGCACGGAGCTGGCCGCCGGACGGCTGACGCGCTGTGCCGGTGACGGCTGGGACCTGCGGTTGCTCACCCTCCGGGACGAGTACGCGCGGCAGCTCGGCACGCCGGGCGATCCCGGTGACCTGTACCGGCGGTGTGCGGAGCTGAGTGCGGCGGCCCCGGACGAGCGGCGGCGTGGGTGGGCGCAGATGTGGCTCGGGTTGATCGCGGACAACCTGATGGGTGACCGGGAACGGGCGCCGGGACACTACAGGGCCGCGCTGCGGGCCGCGGACGACGACATCTACCTGGAGCGGGAGGCGCTGCGGCACCTGGGCGACCACGATCTGGAGAACGGTGACGTGGCGTCGGCTGCGGCACGGTGGGAGCGGGCCACGGCGTTGAGCGCGCGGGGCGGGATGATCCCCGGGCTGCTCTCCCAGCAGTTGCTGCTCGCCGTCCTGGCCCGGGAGACCGGGGACACGGCGGGTGCGCTGCTGCTGGCCCGGGAGATCGCCCGGGCGGCCGCGGCGATCGGGGCGGCCCGGCTGCACGAGCGGGTGGCCGGGTTCATCACAGAGACGACAGCACCCGGTCGGTCTCCGCGGAGAGCCTGATCCGCCACCGGTCGCGGGCGAAGGCGATCCCGAACTGCCGGACCCCGGTCACGTCGCGGTGCTTGAGGTAGACGATGGCGCCCGTGTCGCCGCTGGAGACCAGGGGCAACCGCAGGCCGCGCATCCAGCCGTTGCCGACCAGCAGGGCGACGCTGCGGTTCTCGCCGAGGCGGGCCTCGACCTCCTCGGGCAGGACGTGGCTGTTGCGGGCGTCGTCCCAGTACGGGTTCGTGGTCAGCGGCCCGGTGACCGGCTCGACGCGCAGCAGCCGGGTGCGGTCGACGGACAGGTAGCGGCGGGGCACCCCGGTGGTCCGCCGCCAGCCGCGGGCGAGTTCACGGCGGGCGGCCTGCAGGGTACGGGTGAAATCCCGCCGTACCTCGTCGGGATATTTCCGCAGCGCCGCGGTGTGGTAGCGGGGTTCGGTGGCGAGGTCGCGCCACGCGGCGGCGTCCGCGGGCAGGCCCGCCCGGTGCAGCCGGTCCCACCGGGCGGGTTGCTCGCGCATCAGGGCCAGGGTGCGGGGCTCCCAGGTGGCCAGCTCAGCGGCCCGGGCGGCGCCGGACTCGGCCGGTGGCGCGGCGGTGATCCGGGCCTCGGACGCGTCGAGCAGCCGGACGACCTCGGGCAGTGCGTTGACGCCGGGCTCACCGAAGGCCGTCCGGTACGCCGCCCGCAGGCCCGCCCAGCCGGGGGTGCCGGCCGCGGCGGCGATCTCCGCGGCCGCCCGGTAGGCACCCAGAAGGCGGATCTCGTCATCACTGAGGCGGTAAAGCGCCCACGCACTGACCATGATCCGGAATCTACCGAACCCGATTTGTGCATGACGCTGATATTTTGACGGGCGACCCGGGCGAGCCGGGCCGGGAAGGGAGCGAGTTCATGACGCAGGCGGCCAGGCCGAACGACGAGGCCGAGCGGGGACGCCCGCCGTCCGGCTCGGCGAGGGTCCCCGGCCCGCGTCCCTCCCCCGGTAACGTCTACGGCGGCGCTCCGGCTCCCGCTCCGGGCCAGGCTTACGGCGGCGCAAATCCGGCATATCCGTTAAATCCGGCAGCAAGTGGCCCGGCGGCGAACGGCCTGGGAGCGAACGGGCCGGGCGCGACCTACGGCACGGCGTACGGGCAGGGCGGCGGTGGCCGCGCCACGGTGCCACCCGCGCCACCGTCCGGCGGGCGCGCCTCGGTCCCGCAGGGCGGCCCGGTACAGAATCCCGGATGGCCGCCCCCGAGCCCCGCCCCGAAGCCCGTCCCGGAACCCGCCGAACAGAAGAAGGTGCGGAGGACCGGACTGATCGCGACGATCGTCGCCGCCGTCCTCGCGGTCGCCGTGCTCGGCACCGGCAGCGCGCTGCAGCTCACCCGGGACCTTCCGGTAGCCACGCTGACCACGACGATCGCGAAGTCCCTCACGATCCCCGGCGAGGCCCTCGATCTGCCCTGGCCCTCCGACGGCTCGGCCGAGCTGATGATCCAGGGGCTGGGCAAGCTCGGCGGGTACCGGGCCGGGTCCTCGAACCCGATCGGCAGCGTCGCCAAGGTGATGACCGCGTACGTCATCCTCCAGGAGCACCCGCTCACCGGCGACGAGGAGGGGCCGACGCTCACCGTCACCGCGGCCGACGTCGCCGACTACCAGTCCCGGATCCCGACCGGTCAGTCGCTGGTCCCGGTCACCGTCGGCGAGCAGCTCACCGAACGCGACGCGCTGGAAGCCCTGATGCTGCCGTCGGCGAACAACATCGCCCACCAGCTCGCCGTCTGGGACTCGGGTTCGGTCGAGGACTTCCTGACCAAGATGAACAAGGCCGCCGCCGACCTGGGCATGACCGACACCGAGTACACCGACCCGTCCGGGTTCCTGCCGTCCACCACGAGCACCGCCAGCGACCAGGTGCTGCTCGGCGAGGCCGCGATCGACGACGAGGTGTTCGCCGACATCGTGGCCCTGCACAGCGCCGAGATCCCGGTGGCCGGCACGATCAGCAACTACAACGCGCTACTCGGCGTGAGCGGCATCTTCGGCATCAAGACCGGCTCCACCGACGAGGCCGGCGGCAACCTGCTCTTCGCCGCGCACCTGAGCGTCGCCGGGAAGACGCTGACGCTGGTCGGCGCGGTCTTCAGCCAGCCCGGCGCGAACACGTCGATCCAGCTCGCCGCGGTCAACAAGGTGGTCCGCAAGCTGATGACCGCGGTCAAGAAGGTCGTCAAGCAGTACCAGCTGCTCGCCGCGACCACGGCCGGCACGGTCACCACCGCGTGGGGCACCACCACGTCGGTCAGCACCGCCGAGCCGCTGAAGGTGATCGGCTGGCCCGGCCTCTCCGTCCCGGTCACGGTGGCTACGACGACGCCCGGCGCCGAGGTCACTTCCGGTCAGGAGCTCGGCACGGTCAAGGCCGCGGGCGTCTCGGTCACCCTCCGGTCCGACGAGGCCTCCGCGCCCGCCTCGCTCTGGTGGCGCCTCACGCGCCGTCCCTGATCCTTCACGTACGCCCACCGCGGCCCACGCCCGGCTCAAGAGGCCGGCAGTTCACCCTGCCGGCTCCCGCCGGACGTGCCCGCCGGGCGGCGTCGCGAGCCGCGTCCGGGCTCCCTCCTCGCGGCGCGCCCCAGCTCCTGGCTGGTGCTCACGGGTGCCTCAAGGGCCGTCAGGCACGCGTGAGCACCAGCCAGAACCCGGACACGCCGGACGGCCCTGACCTGGGCACGGCGTCGCGGGGCGGGCACCGTGGGGCGGGAGAGCATCCGGCGGGAGCCGGCGGGCTGCGCCGGCGGCCTTTTGAGCGCGGGGGCGGCGGGGTGGGCGTACGTGAGCGAAGGTGTTGGAATGACGCCATGAGTGACCGGAGTGACTACCTGGAGTTCGCACGGCGTGAGGCTCGTGGGGTGTCGGCGGCGTATGAGCGGCTCGCGACGACGGTCGCCGGGGATGACGGGCTGCTGGCGCTGATCGGGGGGCTGCCGGCGGCGAAACGGCAGCCGAACCTGCTGTTCGGGGTCGTGCGGCTGCTCGGCGGGCCCCTCGACGACGCCGGATTCCGGGAATTCGTGCTCGAACGCTGGGATGAGATCGCGGCGCAGATGCGGGTGCGGGCCACGCAGACCAACGAGATCGGGCGGTGCGCGGCGCTACTGCCCGTGCTCGCCGCGCTGCCGCAGCCCCTCGCGCTGATCGACGTCGGCGCCTCCGCCGGGCTGAACCTGTTCCCGGACCGGTACACCTACGACTACGGCGGCCGGAACGTCGGGGACAGCGGGCCGGTCGTGGCGTGCGCGGCGACCGGCCTGCCCGTGCCGCGGCGGCTGCCGGAGGTCGTGTGGCGGGCCGGCGTCGACCTGAACCCCCTGGACGTGACCGATCCGGATCACGTGGCGTGGCTGGACGCGCTGATCTGGCCGGAACACGAGCACCGGCGCGAACGACTGCGCGCGGCCATCGCGATCGCGCAGACCGACCCGCCCCGGCTGGTCCGCGGCGACGCCCTGGAGGCCGTCGCGAAACTCGCCGCCCGGGCACCCGAGGGCGCGACGCCGGTCGTCTTCCACACCTCGGTCGTCTACCAGATGCCGGACCCGGGCGCGTTCACCCGGATGATGCGCACCCTGCCCGTGCACTGGATCTCCGTCGAATCGCCGGCGCTCGTCCCGCTGCCGGGGATGCCCGCGCCGCCGTCGGACGACTACTACAACGTGCTCGCCCTGGACGGACGGCCGCTCGCCTGGGTGACCGGGCACGGGCAGCGGGTCGACTGGTTCGGCCCGCTACCATCCGGCGATGCCCTTGAACCTCGATGACCTGTCCGGGTACACCGTGACCGCGCTCGCCGCCGACCTGGACCGCTGGTTCGCCGACGAGGAGCGGGTCGACGTCGGATCCGACATCCGACCGGTGACCGATTTCCTTCAGCTGCTGCCGTCCGCCGACGCGGCCGCGCTCGCCGCCTTCGACACGCTCGTGCGCTCCGGGCGGCTCGCCCAGTTCATGGACGTGTACGACTGGTCGTACGGGTTCGACTTCGCCGCCAACGACTGCGCGGTGCACGGCGCCGAGCACGTCTGGGCGCTCGCCGCCGACGGCAGCAGCAACCTGTACGTGGTCCTGCCGGACGGGTCGATCCGGATCTGGTTCCACGAGGAGGAGACCCTGGAGGAGGGCACCGGCTTCGACAACCTGGACGTCTTCCTGTGGACGATGGTCCGGTACCGGGCGACGCTGGACGGCTCGCTCGAGCTGGCCGAGGTGGAGGACGACCTCCGCGCGCTCGGCCAGCCCGGTGTGCTCCACGCCGAACTGGGCCTGCTCGCCTCGCTCACCTGATCTTTCTTTACCGGATCGGGTGCTGGAACTCGGCGGCCAGGCTCTCCAGGTCCGGCTCGCCGAACCTGTCGACCATCCCGGTGAAGATCGCGGCCTTGTCGTCACCGAACCGGCTCACCGCGATCCCATAGGAGGCGGCCGTGACGAACCGGGGCGGGGTCGACTTGCTGTGGAACTTGTCGGCGTACATGACCAGCTCCTCCTCCCCGGTCTCGGCCAGGTAGTCGCCCGGCGGCAGCGGCAGATGCTGCCGGGCGACGTCGTCCGCGGTCAGCCCGACACCCGTGTGGTGGTTGCAGAACCGGCTCAGCCGCTCCGGGTAGCCGCGCTCGCGCAGCGCCTGGTAGCCGAGCAGCCCATGCCGGATGTAGTGCTCGTCGGCCATCAGCCGGTACACGCCGACGTCGTGCAGCAGCGCCCCGGCCCGCACGAGATCAGCGTCGAGCCGCGGTTGACCGGCGAGCAGTTGCTCGGCGATCCGGCACACGATCCGGCAGTGCGTCCACACCAGGTCGAACGCCTCCCGCGACGGCGCGAGCTCGGCGTGCAGTTCACGAAAAACTAGATCATTGACCATCGCCCCATAGGATTGCACGCCCTTTGACCAGTGCCGATCACTGCCTAACCTTCGTCCCATGACCGACGAACCACAGCAACCCGAACCCGAGAACGAGACGTACATCGAGAAGTTCTGCCGCCTCGCGGGAATCCCGGTGCCGAAACCCTTCACGCCCGAGGAGACGGCCAGGTGGCAGGCCGCGAACGAAAATGGACGGCCGCGCTAGCATCGCGGCCGTCCATTTGTCAGCTCAGCGTGTTGTCAGCTTAGCGTGCGGCGAGGGCCTTGCCGGCGGTGGTGGCCTGCTCGAAGGCGGTCGACTTCATCGCGGCGGCGGTGTCGGTGAAGGCGTCCAGGGCCGGGTTGACGCCGACCAGGGTGAACTCGCGCTCGACCACGGTCAGCTCGGCGCCCCAGACGTCGGCGAGGATGCGGCGCAGGTAGTCGGTGGCGTGGTCCCAGCCCTCGCGCGGGGTGCCCGCGCCGTACGCGCCGCCGCGGGTGGTCAGCAGCACGACCGGCTTGCCGTCGAGCAGCTTCTCGCCCTGCTCGCCGCCGGCGATGGCCAGGTCGATCCAGATCTTGACGTGCTGCGAGACGCCGAAGTTGTAGAGCGGGGCGGCGATCACCACGTGGTCGGCGGCGCGCAGCTCGGCGGCGAGGCTCTGGGCGAGCGCGACCGCGGACTTCTGGGCCTCGGTGCGCTGGTCCTCGGGGGTGTAGCCGGCGCCGACGACGGTCGCCCAGGCGTCGGCCGGCAGCGGCTCGGCTCCCAGGTGGCGCTGCACGACCGGCTCGCTGGGCAGCTCGGCGCGCCAGGCGGTGAGCACCAGTTCGGCGAGCTCGCTGCTGGCGGAGTTCGGGCCCAGGATGCTGGAGTCGATACGCAGGAGGGTCACGGGAGCTCCTCGGTTCAGGGGGGAACGGTGGTTGAATGTTCAACCCGAGACTGACACGTCGGAGTTGAATGTTCAATACCGGTAAGCTTGACCTGTGAGCGACGACACCCCCTGGCTCTCCGAGGACGAGCTGCTGGCCTGGCTGCACCTGGTCGGCGTGCTCACCACGCTGCCCGCAGCCATCGACGCCCAGCTCAAGCGGGACGCGTCGGTCAACTTCTTCGAGTACTCGATCCTCTCCGTGCTCTCGGTCCGCCCCCGCCGGTCGATGCAGATGGCCACCCTCGCCGTGCTGACCAACGGCTCCCAGTCCCGGCTCTCGCACGCGGTCAGCCGCCTGGAACGCGCCGGCTGGGTCGACCGCCGCCAGTGCCCCGGCACCGACCCGCGCCACGTCGAGGCGGTCCTCACCGACGCCGGCATGGCCAAGGTCGTCGAGATCGCCCCGGGCCACGTCCGCGAGGTCCGCCGTACCGTCATCGACCCGCTCACCAGCGAGGACGTCGCTCAGCTGCGGACCGTCTGCGAGAAGATCCTCAAGGCCACCGGACCGGCCGTCCTGGACACCATCGACGAGACCCGCCGCTGACGGCCGGGCCCGCTCAGCGCCCCCGCAGCCGGCGGTCGATCGCCCACGCGTCGGCGACCGGGCCCAGATGGGCCAGCTTCTCCGGGTTCTGGACGAAGCGGACCGCCTGGATCTCGCCGTCCAGGACGTCCAGGCCGATCGTGTGCAGGACCAGGCCGTCCGGATCCCGGACGACCGCGCCGGGCGCGCCGTTGACCTCGTGCTGCTCCAGCGTGATGCCCAGCTCGGCCATCCGGGGGAACACCGTGCCCAGCAGCCGCGCGACCTTGTCGGCACCGGCCACCACGCGGGCCAGCTGCGGGGCACGGCCACCACCGTCGCCGGCGAGGGTGACGTCGGCGGAGAGCAGCGAGCGCAGCCCGTCCACATCGCCCTCGCGCAGCGCCGCGAAGAATCGGACGGCCAGCCGGTCCTGCTCCCGGCGGTCCGCGTCGAACCGGGGACGGCCCTCGGTCATGTGCTTACGGGCGCGGACCGCGAGCTGCCGGCAGGCCGCCTCGGACCGGCCCACCGCCGCCGCGACCTCCGGGAACCCGAAGTCGAACACCTCACGCAGCACGAACACCGCCCGCTCCAGCGGACTGAGCCGTTCCAGCAGCAACAGGGCGGCCGTGGAGACCGAGTCGGCCAGCTCCGCCGACCGCTCCGGATCGGCGTACGGGTCGGTCAGCAGCGGCTCCGGGAACCACGGCCCGGTGTACTGCTCGCGCCGCACCCGCGCCGAACGCAGCACGTCGATCGCGAGCCGGGTCACCGTCGCCGACAGGAACGAGCGCACCGACCGGGGCTCGGTGGTGGACGCCTCGTATCGCAGCCAGGTCTCCTGCACGACGTCCTCGGCCTCGGTGACACTGCCCAGGATCCGGTACGCGATCGAGAACAGCAGCGCCCGCAGCGCCTGGAACTCCTCCGTCTTCCCCATGACCGCTCCTGCGCCCCTTCTCATTCTCAGAACCGGCCCCAGGCCACGAACGCGGCCAGCGCCAGATACGCCAGGTTGAGCAGGACCAGGGCGTTCTCCCCGCGCCGCCGGTGGGTGAGCGCGGCACCGACCATCAGCACGACCCAGCAGGCGGCGGTGACCGGCACCAGCACCGGAACGATACCGAGCGCGGCCGGCAGGATCAGCCCCACCGCGGCGAACAGTTCCAGGATCCCCAGCGTCCGGACGAAGGCGACGCTCACGCCCGCGGTCCAGCCCCCACCGTGCATCGCCGCCAACTTCTTCTTGGGCACGAACGTCTTCGTCACGCCGCCGAGCAGAGCCACCGTGGCCAGCGCGCCAGCGGCGATCCAGAGGACGAGGTTCATCATCAGCTCCCGGTTGTCCCGTGTGTCGTCCCCCGGTAGACGAGACAACCGGCGGCGGCTGTGACATCGGCACCTCAGGACCGCGTGAGATGCACCGCCACGGTCGCGAGTGCCGTACCGAAGAAGACCGCCCAGCCGACCAGGTTGCGCGAGCCGACGCGCAGGTGGGCGATCAGGGCACCGGTGAAGTAGAGCAGCAGCCCGGCCGCGGCGAGCGTGCCGACCAGCGGGAACCGCAGCCCGGCGAGCAGGCCGAGGGTGCCCGCGGCCAGCAGCGAGCCCAGGACCGGGACGTACCGGCGCGGGATGCCCTTGATGTCCGCCTGCGACCTCGGGTACTCGTGGCCGATCAGGTAGACGACGGCGGCGGCGCCGTTCAGGAACGCGGCGATGAGCGTGACGGTGAGATACATGCCCCGGGGACGAACCGGCGAGGCCACATGTGACGGTCGATACCGTCGGGATCATGACGGGTACGGAGATCGCGGCGCTGTTCGGCGGCGGACTGGTGGCCGGCGCGGTACTCGCCCCGGCCACCATGATCGGCGGGTTCGCCAGCGCCCGGATCGCCCGCCGGATGCCGTCACGGGTGCTGCGCTGGACCATCGTCGTTTTCGCCACCGCGGTCGCCGTGGCACCGAGGCCGACCTGACAGACTGGGCGGTATGCCCGAGATCCGCTCCGCCACCCTGCACGACGTGGCGCGGTGGGCCGGGGTCAGCAAGTCCACCGTCTCCAACGTGCTCGCCGGCACCGGCCGGGCCTCCGCCGCCACCCGCGACAAGGTGCTGACCGCGGTCGCGGAGCTCGGGTACTCCCCCAACCGGGCCGCCCGCCAGCTGCGCACCCGGCGCACCGGCACGGTCGGCGTCTACGTGCCGGGGATACCGTCCACGTCCGAGTACTACATGCGGTTCGTCTTCGGCGCGATGGAGCAGCTCTCCGCCCAGGGCCGCGACATGGTCATCCTCAGCGGCGCCGACCGGGGCGCGCTGCCCCTGATGGACGGCGTGATCCTCTCCGACCCCGACGAGACCGACGCGGCCGCGGTGGCCCTGCTCGCCTCCGGCCTCCCGGTGGTCAGTTTCGAGCGACCGTACGGCCCCCGGATGACCCGGCCGGCGGTCGTCCTGTGGTGCGATCACCGCCGGGCGCTGCGCACCGTGCTCGACCAGATGTGGACGGCGGGCGGGCGCCGTCCGGCGTTGATGATCCCGCCGGAGACCGGGGACTGGACGGCCCAGCTGGGTGACGCGTACCGGGAATGGTGTGGTCTTCACGCGGTGCCCCCGGCGGTGGTCTCCATCGACTGGATCCCGGCCGGCCCACAGATCGCCGAGGCCACCGACCGGCTGCTCACCGAGGACCCGGCGGTCGACGCCCTGTTCTGCGGCCCGGTCGACACGGCCCCCGCGGTGCTGCCGGCCCTCGCGAGACACGGCCGGACGGCCGGCGGCGACTTCCTGCTCGCGACCGGCACCGAGTCGACGTCGGCGAGGCTGGGCCAGCCGCCGATCACCGCGATCGACATCGGCCCCCTGGAGGCCGGGCGGCGCTGCGTGGCCCTGCTCGACCAGCTCCTGGCGGGCACGGCCGACGGCGAGATCGAGCACCCGGTCCACGTCCACCTGCGCGACTCCACCCGCCTGGCACGCGGCCGGGATGCCGGCCGGACCACGTGACGCAGGCGTTCCCGGGCGATCGCGGACCGCTGCGCAGGAAGTGCGGTCCGCGATCGCCCGGGACATTCCCGAGAAGTCTGGCACCGCGGCCTGGTTGGTCTGCGCGGTGAGGTTACGACGCGCAGGTCGGGGCGACCCGGTAACCTCCCTGATAGCCCCCCGTTACGGACGCCAGCGACGTCTGCGGAACGACACCGCCCGGTTTCACCCCCGGGGCACGGCTGCAATCCGAAGGGGGACGGCATGACAAACGCAACCGAGACGGACGCTGGCGCTCAGGCCTCGCCGGCCGTGCTCGCGACGATCGTCGCCCACCTGCACGAGATCGGTGTGCACGTCGATCGCATGGACGAGGACGGCTGGTGGATACATCGCGGTCGTGACGGGCACGAATTGTTCGTCTACCTGACAGAGGCCGAGGCCCAAGCCTTCGCCGCCCTTCCCGAGAAGGACGAAGCCGGCTACCAGGGATGGGGCACCTCGGCCGCCGAAGCCTACTTCTCGGTCCGCCTGGTCAATGTGGAAGAAGAACTCACCTGCGGTGAAGGGCTACCACGCTTCCTCGTCTTCGACGACGGCGATCTCATCATCGCCGGCAAGCCCGACCGCGTCCTCCCCGCGGACCTCGAACCCGGCGAATACGGCTGGTTCGCCTTTCCGCCCTAGATCAACTGCTTGGCGGCGGGACGAGGCGCCCCGGGCGGCCCGGCAACCGGTCAAGCCCGGCGCGGACCGCGCCGGGGCCGGGAGCTACAGGCCACGGCGGGCCAGTTCGTCCTCGACGTGGTCGCCGGCCTCGGTCAGCGAGTCACCGGCGTCGAGGCGGTGCTGATAGAACAGCTCGATCTCCGGGCGGATCTCCTCGTACCGGCGTTCCCACGTCTGCGCGTCGGCGCGCCAGTACCCGACCGACGTCACCCGGTCGCGGGACAGGCCGTGCACGTCGCGCCAGAGGGTGCGGGCCTTGCGGGCGTCGCCGCACTCGCCGGCGAACCAGACGTACCCGCGGCCCGGCGGTGGCGTGAAGGCGCGCATCCGGTCGAACAGCGAACCGGTGGACGCCGGCAGCGGGACGTCCGGGTAGGAGCCGTCGGCCAGGACCGTGATCGGGGCCGGGCCGGTGTGCTGCCGCAGGGTGCGGGCGATCGCGGGCAGGCCGGTCTCGTCGGCGGCCAGCACGATCCAGTCCGTGTCGGCGGGTGGGCGGTACCAGGCGCGCTGGCGCCACAGGACGATGCCGTCGCCCGGTTTCGCCCGTTCGGCCCAGGTGGAGGCGACGCCGTGGCCGTGCCGGACGAAGTCGACGGTCAGCGTCTCGCCGTCGGCGGCGCGGATCGTGTAGTTCCGGCCGATCGGGGCGTCGGGGAGGCCGTGGTAACCCCAGGCGCCGTTCGTGAACGTCATCGCCGGTGGTGCGGACTCGCCGGGGCGGGGGAAGTAGAGGGTCACCGACTCGTCGGGGACGCCGAGCGTACGGTAGGAGGGAACGGAGAGGGTGACGCGCGTGAAGTGCGCGCCCAGCGCGGTGGCCGCGAGGACCTCGCCGGTCCAGGCGCCGGGGCCGTCGCTGGTGTCGGTGTCGCTGGTGTCGGTGGCGCTCATGCGGAGAACGCCGAGGTGGTGGCCGGGTCGCCGTCGGCGGCCGCGGCGAGCGCCGGGACGATCGTGTCGATGACGTACGGCAGGCTCAGCACGCTGGAGAACGAGAACGCGCCGTTGGCCTCGGTGCCCAGGAAGACGTCGCGGCCCTCGGTGTGCACGGCCCGGGACGTGTAGAGCGAGTCGGCGAGCAGCTTGGTGATCAGGTCGTCGCCGGCGGCCTCGGACCAGACGGCGACCTTCACGTCGAGCAGGTCGAAGCGTTCCTTGCTGATCACGAAGTACTCGTTGGCGTTGTCGGTCAGCGTGCCCACCTCGTCGGCCATCGTCAGGCCCAGGCTGAGCAGCACCTTGGAGCCGGTCGCGTTCGGGCTGAAGATGTAGAACTGGCCCTCGAAGCCGGAGGCGAAGACCGTGGAAGCGCCCTTGAGCTGCGGGTACTTCGCGGCCGCGTCGGTGAGGCGCTTCTCCAGGTCGGTCACCATCGTCTCGGCCTCGGTGCTCTTGCCGAGGACCTTCCCGGCGGTACGGGTCATCTGCTGCCAGGTGACCGCCCACTGGTCGTCGGCGTCCGGCTGCGCCACGGTCGGGGCGATCTTGGCGAGGGTGTCGTACTGCTCCTGGGTGAGGCCGGCGGACATGCCGACGATCACGTCCGGGTCGAGCGCCAGGATCGCCTCGAAGTCGAGGTCGGCGCGGGGCAGCACGGTCGGCGTCGCGGTGCCCAGGTAGGACTGCGCCCACGGCCAGGTCGCCGAGGGCATGTCGCCGTACCAGTCCCGGATCGCGACCGGGACGGTGCCGAGCGCGAGGTAGTAGTCCTGTTCCTTGTAGCCGATCACGACGATCCGCTCGGGCGACGTCTCGAGCACGGTGGAGCCGAAGGCGTGGTCGATCGTCACCGGGAAACCGGTGGCGGCGGAGGCGGACGCGGCGGGCTCCTCCTCGGTGTCGCAGGCGGTGACGGTGGCGAAGAGAGCGACGGTGGCGAGCGCGCCGAAAGCGCGCCGGCTGATTCCGGACATGGCTGTTCCCTGGGGGTGATCATGGAGCATCGGTGCGGTTAGGCTAGCCTAACCTTCGAAAAGATGGAACGTTCCACCAGGATGGACCACCCCATGACGCTCACTCCCCGGTGGCTGCCCGCCGGGCTGGCCGGGTGCGCGCTGCTGCTGGCCGCGATGGCCACCGCCAGCCTCGCGATCGGCGCCGTCGACCTGCCGCTGCACGCCGTACGGGAACAACTCGCCACCCACGACGGCATCGTCTGGAAGGTCCGCGTCCCCCGCACCGTGCTCGGGCTCTGCGTCGGCGCGGCCCTCGGCGTCGCCGGGGCACTCATGCAGGCACTCACCCGCAACCCCCTCGCTGACCCGGGCCTGCTCGGCGTCAACGCGGGCGCGGCCGCCGCCGTGGTCCTCGGCATCGTCGCCGGCGCACCCGAGAGCACCCGCCTCGTCTCCGCCCTGCTCGGCGCGGCCCTCGCCGCCGGGGTCGTCGTCGCGCTCCGCGGCAACCTGGTGCTGGCCGGCGCCGCGGTCACCGCCTGCCTCACCGGACTGGTCGCCGGGCTCACCATGACCAGCCAGGACGCCTTCGACCACTACCGGTTCTGGGTCGTCGGCACCCTCGCCGACCAGCCCCTCGACGCGCTCACCCCGGCCGCCCCGATCCTGCTCGCCGGGCTGGCCATCGCCCTCGCCGTCGGCCGGTCCCTCGACGTGATCGCGCTCGGCGACGACAGCGGGGCCGCCCTCGGTGCCGACCCGGACCGGACCCGCGCGTGGGGGCTGCTCGGCGTCACCCTGCTCTGCGGAGCGGCCACCGCGCTGGTCGGGCCGATCGGGTTCCTCGGGCTCGCCGTACCGCACGCCGCCCGGCTGATCTGCGGCCCCCGGATCCGGTGGATCGTCGGCTACAGCCTGGCGCTGGGCCCCCTGGTCCTGCTCGCCGCGGACATCGCCGGGCGCGTCGCCGCCCGGCCCGGCGAGATCGAGGTCGCCATCCTGATGGGCGTCATCGGCGCCCCGGTCTTCATCGCCCTGGTGCGCAGCCGATGAACCGCATCCTGATCCTGGCCGCGACGACGCTCGCCCTGGTCGCGCTCGCCCTGTCGACCGGGACCTTCTCCGTCGACCTGCTCTCCGTGCTCACCGGACACGCCGACCGGCGGACCGTGTTCGTCCTGGTCGACCTCCGGCTCC
Source organism: Actinoplanes sp. NPDC051851 (assembly GCF_040681165.1). NCBI lineage: Bacteria > Bacillati > Actinomycetota > Actinomycetes > Micromonosporales > Micromonosporaceae > Actinoplanes > Actinoplanes sp. NPDC051851. The sequence goes on along the minus strand of NZ_JBFAYF010000046.1, from coordinate 52,737 downwards.
CCCGCATCGGCCTGGCCCTCGCCGTCGGGGCCGCGCTCGGCGCCGCCGGGGCACTGTTCCAGAGTGTCACCCGCAACCCCCTGGGCAGCCCGGACGTCGTCGGCTTCACCAGCGGCGCGGCCACCGGCGCGCTGACCGCGATCCTGCTGCTGCCCGAGGGCACCCTCTCGGCCGGCGCCGGCGCGGTCCTCGGCGGCCTGGCCGTCGCGGTCGTCTCGCTGCTGCTCGGCGGCACCGGGAACAAACTCATCCTGATCGGGATCGGACTCGCGGCGCTGCTCACCGCGGTCAACGCGTTCCTGCTGACCCGGGCCGACATCGTCGACGCGCAGAACGCCGCGGTCTGGCTGGTCGGCAGCCTCAACGGGCGCGGCGGCCACCTCGGCGTCACCGCGGCGGCCGTCGCGCTGCTGCTGGTCCCGGCGCTGCTCTGCGCCCGGGGACTGCGCGTACTGGAAATCGGTGACGACAAGGCCGCGTCGCTCGGCCTGAGCCCGGCCCGGCAGCGCCTCGCGACCATCACCGTCGGCGTCGGGCTCACCGCGGCCGGCGTCGCGGCGGCCGGGCCGATCGCGTTCGTGGCGCTCGCCGCGCCCCAACTCGCCCGGCGCGTCACCCGGGCACCCGCACCGGCCGTCCTGGTCGCCGCGCTGGTCGGGGCGACCCTGCTGCTCGCCGCCGACCTGCTCGCCCAGCGGGTGACGGTCCCGGTCGGCGCGATGACCGGTTTCCTCGGGGGGATCTATCTCGCCGGGGTCCTCGCGCGACGCCGGATTCGGGCATGATGGATCGATGATCGGTACGTTACGGGCGGTGGCACTCGACACCGCGGACATCAGGGGCCTGGCCGACTTCTACCTCGCCCTCGGCGGGTGGAGCGAGCGGTACGCCGACGACGACTGGATCTCCCTCGATGCCGGGAACGGCTGGCGGATCGCCATGCAGCTCAGCCCGGACCACGTGCCGCCGCGCTGGCCGGACCCGGCCCACCCGCAGCAGGCCCACCTGGACCTGCGGGTCCCGGACCTGACGGCCGCCGCGGGCCGGGCCGTCGCACTCGGCGCGTCGGTGCTGCGCGAGAACGAGCGCTGGCACACCCTGGCCGATCCCGCCGGGCACCCGTTCGACCTGTGTATCGGGGACACCGCCGCGCTGGCGGGCGTGATGCTCGACTGCCCCGACGCCGCGGCGCTGAGCCGGTTCTACGCCGAACTGCTCGGCAAGCCGGTCACCTACGAGGGCGACGGGATGGCGATGATCGGCGAGGAGGGCGCGCAACCGCTGATGTTCCAGCAGGTCGCCGACTACCGGGCGCCGCGCTGGCCGGACCCGGCGTACCCGCAGCAGATCCACATCGACGTCACCGTCGACGACGTCGAGGTCGCCGAGCCCGCGGCGCTGAAGCTGGGCGCGACCTTCCTGGACTCCGCCGGCGACAACTGGCGCGTCTACGCCGACCCGGCCGGCAAGCCGTTCTGCCTGTGCTGGGACTGACCGGCATGCGGGCCAGCGTCGTCTGGTGGGACCTGACCGGTTCCGACCAGACCATCGAAACCTTGCGGGCGTACGTCCACGACGAATCCGTCGCCGCGTTCTCCCAGGTCCCCGGGCTCGCCTTCAAGATGTGGATCTCCGACCCGGAGAGCAACCGCTGGGGCGCCGTCCTGCTGTGGGAGTCCGCCGAGGCCGCCCGGCAGCCGCTGCCCAGCCGGGCGCTCGAGCTCATCGGCCACCCACCGATGCTCGCCGAGGGTTTCGACGTCGACGCCACGTTCTTCGGGGGTGCGCGTGGAACCGCTGCTTGACGGGGTCGCCGAGACGCTGCTCTGGCCGCTGCGCAGCCGGGCGTGGCAGTCCCGGCGCCCGCGATCGGGGTTCCACGACCCGCTCTCGGAGAAGCTGCACGACACGATCACCTACGACTACCGCCGTTTCGGCCGCCCCGGCCCGGCCCACGCGGTGCGCGCCGCGATCCTCGACCGGGAGATCCGGGCCTACCTCGCCGGGCATCCCCGGGCCACGGTGGTCGCGCTCGGCGAGGGGCTGCAGACGACCTACTGGCGGCTGGGCCGGCCGGACGTACCCTGGCTCACCGTCGACCTCCCGGAGGTGCAGGAGCTGCGCGCCCGGTTCCTGCCCGCCGAACCGGGGATGACCGCGTACGCCGGCTCCGCCCTCGACCGCGCCTGGCTGGACCTGGTCGACCCGGCGCACGGCGTCTTCCTCTCCGCCGAGGGCCTGTTCATGTACCTCGACCCGGACGCGGTCTTCGCCCTGATCGCCGACTGCGCCGCCCGTTTCCCCGGCGGCGCGCTCTTCTTCGACTCGATCCCGGCCTGGCTGAGCGCCCGGCCCCGCCGGCTCAGCGCCGACTACACCGCGCCGCCCATGCCGTTCAGCCTCTCGGTCAGCCAGGCACTCGCCCTGCCGACGCGCATCCCCGGCGTGGCCACCGCCACCGACCTCAAGGCACCGGCCTCCCGCCTGCTGACCGCCCTCGCCGACAGCCGCGTCCTGCGCGACCGACGCCCCAGCATGACCCTTCTCAACTTCAACCCCGCCCTTTCCTGTACGAGTTGAGATCACGCGGTCCCGGGTTGCCCTAGATTAGGCATATGTCTGATCCGATGCTGGACATCCGCGCGCTGCGCTCCGACTGGGCCGAGCCGGACGGTGTGCTCGCCAACTACGTGTCCCTCACGGATAAGCTGGTCGAACCGGTCGACCCGGGCACCCCGTTCACGCTGACCGTCGGCGGCCTCGTCGTCGACGGCGACCTGATCCCACAGTGGCAGTGGTTCGCCGAGCTCAGCGAGCTGAACGACCACGAGGACGCGTACTACGTGGGCATGGCCGAGTACGTGAAGGAACAGTCCGACCTGGCCCACGCCGCGGTGAAGAGCCGCGACATCGGCGAGGAGATCTCGTACCGGCAGTACCAGGCGATCGCCGAGCCGACCCGCTACATCCACCTGCGCGGCGCCCGCATCTCCCGCCCCGGCATGATCGAGGGCGTCCCGGGCCGCCTGTGGCGCGGCCGCCTGCGCGACGTCTCCGGCTGGACCCCGGGCCGCGCCGACGCCTGACCGGCTGCGGCTCTCATCGTGAACCTCCCCGGCGGTGCCGATGCCCCTCCGGCTACGCCGCCTCGACGATGTCGCCGGTGTCCGGCAGGCCCCGCTCCTGGAGGCCGTCGCGGCCGTGGACCCGGTAGTCGCGGAACAGGATCGGCACGCCGGTGGCGGCGAACGGGTCGGCGTCGGTCATGACCTGCAGGTGCACGTGTGGCTGGGTCGAGTTGCCGGAGTTCCCGCACCGGCCCAGCGGCTCACCGGCGCTCACCCGGTCGCCCTCGCGCACGGCCACGGTGCCCCGGCGCAGGTGGGCCACGACCAGGTACGGCCCGTCGTCGGCGAGCGCGAGGACCACGTGATTGCCGGCGAGCCCCCGCGCACCCTGGCGGGCCCGGGATGCCTGGGTCAGCGCGTACCCGAGACGGCTGGGGAAGGAACGGCGGGCCACCAGATCCGGCACACCGTCCAGCACCGACACCACCCGGCCGGCGGCGGGCGCGAGAACAGGCCGGCCGAAGGCGTAGAACCGCTCGACGGGCTCGGCACTCAGCACCGTCCGCCAGTCCCGGACCGTCGCGGTCCGGCCGCCCCGAACCGCGACGAAGTCGATGGCGTGACCGGCCCCGAAGGCGTGCGTGCCATGACTCGGCACCCGGCGAGCGGGACTGTTCTCCACGATCCAGCTCCCCCGGAACGGCAGGATCAGCTCCACCGGCCGCATCGACATGCCTCCAGGATGTCCCTCCCCCGCAACCCCAGTGGGGAACCGACGGTCCTGCACGACGAGCCGGTGACCGCGAGCGCGGTCACCGGCATCCTCGATCATCTTGTCCGGCTGGCCCGGCGCGCGCCCAACAGGAATGCGGGGTCTCGGTCGATGTTGTGCCGGTCGCGGTCGTAGCGGCGGGTGGTGCGCGGATCCGCGTGCCCCATGGCGTCCTGGACGTCTTCGAGGGGGACGCCCACTTCACGGGCGCCGGTGGCGAAGGCGTGCCGCAACGAGTGCGGCGACAGCCGACCCGCCGCGGCGATGCCTGCCGTGCTCGCCAGCCGGCGGATGGTCAGGAACACGTTGGGTTCGGCGAGCCGGCCGTCGCCGTCGGTGCCGGTGGTCGCGAACAGCGGCCCGGTCAGCCGGTTGACGCCGATGTTGGCGACGGTCGCGCGTTCGGTGAGGTACTCGTCGAGGGCCTGCAGGGTGTGGGCCGGCAGCGGCCGTTCGCGGAGCAGGTTGCCTTTGCCGCGGTAGCGCAGGGTACGGTGCCCGGCGTTGTGGCTGAGGTCGTCGAGGTCACGGTCGAGGGCTTCGCTGATACGCAGGCCGAGATCGGCGAGCAGCCGTAGCAGTGCCCGGTCACGGAGTGCGGCCAGGTAGCGGGTTCGGCCGGTCGGTGTGCGGGCCGCAGCCGGGGCCCGGTCGGCGACCTGAGCGTCCGCGGCGGCCAGGAGCGCGTCGACCTCGGACAGGGTCAGCCCGGCAGTCGGCGAGGTGTGCTGGTTGACCTTGGGCCGCCTGACCGTGGCGACCGGGTTGTGCCGCAGCAGCCCGTCGCTGTTGGCGATCAGGTGCGTGTACCAACTGGCCACCGCGGCCAGTGCCCGGGCGACGGTGCTGGCCGCGGCGGGACGGCCGTTGTGGCTGTGCAGTTCGCGCCAGGTCCGGAACTGACCCAGGTCGGTGGGCCGGGCGCTCAACGGATCCAGGCGTTCGGTGGCGCACCAGTGCAGGAAGGTGGTGAGATCGCGGCCGTAGGCCTTCTCGGTGTGCTGCGACTCGACCTCCAACAGCCAGGCCGCGGTCAGCCGGCGCACCCCGTAGCGTGATCCGTCGTCGGGAGGCAGTCCGGGCAGGGCCGCGACCAGTTCGGCGACGCGCCGCATCCGGTCGGTCAGCGCCGACGCGGTGGTCTGCCCGGGCAGCCTCACCTCCCGCGCCGCCGGCTGCAGATCGGTCACGGCCGGCCTCCTGCCACCGGCGTCCGGAGTGCTGGACGACGGACGCCGGGCGCCGCTCGATTCGTCAGTGATTCGGCCATCAGATGTCGGCTGGTCTCTCTGTGGAGAAGGTGGACACGGGACAACATCGATTCTCGTGGCCGGGACGGCGGGCTGGGGGAACGCCGCGGCGACACGCCATGAGCATAGGGCCAGATGCAGCGGCCAGCTCTGGCCGCACGGCGCCCTCGGGCAGGACCGCGTTAGGGGTGGCAGCTGTCCGGTCCCGTTGTATCTGATAGGGGCAGAACAGGATCGTCAGCTTTTCTGTCGATAAGGCGAGTTGGCTTACCCATCTCGGTTGGCCGTTGCTGTCCGGAGTTGCTTCAGCCACTCCATGCCGAGTCGGCGGCCGTCGGGGAACTGGTCGTCGCGATCCCAGCGCCATGTTGTGATCATCGCCAGTATGAGGGCTCGGCAATCTCGGAGCAGTTGGTGATCGGCGCCCGGGTAGTGGTCCCCGACGTCGTCGGGCGCGTGGGCCAGGTCGAACTCGATCGGCCCGCGGCAGCACGTCTCGAAGTCGATGAACAGCGGGCCGGTCCGGGTTGAGATCAGGTTGCCGGGATGGGGTTCGCCATGCAGGAGCTGCTCGGGCCGGCCGCTTTCAGTGACCGCTCGACGCATGCGGTCCAACACACTGGCGAGGAACACCCGGTCCGAGGCAGCCAGTCCTGGCGTTCGGGCGTGGTCGGCCACCAGCGTCTGGGCCACGGAAACCCGGTCCGTGAAGTGTGGGATCGGCAAGTCGATCTCGCGCATTCCGGCGTGCAGACGCTCGAGCGCGGTCACGTATTCCGCGTTGGAGATCGGCTGAGTAGTCACCGGTTCGTAGTAGGTCCAGAGGGTGACCACGTAGTCGCCTCGGATAAAGACCTGAGGCGATTCGAGCGCGGCCACCGGGCTCCCGGCCGTGGCCAGCCGCTGAGCGACATCCACTTCAAGCTGGGCGCATTGGTGCGCGGCCGGAGCCACCCGGGCGAGCACCTCACAGGGCTGCAAACGCAGGGTGAGCGTGTTGGAGTTGTGCAGGACAGCGGCGTCGTCGGCGGTTAGGCCGAGAAAAGTGGCGCTCGATATAGCTGCCCGTGTTGCCCGCTCAGTCTCATATGTCTGCATCGGAGCACCGTAGTTCAGTGTTCGTGGCGTAGCAGCCGTATTTCGGCGTCCGGTTCGCGGTCGACCTTTGTCGAGCTGGGTTCATCGGATCGTTCGAACTTTCCAACTTTCCATCCGACGGTTGCTCCGCCGTGCCTGATAGGGGCGAAATCGGGTTGGTCGCTGCTGAGGCGTGTGCGTCGGTCATCGGGGTCGATCCAGTCGTGGAGCGGGTTGCGATGACTGGCGTCCAGTCGGAGGGGATCATCCACCCGAGTCGTCGCCCGAGGAGTGCGTATGCCTTCGCGCGGCGGCCCGGGTTGTAGACGTCGTCTAGCCATTGGCGTGTGACAAGAAGGCTCGCCGCCGCGATGACTTCCGGGTAGAACGCCGCATGCAAAGCAGCGTCCTCGCTGTGGAAGCGGTCTCTCTCGGGACGCAGCTTTCTGAGACGGACCTCGTGCTCGTCAGCGAGCTGCCTGCCGTGCATGTAGTCCTTGTCCCAGACCTGCCACCGACGCCGATCTTCTTATCAGATCTGGTGGGCCGTTTGTCAGACCGGTGGTGTTGGATGCCCTGTGAATGTCAGTGAATGTGCCATCGGGTGTCAGCATTCCTTGTTCCTGGCTCTGTTGAGGAGTCGGCTGGCCGGAACGAAATGTTTCGACCCGGTGTTCCGCTCGCGATCGTCTCTCGGCCCGTGGCTGGGGCCCGGTTCCGGTTTCACCGGACTCAGCCGTTGAGCTTGTCTCCTACAGGCTCGTAGAGCATCTGGACACGTATGAGGTCGGCGATCGTTGATGCGATGGCCCAGTCGTCTGGGTCGAGCCGTGTCAGAAGGGTCGCTAGGTGGTCCGCAATGCGCGGATTATCACGGAGCGATGGTAGTTCGGCTGCATGTGTGGTTACCGGGCCTTCGATGACTGGGACACGGCTTTCGCCGACGGCGGTCACTCGGATAGTGCCGAGCACGCGCATGATGGTTCGCCAGGTCTTCTCGTCTTGCGCGTCGTAGTCCTCGGGCAGAGCGTCATCGTCCGCGCTGAGGTAATCGGCAACGGTGCGGTACTTCGGCGTGGACTGCTCGGGGAGTTTGCTGATGTTGGCCCGGATCTGTTCCCACGTGCTGTAGTGCGTGGTGATGGCTTTGGCGTGGTCGGGGCCGACCCGTTGTCGCCAGTTGCTTCCGGCGAGTCGGCTGAGGGCTGGGAGTGCGCCGGTGTTCCGGGCCCAGAGGATCATCATCATCACGGCGGTGATGCGTAGTGGGGGTTCGGCCTGCAGGCTGCTCTTCGCGGCGTCTGCGATGTAGGCGGTGAGTTCCCGGCTTCCTGACCTGCTGACGCGTTCCAGCTCGACGGCGGCTTCGGGTGTATGGCCGGTGGGTGGGCTTTGCAGGGCGCCGACGGCTTTCTGGACGAGTCGGCGCTCGACGCGGGGAGACGGGGCGGCGAAGTGGTCGTCGAGCAGATCCAGGGCCAGGCCGGCTGCGGGATGTAGATAGAGCGCGAGGTAGCTGGTGGTGTCGAGGTCCTCCAGCATGTTCAGGAGTTCGTCGACCAGGTGGTTGCGGTCGCGAGCGAGTCTGCCGGCTGCCAGGAGCAGGGTGTTGCGCCAGTGCCCGGCCATCGCGATCACGGCGAGGCCGGGGACGATTCGGGTGTCGGGCCCGGTCGTGAGGGCTCGGGCGGCCATCAGTTCCTGGAGGCTTCGGACGTCGAATCCGACGTCGTCGGTGTGTTTGGGCACGAGCAGGACCAGTCGGTTGGTCGCTGCGATGGCGATCTGGGTGGCCAGGCCGTCGACTTGCGCGGTGGGGTGGTCCTCCTGTTCGAGGATTTGCCGGGCGAGGCCTTCTACGTCGCTGCGAGCGATCGCGGCGTCGGCTTTTCCGCTGTGTTCGGCGTCGATCTGGAGCATGAGTCCGACGCGTTCGTGAAGTTGATCGATGGTGCGGCGGTGCCGTTCCAGTAGCTGGGCGGTGGGGGTGCGTTTGTTCATCTCGCGGCTGTAGATGGTCTCGTAGTAGGCGGCGAACAGGCTGTACCGGTCTTGGGGTGCCCGGGCGCTGCCTTCGAGCAGCAACGACATGATCGTGACTTGCAGGGGTGTCACCATCAGGCGGGCGGTAAGCCGGTCCCGTGCAGCTTCGGCCACCCGGGCGGTGACGTTGGTGCGGGCGTCGGGGTCGTCGGCGAGCCGGACGTCGGCGATCTTCCGCGCGAATGTTTCCGCTTCGTCGCTGGTCAGCAGGTGTAGATGTAGGTGCTGGTAGTGGTCGGCGGTGAACTCGGCGTTGTATCCCTGGGGTCGTGTGGTGGCGACGATCAGCAGGTCGGCATCGACGGCGGCGGCGTCGACGAGGAAGTCGTTGATCCTGTCGATCATCGCCTCGCGTACCTGTGGTGCGACCACCTCGTCGAAGCCGTCGAGGACGAGCAGCCAGGGCCACGACCCGAGCCAGGTCTTGAGGTGTGGCGCCGTGATGGTGTCGGTTCCGCGGGCGGTGATCCGGTCGGCCAGGTGCCGCAGGATCGACGTCTGCGGTGATCCGCCGAGGACGTCGGCGTAGGCGCTGAGGTCGAGGCGCAGCGGCCACCGGCGGTTCGTCATGGCCGGCAAGGCGTCGCCGGTGAGATGGGGTTGCATTGCGGTGACGACTGCGCTGGCTTGCGGGCCGATCGCGCGAAGGTCTTCGATCAGGTTGGCGCGATAGAGCTGGCACAGCAACTGGCCGACGGTGGTCTTGCCCTGGCCTGGCCCGCCGACCAGGACCTGATGTGGTGACGGGCCGGCGTGGATGCTGGGCCGCAGCGACTGGTTCCCGAGTGCGATCAGGTGGTGGAGAACGTTGATCGGCGTGGGCGTCTGCGTGCTGTTCGGTGGTGCGGATGCGGTCAGGTCGACGCCTACCTGTGCCAGTTGCAGTTTGTCGTTGGTGCGTGATCCGGATTCGCCGAGCCGGACCCACTGCTCGGCGATCAGTTCTTTGGCGGCGTGCTGGTGCAGGGCGGCAGCGAGGTCGAGGTTCTGGCCGCGCAGGGTGTCGTGCAGTTGGGTGAGGACATCCCCGGCGGTGAGGAAGCCCGCGTACTTCTCCGCGATCTTCGGATGGTCGTCGAGGAGACGGCAGACGTGGGAGTAGTGCCAGACGGCGTAGTCGCGCAGCGGGAGCTTGTCGGCGAACTCGGCGAAGACCTCGTCCATGGCGTCGACGCCATGGCCCGGTACGGCGGACAGGACCACATTGGTGATGAACAGCAGGTTGTTCGGTTTGGGCTGACGGTTCTTGCGTGTGTCGATCCAGTCGGCGAGTTCGGTCCGGATCTGGCTGCGCAGCCATGTCGCGTTTGCCTGGGCGGATTCGGCCCGGTTGTGGAACTTGGCCAGCGCGACGGTGTAGCCCGTCCAGCCCAGTCCTTCGGCGACACCGAAGGAGCGTGAGGTGGTCAGTTCCCGGCCGCCGTCGCGACCGGCCCCGTAGATCTTCACGTTCGCCGGGCCCGCGATCGCCATCAGTAAGGCCTGGCTCAGGTGCTCGAACTCGGTGGACCCCAGGTTGTTCAACGGATAGTCGCCCACAGAGTCCACCTTGTCGTACAGTCCGTCGCGCTCTGCGATGGACCGATCGTAGGGGCGGCGCCCCGTCTGCGGTTGTGCTGACACGGTTGTCGCCCGGGCCGGGGACATCCGTTGCCCTACGCCGGAAGCGCGGGTGAGATGGAAGTCGATGCTGACGGGCACCGGAGGGGGTTCTGTTGGCTGCTTTCGGTGGGGCGGATCGATATAGCCACGTTGTCGCGTTGGTCGCCGGCTATCCGGCTCTGCCGCTCGACGGGCCGCAGTCTGACGTGCGTCGGCGGACCGTGTCGTGGCTGTTGGCCGTCCGATCGGCGAACACCGCGAAGGCGTATGGGCATGATCTGGGCCTGTTCCTGCGCTGGTGTCAGCAGCGCCAGGTCGACCCGTTGACGGCTCGCCCCCGTGATCTGATCGGCTTCCGGGCCTGGCGTGAGCTGGGAGGCCCAGGTGGCCGGCCGGTAAAGGACACCACCGTCGCCCGGACGCTCTGCTCGGTCTCGAGCTGGTACGCCTATCTACTGGTGGCCGGCGTGTCGGTGATTGTCGGTAATCCGGTGGCGAGTACGCCGCGCCCGTACGTGAATTCGTTGGTCGCGAGTTCGGTCGGCTGTACTCCCATGGAGGTCGATCTGCTGCTCGCGGAGGCCGACGCCTACGCAGTGGAGTGCACGCGGCGTTGGCTTGACTCGCCCACCGCGTTCTGGCTCCATCGGAGGATGGCGGCGCTGCGTGACCGGGCGTTGTTGTGGCTGCTGGCCGAGTTGGGGCTGCGTCTCGGCGAGGCGCTCGGCCGTGATGTCGCCGACGTGTCCACCCTTGAGGGCCGGCGGGTCCTGCGGTGTCCTGGCCGGGGCGGCCTGCTGCGGGACCGGCCGTTGCCGGCGGGCACCGTCGTAGCCTTGGACGACTATCTGGCTGCTCGAGCAGCCGCAGCCCGGGTCGACGTCGGGCAACTCGGTGGCCTGCTGTTCACCTGCTTCCATCCCGATGGAAGCAGGAAAGCGCTCAGCCAGGTCGACGTGTTGATGACGGTCCGGCGCGTGGCCAGAAAGGCCGGTATCGCCACCGCGGACACGATGTCGGCGCACACACTGCGGCACACGTTCGCCGCGACCGCCCGCGCCGAGGGCGTCGCTCTGCTGGACGTTCAAGAGGCGATGGGGCATGCCGATCCTCGATCCACCCGCCGCTACATGCCGTCCGGATACGAGCTGAACCGTGATCCGGCGCTGACGTTGAGCGCTCGGCGCGACGCCCGCCGCTCGGCAGCTGTCCAGCGGGAGGGGGCCGTCCCCCGCGCCGGTGACATGCGTTGACGTCCCTGCACTCCTTCGATGGGATGGAGGTCGATCCCAGTAAGCCACCCGGCTGCGGGAGGCCATGATTGCGCGTCCCACCAGCGAGCAGTGGACTGCCGCTCTGCAGCAACTCCGGCAAGCCCGCGACACCGGAGGATGCTTCACAGCGATGATCCGGCTCGCTGCTGATGGCCTTGGTGTCACCGAGCGAACGGTGTGGCGGCGGCTGGCGGCACCTGCGTCCCAGGCGCGCTCACGGTTCCAGCTGTCGCAGACCGACCGCGACGCCTTCGTCGACTTCCGCGGCAACGTGAAAGCCGTGCACCGGGCCCGGACCGCAGCCCTCGCCGGCCTGACGACGGTGGCCGGTGTTCCCATCGACGACGAATTCGTGCAGGGCTGGTCCGGATCAGCGCCGGTATCGCTGCGCACCTTATGCCGAGCCTTCGCCGCCGAGCTCACCCCGGCGGCGGTCGCGGCCGCCGCCAGCGGGGATCGGGCGCGCCGCGACAAGCTGGTCTACCTGCGCCGCCGCGGCGTCCACCGCAACCAGGTGTGGGAAGGCGACCACAAGAACCTGCCGATCCTGGTGTTGCCACCACGCGGCCCGGCGACCACCCCGTGGGTCACCATGTTCGTCGACGACGCCTCACGGGTCATCGTGGGCTGGGCAATCGCCCTGACGCCGCACGCCGGCACCGTGCTGACCGCGTTGCGGATGGGCATGCTGCCGGAAGACGGCGGCCCAGCCAGTGGGGTGCCCGGCCTGCTACGCCTCGACGGTGGGATGGAATTCGCCGCCGACGCGGTGCGCGCGGCAGCGAACACCCTCAGCATCGAGATCGACCAGCAGCCCGCCTATCACGCCAACGGCAAAGGCAAGATCGAACGCGCGAACCGCACCGTCGACCAGATCCTGCTCAGCATGCTGCCCGGCTTCACCGAAGGGCCCCGCGACCTTGACGGGCGGCTGTCCGGGCCCGTCGATGACCGGTCCGCGGCCCGCACCGGCTACGAGCAGGCAGCCGCCGGCGGTGCCGGCCCGGCAGAGCTTCCTTTGCGGCTCAGCGTGTTTGTCGAACGGTTCGCCGCGTGGGTGACCTGGTACAACACCGAGCACGTCCACACCGGGGTCGGTGGGCGGACACCCGCCGAGGCATGGACCGCCGATCCCACCCCGTTGCGGGTGGTTCCCGAACAGCATCTGCGTCACCTGCTGCTGGCCGACGCGGACCGCACCATCCAGGCCGACGGGATCCATTTCCGCAACCTGGTCTTCATGTGCCCGGCAGGTCTGCTGCGCGAGCGCCGCAGCCAGCGGGTCCAGTTGCGGTACATGCCGCACGACGACCGGTTCGTGCACGTCTACCTCGACGGCAACTACCTGACCACCTGCTATCCGGACAACGCGCTCTCCGACGAGCAGACCGAGCAGTTCTACGCCGCGGCGCGTGCTGCCGAGCGGGCTGCGGCGGCCGAAAAACGGTCGGCCCGCCGCCGCGGTCGCCGCCGGCTGGCGGCGCTGACCGGTGATGACGCACCGGTCGAGCAGTCCCGGCTGATCAGCCCGGCCGATGTCGCAGCTCTCTCAGCCGCGACGGTCGGCACCGGCACGCAGGCCGTGGCGCGGCGTGCCGTGTCGACCAGCCTGCTCGGTATCGGCCCGGCGGTTGCGTTTGACGAGCCGGTCCTGCTCGACGACGTACTCTCTTCAGCCGGCATGGTGGTGGCCGACAGCGACGGTGAGCCGTGGTGACCCGGCGACCGCCCGAGGCCGGGCCGCCAGGATCCCGCCGGATCTCGACCCCGCAACTGCAGATGGCCCGGCACGTCGTCACCGACACTGCCGAGCATCTGGCTGTCGGTGTCATCCACGGTGTCGCCGGGCTCGGCAAGACCTTCGCCACCCGTACCTGCACCGCGGCGCTGGCCGCTCGAACCCGCCCCGCCGACCGGATCGAGGTCATCACCGTCGCGTTCCCGGCCCGGCCGACCATGCGGCTGCTGGCTGATCTCCTCCTGCAGACGCTCACCGGCAGCCCGCCCGGCCGCCGGGACAACCGGTTCTATCTGACCGCCGCCCTGGTAGGTGAACTCGCCCGGATTCCTCGCCTGGTGGTGGTCGACGAGGCGCAACGGCTGCCCGAGGAATGCATTGAACTGTTGCGCTACCTGCATGACCACGACGAGACCGTGTTCGGTTTGCTGTATGTCGGCGGCAACGGCTGCTGGGAAGTGCTATCCCGCCAGCCGATGCTGCGTTCCCGGGTCTGGCGCCGGCAGAACTTCACCCCGATGCGGCGTGCCGACATACCGACCGTGATGCGCTCCTACCATCGGCTTTACGCCGATACCGACGACGACCTGCTGCACTACATCGACGACCAGTTCGCCCACGGGATCTGGCGTAACTGGGCACTGTTCTCCTCCACCGCCCACCTGATCGCCAAACGGGCCCGCCGCACCAGCCTCGACCAGGAGATCATCGACAACGCGTTCGCGCTGCACGCCGGCGGTACCGATGCCAGATGACTCCCGTCACCCGGCGACCGTCATCATCCGTGACCCGGACGACCTGCCCGGCACCGCGAGGCTGCTCACGGACCTCCACGATGACGCCGGCGGTGTGCTCGTGGTGCGTGCCGCACCGGGAACGGTAAATCGGCAGGAACTGGCCTTGGCCGTGCTCGCCGCCCTCGGCAAGCAACTCAACACCCGACCGGCCGAGCCTGCCCACCGGTGGTGGAACCTCGCTCAGGCATGGACCGTCGGCCATCGCATCCAGCACCTGGTCGTCGACCGAGCCCACACTCTGCCCGTGGAACTGATCCGCGAACTGCGTGCGCTTGCCGGCGCGGCGAACGCCACCGTCTGGTTCGTCGACGCCCACCCGTCCGGCACCGTACCAGCGCTGGCCGGGCTGCCCGGTGCGCAGACAGGCAACATCGACAACCTGCACGAATTCGCCCGTGCGGGCCGCAGCACAGCCCAGCCCTCGGATCAACGCACCCGGCAGGTCCCGGCAATGACCATGCCGTGCGCCGGGTTCCTCACCTTCCGCTACGCCTGCCAGCGGCAACTGCCGGCCGACCGTGTCCGTCAGGTCGACGATGCTTGGCTGGCCGCGTTCGGCAGCGCCCAGTCCTGGCTGCTGCGTTGTTATCCCTACGACGAGACCATCCGGCCCGCCGCCGCGCAGATCCGGGCGGCTCTGCCAGCGATCAGCGCGGCCCTCAGCGCCCGGCTCGCCGAACAGCTCTACACCGCCGGCAACCAGGCGACCGCGCTACTGCGGCTGCGGGCAACCGAGGCAGCCGTGTTCCGGCACGGGCTACTGATGCGCCACCAGCCGCGACGCGCGGGCGGGCACGAACACCTGCTCCGATGTCCGCTCACCCCTGTTCTGGCCGCCCTCATCAACCGCACCGTGTCCACCAACGCGGCGGCCGCCGCCGCCCTGCACCTGATCTATCCCATCATCAGCGCCGATCAGCGGCATCTGGGTGAACCACGGTCGTGGCGGGTCGGCAACGTGGACGTCGACGGCAGCCGCCTGCTGACCGACTACGGTGCCATCCCGGTGCCGGCCGATGCGCAACCTGTTCTCCGAGCGCACCTGCACACTCTGCACGCTGACCGGCGTGCCGCACCCGACGCCGCGCTGATCGACCAGCACCGCCACAGCTTGACCGATCTCATCGAGCAGGTCCTGGCCCCGTTGAATCTCGTCGCGTCGACCAGCCCGCCGGTGTACGGCATCCGTGGCACCTACCTCTACGGGCACGCCACCGCGTGGATGGCCGACCGCGGGCTGTCCCTGCACTCGCTTGCCGACCTCACCCCGCCCAGCGACTTCCCCGTGGCCCTGCCGTGACCACGCCTCCTTCCACCTTCGGCCGCGATCTGCTCGCCCACGCTCGCGCCAACGGCGTGACCAGCAGCGAAGTCGCCGCCCTGCTGGCCCTGCCCGTCGCCGCCGTCGCCGCGCTCACCGGCCCGGACGACCTCGACCATCACAGCGCCGCGACCCTGCGCGTCTTCGCCGGGCGGCTCGGACTGCCTTGGCCGGAGTGGCTCACCACCGGCCCCGGGTCCTCGCGGCCGGTTCCGGACCACCATCGAGACCCGGCCCGGGTTCACGCCGTCCTTGCCTACGCCTTCGGCCACGGCCTGCAGCCCAGCGAGATCGCCCACATCCTGCAGTGGACCATCGACCGGGTACAGGCTGCCCTCCTGGCGTTGGCCAGCCGCGTTCGTCCGGGTGGCGGGACCCGGGTGCACTTCGACGGCACCACGGCCGTCCTCGAACTCGCTCCCGGCGCGCTCGACGACACCATCCGCCACCGGCTGCGTCAGGTGTTGCAGGTCTACGGGCTCGAACCCGACCCGAAGGTCCTGCACCTGCTCTACACGGTCATCGGCATGCACGGCGACGGACCCTCATGGCTGTACGACAACCAGGGCCTTCTCGACGAAGCTATCGACCACCGCCTGCTCGTCCAGGACACCCAACCGGCCGACGGCACGCGTACGAACCTCCGGCTGCACCCCGACGTGCAGTACGGCCTCGCCATCACCCAGTACCGATATCCACCGGAACCGCCCGCCGATGCGGAACCACACGACGGCTGAATCCAGCGCAGGCCGAACGTCGAGACCGAGCAGCGCGCCGGCGAGGCGACAAAACTGTCGGACTCACCCAGTACCGTGATCCGTCGTAGTGCGCCATTGCCGAAGCCGAAAGAGCACATGGATGTTCATCTCTGCGGTCTATGTAAGGTTCTTCCGCTCGTTCAACTTCGACTATCTGCGCAAAGCCCACCGCGGATTCACGCCGGACCCCTGGGACGTGCTGGAGCCTGACGGATTGCAGTATCCGTTCGTGAGGATCCCCCTGCAGCGCGACGTCACCACGGTGGTCGGAGCGAACGAGTCGGGCAAGAGCCAACTGCTCTGGGCGATCAAACACGCGCTCACCGGCAAGGGCATCGAGCGGGCCGACTTCTGCCGCTACTCCCAGTTCTTCGCCGTGGACAAGGCCATGGCGTTCCCGGATTTCGGGCTCGAGTTCAGAAACCTGGAACCCGACGACCGGGAGACCCTCGGCAAAGCGTGCAAAATCGGCTTCGACGAGGCGACCGACAGTTTTTGGATGTTCCGCATCGGCGGCAAGGACCCCGTTGTCCACACACGTCAGAATGACGGCTGGGCCAAGCATCCGGTCAAGGACAAGAAGGCATTCGAGACCCTCCTGCCCCAGTGGTTCGAGATCGATGCGACCGTCGCCCTGCCGCAGAGCGTGCCGATCAAGTACCTGGCGGAGGAGGAACGCTCATTGCGGACCGGCCCCCGGCAGAGCCGCCTCGGCCTGGTGAACACTCTTCTGGAGAACGCGTCGTCGTGGTTCGCGTCCGCCGAAGGCGTCACTGCGGCCACGCCTACCCTGGTCAGTACCTTTACGGCCGCGAGTGCGCAGAGCGCTGAGCACGACAAGCAGCTGGCGCTCGCCGACGATCTGCTGCTGCAGGTCGCGGGGATCGACCGCACCGCCTTCCAAGAGCTCCTCAAAGCCGTCGAGGCCGGGAAGGACGGTTTCGCCAACGGCATCGTCGAGCGGATCAACCGAGGACTCGCCGGCGCCCTGAACTTTCCGAAGTGGTGGTCGCAGGATTTGCACTTCCAGCTGCTGGTGACGTTGCGCGACCAAGACCTGGTCTTCACCATCCGGGACCGTACCGGCACCGAGTACTCGGCGGACGAGAGAAGCGGCGGCCTCAAGTACTTCCTGAGCTACTTCGTGCAGTACCTCTCTCACAAGCCACCCAAGGCGGGCACGCGCGAGGTCCTGCTGATGGACGAACCGGACGCCTACCTGTCCAGCACCGGTCAGCAAGACCTGCTTCGCATCTTCGAGGACTTCGCCGACCCGGCCGACCCTGCACGCACCGCCTGCCAGGTCGTCTACGTCACGCACTCCCCGTTTCTCATCGACAAGAACCACGGCGAGCGCATCAGGGTCCTGGAGAAGGGCGAAGGCGACGAGGGCACCCGTGTCGTCCGTAACGCCGCCCGCAACCACTACGAGCCGCTGCGCTCCGCGTTCGGCGGGTTTGTCGCCGAGACCACGTTCATCAGCAACTGCAATCTCATGCTGGAGGGCATGTCCGACCAAGTCATGCTGGCCGGTATGTCCGCCCGGCTGCGCCGGCAGAAGACCGCCGCGAGCGACAGTCTCGACCTCAACACCGTCACTCTCGTGCCCGCGGGATCCGCGCCGCACATCCCTTACCTGGTCTACCTGGCCCGGGGCCGCGACGTCGATCGGCCGGCCGTGATCGTGCTGCTCGACAGCGATACCTCTGGTAACCAGGCGGCAACGGCCCTCAAGAAAGGCCCCGGTGGCAAGCCGGTGATCGAGGCGAAGTTCGTCCTGCAGCTCGGCGACCTTCCCGCCGACGAACTCACCAGCACGTTCCCCGACGGCGCGGTCGCCATCGAAGACCTGATTCCGCTTGCCATCGGGATCGCAGCGGTCAAACGATATGCCGACGAGTTCCTCGAACCGGCCGAGGCCGCCAAGCTGCGCAGCCTCAGCACCAAGGACGTCAGCTTCGCAGGTTGTTCCGGCACGCACGACGCGCTGGAGCAAGCCGCCGCAGAGAGACTTGAGGGCTTCCACCTGGACAAGGTCGGTTTCGCCCGAAGCGTTCTGGAGGCGGTCTCCTGCGACGAGTCCCTCACCGTAGCGACGCAGACGATGGAAGCCAACTTCCGGGTCCTGTTCCGCGAACTCGGACGCAGGCAACGCCAAGCCATGCGGGAGATCGCGACCGAGAAGACCAGCGCCAAGATCAAACGACTCAAACGGTCGTTCCTGCTGGACCACCCTGCCACCGCGCTCAAAGAACAGGTGATGCTGCTCCTCGAAGACGTAGAGGCGGTCTTGGATAACTCGGTCGACGCAGAAGCGCTCAGAAGTCAGATCAGGTCGACACGACGTGAGTTCGGACTCGACGATGATCCGACCACGCCGATCGCCGACTTCGGAGCCTTCCGCGACCGGCTAGAAGAACTGGTATACCGCGAGGTCAACGATGTGCAAGAACGTTGACCGCACATCGCTCCCACCCAGCGACAAGGTAGCTGGGTGGGAGCCGGACATCGGCGCGGCATCCGCGATCGTGCAGTTCATCACGGATCGCAGGGTTTCAACTCTGCTCGAAGATCGTCTCCACCCGCTGCAGCAGCACTCGCCACTCGCGGTCCAGGAACGCGCAGAGCTGCTGTTCGAGCTCCTGCCGGGATGCCTCCTCGAACCATGTCCGGTTTCGCTGCAAGACGCGGTTGACATAGCCGGAGCCACGGCCCCACTCGCTGGCGTTGTCGGTCCAGAACTGCGCGGCGGTCCGGAGCTGGTCGCGGTACAAGCTCAGGCCGTTGAGTTGCATCTTGCGCAGCAACTCCTCGTACGCCGACGTCATCAACCGGTTCGCCTGAAAGAGCAACTCCCGCGCATCGGGCATCGATGCCGACAGCGTCTCGCACATGTCGGTGAACGAGGTGATCGAGTCTTGCAGGGCGAGGACGGCGAGTCTCCGAGCGCCGTGGCCGAGCTGGTGTGAGTAGCTCAGAGAGCGCCACTCGCCGTTGCGGCGGATAGTCGCGTTGACCGTGCTCGAGTGTGCACGGCCGATTTCGTCAAGCAGCGCGTCGTGGATGTGGCCACTGAGCGGCTTCGGTGACAGGTGGAGGTTTATCCAGCTCGCCAGATGTTTGCCAGCGTCGCGCTGGACCGCGCGCACCTGCTCAAGGGCTGCATTATCGAGCAATGACTGAGTTCGGACGAGCACCTCGTCGAGTTGGTCGCGGAACTCGGCTCGCGTCCTGCGCACCTGGTCACGCAGGAAGTCCCGCAGTTGTTCAGCGTCGTCCTCGCGAGAGTTGAAGAATAGGACGGGGACGTCGCCCAGGCCGTGCGGCAACAGCGCGGTGCTGACCTGCTCGCCCTTCAGCTCGTACCCTTCCTCGCTGGTCGAAACGCCGACGCCGGTCTCATCCTTGACCGCCATCGCCTCGTCGGGCCGGGCTAGTACGAGCAGGTTGGTATTGGTGTCGATCTGTGGGTTGTCGATCTCCCGTGCCCGCCGCAGCAAGTGCTGGACTGACTGCGACGGCGCGTCGTTGAAACCCGAGCAGAGGATCGACACGGTGTGCGGATCCTCGAGCAGTGTCTCGAGATCTGCCCGTGCCAGCGGCTGGTCAATGCCACGAGTATCGATGATCCCGACGTCGAGATCGTCGATGTCGATCAAATCGGGGACGATGATGTCGATGCGGCTCGGCAGCGAGAACTCAGGATGCCGGCCGTTGTTGATCGCCTCGAACGTTTGACGCAGCCACTCCAGCGGCGTCGCTGAGGCCGAAGCGGTGTGCCACGCGTCGCGCCGGTCGCGCCGGTGAAGGCTCATGCGTGCCAGCACCTCTACTGCAAGGTCGCGTCGACCGGAGAACTCGGCGGCCAATTCCTTCGCGGGGTCGGTCCGGACCGACTTGCCATCGGGCCCCTTCGAACGCTTCTGCGTCAGGCTGGCCATGTTGCGTATTGCCCGTTCCAACTCGCGGGGCACGGCTGCGATGATGTCATCCTCCGAGGCCGGTGTTTCGCCCTGCCGGATCTGGTCGACGAAGTCGTCAACGTCGGAGCGGATCTCGTCGAGCGGCCGGGGCTCGACCTTGATGCCGTAACCCGGCCCGCGGCTCAGCCGCACCTCGCACAGCGTGATACCGCCGGCGCCCGTCTCCAGCACCGACACCGTTCGCCCCTGCGCGTTCGTGACTTCCAGCCCGGTCGACCGACAGATCGCGGTCGACTTGCCGATGCCGATGCTTCCAATGAACGCGATCTGGTGCTCGCGGCGGAGGATAAGCTGAGCCAGCCGCTCGACGTCCTTGACGTATTCCTGGAGACGGGCAATAAAAGCGGGGTGCGCGTCAGACGCCGAACCGGCGGCAATTAGACCAGCCACCATCTCCTCGGCCCGCCAGAGTAGCGACTGGTCCGGGTGGTCCAGCGGCGGTCGGGGCAGGTGCTGCCAGTTACGCGCCAGGATGGTGGCGAGCTCGGTTGCGTCGTCGGTGCCGATCGCTGCGAGCAGCATAGACAGCTCGTCGTCAGACACGGCGCGGTCGCCGGTCTCGACCCGCGATAGGACAGCCGGGCTCCAAGTCACCTTCCGGGCCAGCTCTGCCTGCTTCAGGCCGACCGTCTCGCGCAGCTGCGCGAGACGGTGCCCCAGCTCGGTATCGCCGACATCCTCGTTGCCCATCGCAATCTCCTATTCGCCGCCTCGAAGCAATCTTGCAGCAACGTTTCTGGCTTGGCAAGCATGGATTCATGTCGGGCGTGAACTGATGCTGCGACGGTTCCGATGGCTGCCCTGGATTCGGAGTAAGGGGGACTCCAGCGAGAGATGTGTCACCCACGCCGCGCCGATGTTGCTCGTCAGTGGGAGTGACAACCAGTTAATGGCAGTACCCCCGGTCCTCGGATCCGTGTCGAACAGGCAAAACTGCCCGGGAGCGCCGGGCCCGGAGAACTTCCGAACAGTCTCGATCTGTCGGCGCGCCTCAGAGCCCGACGCCGGCCAGGGGGTTGGCCTGCCAGCGGTCGACATCGTCGATGTAGCCCAACAGCGTGGCGGAGCCGTCCTTCCAGCCACCGGCGCGTGCGATGCGTAGCGGATCGGCGCCGGTGCGGTAGGTCTCGGTGGCAAACCCGCGTCGTAGCGAGTGCCCCGACCAGGCCGATTTCGGATCGAGCCCGGCGGCTGTGGCAGTGCGGGCCACGACTAGCGCGACGGCCTGCCCGGTAAGTCGGCCGTCGGCGCTACCCCTGTTGGTCGGGGTACGGCCGAGCCCGCCGTGCCGGTCGATACGCACGAACAGTGGGCCCGAGGTCCGGTCGTGGTCGGCGAGTGCCGCCAGCCACGCCTGGACGGTACGCACCGGGCAGGTCACCGAATACGCCCCGTACGGCAGCGCGGCGGTGCGCCCTCGGGAGTCCCGGTCGGTCTTGGAGGTGCGGATCTCAACCTGGACGCCCTCGGCGGTGAAGGTTAGGTCGGCGATGTCGAGCCCGGCCAGTTCGCTGCGCCGGGCGCCGAGGGCGAACCCCAGCACAAGCAGCGCGGTGTCGCGGATCCCGACCAGGCTGTGACGGTCCAGGACGTCGGCCATAGCGCGCAGCGCGGCGATGGTGACCGGGGCGGCCTTGCGGACCCGCACGCCGCTGCCAGTGGTGGCCCGGTCCCGGCGGTAGCTGCGAAGCACCTGCCGCGGCCCGTCGGTCCGCAACATCCCGGCGCCGCCCGCCCGGTGCGCGGCGGCGATCGCCGCGATCGCCCGCTCGATGGTGGCCGGAGCCCGCCCGGCATCGGCCAGCGCGCTGACGTACTCGGTGAGGAGCACGTGCAGATCGCCGTGCCGCTCGAGCAGGAGCCGCAGCGCCGCCGCGAGCCGCTCGTCATCGGTAGTGTCCACCCCGGCTGGCAGCAGGTCCTTCTCGGAGCACCAGGTGACCAATCGCCGGAGGTCCCCGGTGTAGGCGCGGCGGGTGCTCTCCGGCATCGCGCGGCGCAGCCGGTCTCGCGTCCCTGCCGACAACTCCAGCGAATCGGCGACCGGCGCGTCCACGACGGCCGGAACGTGCGCAACGCTCGCGTCCGAGCCGACCGGATTCTCTATCACGGTAAGGAACATTATCGGGAATCAGCACCCATCCTGCCGACCACCACTCCCCGATGCGAGCCGGATCCCTGCCAGCCACCCCGGGACGTCGGCACCGGGCTACTGACGTTTCGTGTCGTTCCCACTGACAAACCATGTCGTCCTTACTGACAGAACCTGGCGTAAACCACTGACGACCTGGCGTCGCTCAACAAAGACGGGACTGGACACGTAGGCAGGCTCCGCTCCCCCGCGCCAAGCACTCATAGGATAAGGGTGATTATCCTATGCCCAGAAAACCAGCCATTATCGTATTGCCATTACCGGTAATCCGGTATTTCAAGCGTTCCGGGCGCGGTACAGACTCGGGAGACTCGCCCCGAAGCGGCAGGGAACGTTCACCGTCACCCGTCGGACCGCGTAAGCACGCCCGGCTTGCGGATCGGCGCGGAGAGGCCTCAGCACGGTGAAGAACGAAATCCCAGGAGGATCTTTCTCACCGAAACGTGCACCGGCTGGTCACCTGCTCGCCGGCCGCTTCGGTGACACCGATCCCGGTTGGCGACGAGCCCGGCCGGTTCTGTCAGAACATCTGCCCGCTCCCGCGCGACAGCGGCCCGGACTGGCCGTGGTGGGCAACGCCGGGGCACGTCTCCCACGTCCACCTGCGCATTCTCGACTGTCCCTATACTCCGCGTAATGAATGCTGAGCTGTCCGTCCTCGCACGCTTCGGTAGCGAGGTCAAAGCGCTCGGGTGGATCAGCGACCTGCTCGTTGCCGGATCGGCCGCGACCGGCGACTACGTACCCGGTGTCAGCGATCTCGATCTTGTAGCGGTGACCGACGGCCCAGTCGACCGTGACCGCCAGACCGTGTTGTCGTCAATGCACCGGCGGGTGGACCAGTCCATCGGCGCGGGTATGCAACTGGGCTGCGCCTACATCGATTACGACCAGCGCGAACGCGCCAAGCTGCCACATCCGACATGGACTCACGGAGTCCTGGTTCACCGCATCGTCTCCGCCGTGACCCGGGCCGAACTGGCGCGCTATGGATACGCCGTGTTCGGCCGAGCCCCGCAAGTACTGTTCCCGCCGGTGACCGGCCACGACGTCCGTGAGGCTGCCCGCGCCGAGCTGGACGGGTACTGGGCATGGGCGTCCCGGCGTCCCTGGATGTGGCTCGACCCGATCATCGCCGACCTGGGCCTGACCTCCATGGCTCGCGGACGTCACGCGCTGCGTACCGGGGACCTGCTCACGAAGACCCAAGCGATCGAGCAGGCCGCCGCACCGGCATGGCTGGTCGACCAACTGCGGGCCCGTCGCCGCGGAGAGGACATCGTGTCGCCCCGCCTGCGGACAGCCTGGATCGCCTGGCGTGACGCCCGCCGAACCACCCGGACCGCCCGCGCCGGGGCCACACGTGCTTACGAGTGGTGATGTAGAACGTACCCACGGGCCCCTTGAACGCGGCAGTTGCCGACGTCCTCGTCGGAGGGTCGTGCCAGAGAATCCCGCCCATGCCTGAGATCGTCACCGCGGCGCTGGTTCGCGAAGGTCAAGTCCTGCTCGTCCACCGAAGTCGGCGGACGCCCACCTTGACCGCGCTCCCCTGCACACCGAGGTCGGTTCGGTTCCCGGGCTATGAATGCTGTACCGGCGGCGGCGTGCTTCCGTGGTAGTTGAGTAACAGGACATCCTGTCGTCGCTGTCCGAGATACCAGCTCCCGGTTTCCTCCAGGTCGATCACCTGCCGGAGAACTCCGTGCTGGCCGGCGGGGAGTTCTCCGAGGACCTCGCCGCGCGGGGAGACGATCATGCTGGGGCAGTGCTGGTCGGCGTGGGCGATGTTGGCGGACACCAGGAAGCGCTGGTTCTCGGCGGGGCGGCTGATTAACCGCATCCGCAGCCAAAAGTCGATCGCCGCGCCCTGCGTGCCGGGCACGGCCCCGGCCGACATCGAGATTCGCTGTGCCCCGGCCGCTTTCCGGAACTCGTCCTGAACTTCTCTGCACTCGGGAAACGTGGTGCTCAGCCACGCCGCGACCGGACTCTGCCGGTCCTTCAACTCAGCAGTCAAAGCAGACATGCCGACACGCTAACGACGACCACCGACAAAAACGCTCGTCGATCTTCACTCGTCGGAGGGACCTGCCGGGGAACCGCCCGGTACCGGGCGGGTGCCAGATTTCAGCCGAGCGCGACGACCGCCTCGTGCAGTTCTCGGCGGCCCGGTGCCGTGGGGAAGCGGGCCGCCAGCACGGTGTCGAGGGTGCGCAGTTCCGTGCCGATGCGGGCCGAGCCGGTGAACGCGGCTGCCGTGGCGCTGCGCAGCCCGAGCGCGATCGCCCGGTCCGGCTCCGGTTCATTCGTGGCGAGCACCGTGTTGGCGAGTTTGGCCAGCAGATGCCCTTGGTCGCGGCGTAGGTGTTCGCCCGTCGCCTTGATCTTGTCTTCGAGGATGCGCACGGCGGCTGCGGCCTGCCCGCAGGCCCGGTAGCCGCCGGCGGACTGCTCCTGCAGCACGTCGAGGCTGTATTGGTGCAGGTAGACCGGCGCGGCGGGGTCGTGGTCGGCGGGGTGCTCGCGCAGCAGGGTGGCAGCGTCCTCGATCTGCTGCTGGAAGCGGGTGGCGTCGCCGTAGAGTGCCCAGCCGCGGGCCTGTTGCTGGGCGGCCAGGGCGTGCAGCCGGGGATGGTTCGCGCCGGGCACCTTGCGGGCGCCGGCCGCCAGCTCGATGACCTCGCGGGCGTCGCCGTCCAGCAGCGCGATGTTCGACTTGCGGATCATCAGGTACGCGACCATGGTGTAGTCGCCCGCGGCCTGCGCCCATCCGGTGGCGCGGTCGGACCAGTACCGGGCGGCCGTGGTGTCACCGAGGTCCTGCTGGAGCCAGCCGGCGAACTCGGCGTACTGGGCCAGCAGCCGCAGCAGCGGCTCGGTGCTGTCGGGTGATGCAGTGCGCCGCAGCCGATCGAGCACCCGGACCTGTGCGAGGGTGGTGCCGAGCAGTTGGCGCGGGCCCATCATCTTGTCGGCGGTGAAGTGCTCGGTCAGCAGCCGGGAGAAGTAGCCGAGTACCTGTGTGTCGACCGGGTACTGTTCGGCGATCACCTTGGCGACGCGGTCGGCCTGGTCCGGGTCGGTGACGCCGGCGGGCAGCACGGTGCGCAGCAGGCCGGTGGCCAGGAGCTCGCCGAGCTGGCGGCGGGACAGCTTCACCTGCACCGTCCTTCCGTCCGGTGTGCACATCTGCAAGGTCACGCTATCGCTGGGGCCATCATCGACGTGCAGGCCGGCCAGCGGTAGAGCCGTACGCCCTTTCGAGGGCGGCAGCTGGGCCGGGGCGAGCGAGCGCAGCAGCGAGAGCAGCCCGCCGGCGTGTAGCGCCGTGTCGATGTCCTTGACCCAGTCGGCGGCGGGCAGGTGCTCGCCGTGCTCGGCGCGGCTGAGCCGGGTGTGGTCGTAGCGGGCCTGGGCTGCCAGGGCGCGCAGGCTCAGGCCGGCCTCGGTGCGCAGGTGGTGCAGGACCACGCCGAAGACGTGGCGTACGGCGTCGCTGTCGGCGTCCATCACCGGGCCGCCCCCTCACCGATCCGTTGCCGTCGATGTTGCCGCAACACCGGAGGCCTTCTCAACCCGCAGCCGTGCGATGACGCTGAGTGCATCGGCCGCCGACGTGCTTCACACCGGACCGGCCGGATCCTCTCCCCTTTTCTGGAAGGAGCACCACTATGACCACCGACCTGGACATCCCCGCAGTCGGCGCCCGGGCCGCCGACATCCTCGCCCAGATCGAAGCGCACCCGCTCTACACCCACCTGACCGAGAGCTCGCTCAAGTACACGTGCTGCTGGTTCACCACCACCGGCTACGCCACGATCTCGGACTGGAACGTGGAGCAGGACTCGCCGAAGCTGGCGATCGAGGGCCTGCGGGTGCTCGCGCTCAAGGCCGCCGTGCTGGAGGCCACCGGCGACGTCGACCGCGCCGAGCTGCTGGTCGCCGCGCCCGTCGACGAGATGGTCCACGCGATCCTCGCGCAGTGGAACGTGATGACGAAGATCCAGGAGGACCTCGGGATCCGGTTCAACCACGCCACCGACCTGGAGGAGTTCGGCTACGAGGTCGGCGGCGAGACCGACCAGCTGTACGCGGCGGCCGGCTGGGGGCCGAAGCCGATGCGGTACTGGCTGCCCACCAGCGAGGTCAACCGCCGCCTCGACGTGCTCGGCCGGCTGTACGAGTCGATCGGCATCCAGGGTCACGGCGCGTCGACCCGGATCAAATTCGACGAGCCGGTCGCCGCCTCGGCCTGACCTCCGGGTTAGACCCTGGTCAGCTCCCGCGACATGACTTTCCGCATCGCCTTCACCACGTCGCGGGAGGCGAACCGGGTGCCGGCCTCACGTTCGGCGCGGGCGACCGCGCCGAACATCCGCTCCTGCGGCACGCTGCGCAGCATCGCGACCAGCCACCCTTCGAGGTCTTCGAGGCGCTCCGGCAGCTCCAGGGCCTCCGGCGTGGGTGCCGGTGCCGGGCTGTCGAGGTCCGGCACCGGCGTCCCGGCCGACTTGTACTCACCGACGGGCATCCCCACCCGGTACGGATGCACGCACACCGGCACGCCGTCCGGATCGGCCCGCCAGCCCAGATCAGGGTGGTACGGGTACTGCGGGCCGGGCCGCGCGAGGACGTCGAATGCGCCCGGCCCCAGCGTCTGGGCCGGGCACACCGCGCAGGTATCGGCCTCCCAGCGAGGCAGCGGACCCGTCATAGCCAGCCATGGTAGCCACACCCAGAGAGGGTCGCCATGACCGTATTGTCCCATCCCCGCCATCCGCTGGTCGTCGCCGCGTTCCGCGACGCCCGCGCCCTCTACGGCGATCACCTGATCGAGGGCCGGCCGGCCCTGGCCCACTCCGCCGCGGTCGCCGCCGCCCTGGTCCGGCACGTACCCGACGCCGGCGCCGAACTCGCCGCGGCGGCGCTGCTGCACGACCTGCCCGAGTTCGCCCCGGCCGGCGTCGACGCGAAGACGTTCCTGGCCGGCCGGTACGGCGAACGGACCGCGCACGTCGTGCTGGCGCTGGCCGGCGAGCACCAGGCCCTCGACCAGCCGGACCCGCTGATCGAGACCGGCGACTACCCGGTCCTGCTGCTGTCCACCGTCGACAAGGCCGTCGCCTTCGCCTCGAACATCCGGCGGGCCGAGCAGACCGGTGACGCGGGCGCCTACTTCGCCGCCAAGACCGCCCTGGTCGGGCTGCTCGACTACTTCCGCCGCTACCACCAGGCCGGCCTCGGCCTGCTGCCGGTGTCGCTGACCGACGAATACGGCCACGTCATCGGCCAGGTCGACGCCGCTCTCGCCGCGCACCGTGCCCGGCAGACGCCGCCCGGTGGCGCGAGGGCCCCGTACGCGGCCAACAGCGGCCGCGACTGGTGAGCCCGGCCCGGTCGCGGGGAGCGGATAGCGCCGCCGCGGCCGGGCCGCTTCAGTCCTACTCCTCCGGGTCGCTCTGGTCGGGATCGCGCAGTGGCCGCCCGGCGCCGCCGAGGTTGGGCAGCCGAGACGAGTAGTGACCGTGAACGTTGATGTGCCGTCGCGTGTACGCCGACAGCCGGGCCACATCGTCGTCGAGGACCGGGTAACCCTGTCCGCGCAGTTCAGTCAGCGCCCGGTCCAGGTAGGCGGTGTCCCACAGGGTCACGCAGTTGAGCACGAGGCTGAACGCGCCGAGCTGGTTCTCCTGACCGTCGCGGTAGGCGCGGTGCGATTCGCCTTTGCGTCCGTGGAATAAGTGCCGGGCCAGGTCGTGTATCTCCCGCCGATAGGCGGGGTCGTCGACGAGGGTGAGCACGTGCCGGGTCTTGAAGATCCGCCCGTACATGCCGAACGCCTCGCCGAGCTGGGTGATCGGGCGGCTCTTGGTCTCCGGGCCGGCGGCGCGGCCAACGAGCCGTGCTTCCCGGGATCGGCTCGTCCATCGACGGGCATGCATCAGGCGCACAGGAAACTCCGGGGGAATTCCGAGGTAAGTCATTGATATCTTTCGATTTTGATTGCTCGACACCCGGCGTTCACCCGCCGGGCTAAGAAGGGACACCTGGATGAGATCCACCAAACCGGCCGCCGCGGGGCTCGCTGTCACGCTGGTGACCGCCGCGGCGGCCGCGATGGCGGCCGGGCCGGTCACCACCGCGGCCGCCTCGGACCAGGCCGTCGCCCGCACCCCGGGCACCGCGGCCGCCGACGCCCGCGCCCACAACCGGCCCGACCACGAGAGCCGGCGGCCGGACGAGCGGGGACGGCCCGCCGAGCGCCGGATCCGGCTGACCGGGCACACCGCCCGGGTGTCCGGGCCGGGCGTCGCCGTCGCCGGGGCGACCGTCACCATCGGGGCGCCGGGCACCTACCGGATCAGCGGGACGCTCACCGACGGGCAGCTCATCGTGGACAGTCCCGGCTCCGGGCTGGTCCGGCTGATCCTCGCCGGAGTGTCGATCAGCAGCTCGACCAGCGCACCCCTGGTCGTCGCGGACGCCGGGCAGGCCGAGGTGATCCTCGCCGACGGCACCGAGAACACGCTCTCCGACGCGGCCGTCTACACCTACCCGGACGGCGAGGACGAGCCGAACGCGGCCCTGTTCAGCACCACCGACCTGACCATCGGCGGGTCCGGTTCGCTGACCGTGACCGGCAACGCCGAGGACGGCATCACCAGCAAGGACGGCCTGGTCGTCGACGGCGGCACGATCACCGTGACCGCCGCCGACGACGGGGTGCGCGGCAAGGACTACCTGGTGGTCAACGGCGGCACCCTGACCGTGACCGCGACCGGCGGCGACGCGTTCAAGTCGGACAACGACGAGGACGCCACCGCCGGGTACATCGCGGTCTCCGGCGGCACGCTGACCGCCACCGCGGCCGGCGACGACGGCCTCACCGCCGAGACCGACGTGCTCGTCGACGGCGGCACCGTCACGCTCGGCGGCGTCACCGGCAAGGGGATCAAGGCCGGCAAGTCCGTGGTGGTCTCCGACGGCACGGTCACCGTGGACGCGGTCGACGACGGCGTGCACTCCGACGACGCGATCACCGTCGACGGCGGCGGCCTCACCGTCTCCAGCGGCGACGACGGTGTGCACGCCGAGGGCGTCGTGGACATCAGCGCGGGGAACGTCGCGGTGCTCCGATCGTACGAGGGAATCGAGGGTCTGAAGGTTTTGATCAGCGGCGGCGAGGTCCGGGCGACCTCGCAGAGCGACGACGCGGTCAACGCCTCCGAGGAGGGCGTCGGCGAGTTCGAGCCGGCCCCCAACGCACTCATCGAGGTCTCCGGTGGCACGGTGATCGTCGACGGCGGCACCGACGGCCTGGACTCCAACGGGGCGCTGACCATCTCCGGCGGCGTCGTCGTGGCGCTCGGCTCGTCGCGCATCGGCGGCGGTGAGGGCGCCCTCGACTCCAACGGGGACCTGCTGTTCACCGGCGGTACCCTGGTGGCCGCCGCGATCAGCGCGGTGACCAGCCCGACGCCGACCACCGGGCAGGGCTGGACGCTGTACGGGTTCGCCGCCAACCAGCCGGTCGGCACCGTGGTGCACCTGGTCGCCGAGGACGGCACCCCGCTGCTGACGTACGTGGCCGCGAAGGAGTTCAAGGGCGTGCTCTTCACCTCGCCGGAGATCACCACGGGCAGCCACTACTCGATCTACACCGGTGGCGCGGCGAACGGCACGCCGATCGCCGACGGCTTCTCCACCGGCGGTGACCTGACCGGCGCGACCATGGTGGTCGAACTCGCCTCCGGTACGGCCGCGGGCGACGTCCAGGGCTTCCCCGGCGGCGGCGGGGGCGGCTTCCCGAGCGGTGGCCCCCGGCCGAGCGGGCCCCGGCCCAGCGGTTCCTTCCCGACCGGTTTCCCGAGCGCCTCGGATCCGGCGGTCCCGTCGGAGTCGGTCACGCCCAGCCCGTCGGATTCGGCGGTCCCCTCGGAATCGGTCACACCCAGCCCGTCGGAGTCGGTGGAACCCAGCGCGTCGGACGGTTCCTGACACACGAACCGGCGGGTCCCGCACCGGGGCCCGCCGGCCACCGTTCACTACCCGTCTCTGCCGTGACCGGCCAGGACATCGCCCAGCGGTGTGCGCTCGTAGTACACCGCTCGGCCGCTGCGCCGCCCCACGACCGCGCCGGCGTCGCGCAGCGTCGCGAGATGCCCCGACACGGTGCCGAGCGAGAGCCCGAGCAGCACCGCGAGCTGGGACGGTGTGGCCGGATCCGCCAGGGCGGCGAGGATGCGTGCGCGGCCCCGGCCGATGAGCCTGGCAACGCCCTCCTCGGCGACGTGCAGTTGCTCCAGGGCTCCCCGGGCGGGGTAGACCAGGGCGAACCGGGGTGGCGCCTCGCACATCCACTGCCCGGCGGTCCCGGTGTGCGGCACCAGCACGAGCCCCTGGTCGCCGACGGCCAGGTCCGGGTGGGTCTGGGTGGAGAACAGGATCGCGTCCGGCCCGGCCCACCGGATCTTGCCGATGCCGGCGATGGCCTGCCGCCAGCCGTGGGCCGCGAGCACACCCGCCCGGTGCCGGATATCGCGTTCCATGACCGCCCGCCGGCGCGGCCAGTCCGGCTCGACGAACCACTGCCAGCCGCGGGCGAACGACGACCTCTTCTCGTTCATCGCGATCCCGCTGTCCCAGCTGGCCACGGGACCACTCGCCGCCGTACTGGGTGCGGGGCGGTTGGCCGTGCTGTGCGGGGTCGTCTACCTCATCGCCGCTCTCCTGCCGCTGCTCAGCCGGGAAACCCGCCAGGGGTGACCCTGCTGGTCGATTCTGGACCGCACGGGTGGGTCGCCGGATCCCGCGGCGAGTGCCCGTCCGAAGCACTCGCTGCCCGCGGATCGTCGATTCCGTCGGCCGGGTTTCGGTCGCGGGCCCGCCGGGCGGCGGTGCCCGCAGGCGGTGGGTCGGGCTGGTGGGCTGGTGGTCAGGGGTGTCTCAGGCGCTCCGAGTGACCCGTGAACGCCAGCCGCGCCGGGAAAGCTGGCGCTCACGGGTCACTCCAGCCCGCCGACACACCCCTGAGCACCAGCCACCAAGATCCAACCCGTAGTTGATCATGAAATGTTGATCAAGTCCGGCCAGACGGGGCCCACCCCGACCGGGGGAAACCCCCATCCCGGGCCATGACCGAGAACGCCCACCCCGCGACCCCCGCCGGCGACGACGATCCCACCGGAATTGACCAGCGGGGTCCGGGGGTCACCCCCGAGTCCGGGACGGCCTGGTAGAAAGGAGCGGTGCCGTTGTCGACAGAGGACAGACTCGCGATCCACGAGCTGGTCGCGCTGCACGGGCATCTGATGGACGACGGCGAGTTCGGCCGGCTGGGCGAGTTGTTCACCGCCGACGTCGTCTACGACCTGTCCGCGTTCGGCCGCGGCGAACTGCACGGCCCCGAGGCGATCACCGCGGCGAGCCTGGCGCTGGGCGACGCGAACCCCCTCGGTCACCACGTCACGAACGTCTGCGTGACCGAGGACCCCGACGGTACGGTCCGGGTCCGGTCCAAGGGCATCGGCGTCCACGCGGACGGCCGCGCCGGCAGTGTCGTCTACCGGGATGTGGTCCGCCGCGAACCGGCCGGCTGGCGGATCGCGCACCGCGCGGTGGTTCCCCGGCGCACCCCGTTGCAGCCGTGACGGCGGGCGTCACCGTACGCCGGGGCGGCCCGGACGACATCCCCGGGCACGCCGCCGTGCGCGGCATCGGTCCCGGTGAGCTCGCGTCCTACACCGCCTGGGTCACCGCGCACACCGCCACCCACCTGCCGTTCGTCGCCGACCTCGACGGCCGCGTCGTCGGCGTCGCCTGGCTGTACGTGGCCGCCCGGGTGCCCGGACCCGGCGCCCCGGTACGCCGGTTCGGCGACGTGCAGGCCGTCGACGTGCACGCCGACCACCGCAACCGGGGCATCGGCGGCGCCCTGATCGCCGCGCTGCTCGCCGAGGCCCGGGCGCTGGGCCTGCTGTTCGTGACGGTCCACTCGGGCCGCCGCGCCGTCGACTTCTACCTGCGCGCCGGTTTCACCCACCACCGCCAGCTGCTGCTCTGGGAGCCGTGACCCGCGCGGCGACCCCGGCCACGTCGGCCGGGCAGCCCGTTGACCAGGACGATCATGGCATCGCATCCTTCCACAGCCCGCTACCCTGAACGGCATGCCGGACGACCCCGCTGACGCAGCGGCCGCGACCCGCCGGGTCGCCGGGTTCGCCGCGGTGTTCGGTGTCGTCGCGGTCGTCGCGGCGCTCGTCGCCGCGCACCCGTCGACCGGCCCGGCGCGGGCGCTGCTGCTGCTGGTCGTCGGCGGGGTCGGGGCCGGGTCGCTGCTCGGCCTGCTGATCTCCTGGCTGTTCTGGGCGGCCGCCGTCCGCCGCCGGCCCCGCACCCACCGGACGGGACACGTGGGTTACGCGGCGTCGGCCGGGTTCGTCCTGTCCCTGATCGCCGCCTACATCCTGCCGGGCGCGCTCGCCGACCCGTACCGGGCCCTCACCCTGCAGGCCGCCCTGCGCGTGCTGGGGGTGGCCACCCTGATCGGCGGTGTCCTGCATACTCGGCGGATGGATATCGAGCCCCCGCGATGACCGTCACCCTCGCCCACCGGACCGCGGGTGACCCCGCCCATCCGCCGCTGGTCCTGCTGCACGGGCTCGGCGACGACGGCGCCGAGTGGGAGCCGCTGCTGCCCGAGCTGGCCCGCGCCCACCACGTGCACGCTCTGGACCTGCGCGGGCACGGCGACAGCCCGCACCCCGGGGACTACTCGTTCGAGCTGATGCGCGACGACGTCCTGGCCCACCTCGACACCGCCGGGATCGCGACGTGTGTGCTGCTGGGGCATTCGATGGGCGCGGTCGTCGCGACGCTGGTCGCGCAGGCCGCCCCGCACCGGGTCACCCGCCTGGTCCTGGAGGACGCCGTCGCCCCGCGCCCGGGCGCGCTGCACCGTCCGCCGATCGCGACGCCGGACGAGCCGACCCCGTTCGACTTCGCGGCCGTGCACGCGATCCGCGCCCAGCTCGACGCCCCGGACCCGGCCTGGTGGGATCGGACACCCGCGCTCGCCACCCCGACGCTGATCATCGGCGGTGACCAGAGCCCGATCCCCCGTGACCTGCTGACCGACGCGGCGGCCCTGATGCCCGAGGCCCGGTTCACGCTGATCCCGGCCGGTCACTACCCGCATCGTGACGCGCCGGCCGCGTTCCTCTCCGAGGTGACCGCGTTCCTTTCTTGAAACCTTCCGAGGCGCTTCCGGTACGCCCACCGCGGGCGGAAACCCGCACCGCACCACGTCACCGCGCCGGGGCGCGGGGCGGTGCGGGTCTCACTCACCCGGACCCGGTTGCTCACTCACCATCACGGCAGTTAGGTTGTGGGGGCCATCTGCGGCGTACGTGAGGTAAACCGGTGCAAGCCCGGTGCGGTCGCGCCACTGTGAACGGGTCCCCCGGGATCCGTGAGTCAGGACGCTCACGCGCCGCAGCCTGTCGATCGGGACGCGTCATCCCGTAGGAGGTTGATACCGCCATGCCCAAGGCCACCACCGCCCAGCCCATCGCCGTGCCCGCCGTCTCACCGAGGCTCCTCGGCGCGGCCGCCGGCACCGTCGGTGTCCTGCTGCTGCTCGCCTACCTGGTCGCCTTCGACCAGGGCGCGCTCTCGCACAGCGGTATGTACCTGCACGAGCTCATGCACGACGGCCGTCACCTGCTGGGTGTCCCGTGCCACTGACCTTCGGCAGAATTCTGCTCAACGGCCTGCTCGCCGGGCTGATCGCGGGCCTGCTCGCCGGCGGCTTCGCGTACTTCGCCGGTGAGCCGCGCGTCGACGCGGCCATCGCCATCGAGGAGGCCGACGCCCAGGCCGCCGGGCAGGTCGACACCGGCGAGGAACTCGTCGCCCGCGACACCCAGAAGAACGTCGGCCTGATCCTGGCGACCAGCCTCTACGGCATCGCCATGGGCGGTATCCTCGCCACCGCGTACACGGTGCTGCGCCGCCGCCTGCGCACCGGCAGCGACACCCGCGCCGCCCTCGGCCTGGCCGCGTCCGCCCTGGTGGGCCTGGTCCTGGTGCCGTTCTTCAAGTACCCGCCGAACCCGCCGGCCGTCGGCGACCCGTCGACGATCAACCAGCGGACCTACAGCTACCTGGCGGTCGTCGCGCTCGGCCTGGTCGCGGTCTGGGCCGGTGTGCTGGCCGCCCGCACCCAGAGCCACGAGTGGCGCCGCGCCGCCGCCGGCCTCGCCGGGTTCCTGGTCGTCGTGACGATCGCATACACCCTGCTGCCGCACATCAACGAGGTGCCGGACACGTTCCCGCCCACGCTGCTCTGGCAGTTCCGGATCGCGTCGCTGGGCACCCAGGCGGTCCTCTGGACGGTCCTCGGCCTCGCCTTCGCCGGCCTGGTCAACCGGTACGCGTCGCGCAGCGCCCACCCGGTCACCGCCGAGCCCGAGGTCGCCACCGCGTCCTGAGCCCGGTTTCCCTGAGAGAAGGCGGCCCCTCGCCCGGGCCGCCTTTTCCGTTACGACCGTCAGGCGTACTCGGCGACGATCCGCCGCGCGTCCCCGTCCACGGTGATCGTCCCGCCGTGCGGCAGGATCCACTGCGGCCGGGTGTGCCCGAACGGCACCCCCACGCAGACCACCGCGCCCGGGTGGTACCGGCTCACCTGCTCGAGCACCGCGTCCCGCTGCTCGGCGCGCAGCCGGGCCCGGTCCGCGGCGTCCGGGCGGCGGGTGAAGTCGGACACCGGCGGCCGCGCCAGCAGCACCGCGTCCACCGCGTCCAGGATCCCGCGCTCGCCCAGCGCCCGTACGACCCGCGCCACCACCCGGGCCCGGGGCAGCTCCTCCGAGGTCTCCAGCAGCAGCACCCCACCGGCGAGGGCGTCCGGCGGGAACGGGAACCGCCCGGCGATCAGGATCTGGTCGATCACCTCGACACACCCGCCCCAGGACACCCCGGTGACCGTACGGGCCGGGCCGTGCCAGCTCCACGGCTCGGTCGGCTCCCGGTCCCCGTACTCGTGCAGCGCCCGCGGGTCCGCCCAGTCGTGCCCGATGTCCTCCGACTCCCCCGGATCGGTCACCTCCAGGGTCTCCCCGGTGAGCAGCGCCGCCCGCAACGACCGGGCGTGCACGTCGTCGACGGCGGGTCCCGGCCCGAGGTGCACCTGCGACGATCCGCCGTAGAAACTCGCGATCCCCTGTGACCAGAGCCAGTGGTGCAGGTTCGTGTTGTCACTCGTACCCAGGAAGGGTTTGGGATCTGCTGTGGCGAGTGCGGCGTCCAGATGCGGGATCACGGTGATCTGGTCGTCCCCGCCGATCGAGGCCAGGATCGCCCGGATGCCCGGGTCGGCGAAGGCCGCGTTGACGTCGGCCGCCCGCGCCTGCGGCGAGGCACCGACCTGGCGGGTCGTCGGGAACTCCACCGGCACGAGACCGGTCACCTCGGCGAGCCGCCGCATCCCCTGCTCGTGGACGGCCGGAAACGCACCCGGCGCCGCGAAGGCCGGCGACAGCACCGCGATCCGGTCCCCGGGCGCGGCTTTTCGGGGCTTGATGAGTTCATGAGCCATGCCCGATATCCAACCAGCCGCGCCCGGCCGTGCCCGGCTCAGGAGGGCTGGACCTCGGAGAAGAGCGCCACGGCCTGCGCGGGGTCCGGGCTGACCAGGCGGTCCAGGCCCTCGGTGGTGATCTGTGCCCACACGGCCGCGCGGGCCCACATCCGCTCTTCGAAGGCGCGGACCGCCCCGTCCAGGTCGCCGGGAGCGGCCGCGGCGATCGCCTCGGCGAGTTCGGCGCCGTCCAGCATCGCCAGGTTCGCGCCCGCGCCCAGCGGCGGCATCAGGTGCGCGGCGTCACCGATCAGCGTCACCCCGGGCACGTGCTCCCAGGTGTGCGCGACCGGCAGGACGTGGATCGGGCGGTGCGCGAACCCGGTGCCGTGGCGCAGCAGGTCGCGCAGGAGCCCGGCCCAGCCGTCGAAGAGCGCCAGCAGGCGCGACCGGAGCGCCGCGGCGTCGTCCGGGTCGAGGTCCGCGTGCCAGTCCTGCGGGGCCCGGAACTTGGCGTACACCTTGACGTGGCCGCCGCTGTTGCGCTGCGCGGTCAGCGACCGGTTCACCCCGTACACCGACATCGCGCCGTCGCCGATCATCCGGGCCAGGCCGGGGTGCCGGGTGTCGACGTCGTCGAGGGAGGTCTCGACAGTGGTGATGCCGGTGTAGTGCGGGGTCACCGGGGAGACCGCCGCCCGGATCCGTGACCAGGCGCCGTCCGCGCCGACCACCAGGTCGTACGTCTCCTGCCGCCCGTCGCCGAAGGTGACCAGCGCGCCGTCGGCCCGGGTCACGCCCCGCCCCCACGCGATCGCGAGGGGGCCGGTCAACAGGTCCCGCAGCTGCTTGCGGTCGATCTCCGGGTTGGCCCGCTCGTCCGGTCCGGGCCGCCAGTCCCGCAGGACGGTCCCGTCCGGGTCCAGGATCCGCATGGCCTGCCCCTCCGGGCGCGACAGAGCCGCGAACCCGTCCCGCAGCCCCGCCTTCTCCAGGGCCAGCTGGCCCAGACCCTCGTGCAGGTCGAGGCTGCCGCCGGGCGGACGGGCATCGGGGCCGGGGTCGCGTTCCAGGACGGTGACGGGGTGACCGTGCCGGTGCAGGACCCGGGCGAGGGTGAGGCCGGCGGGCCCGGCACCGACCACGGCGATACGATGTCTCATATCGATACACTGTATCGGCGCCGTATCATGCATCACAACCGCACGGAGAAGGTGACCATGAGCGTCTGGGACCGGCCCGCACCACCCCGGGGACCCGTACCCCTGGACCGGGAACGGATCGTCGCCGCCGCGATCGCCCTCGCCGACGAGGGCGGCCTCGACGCGGTCTCGGTCCGCAAGGTCGCCGCCCGCCTCGACGCCGGCCCGATGCGGCTCTACGGCTTCATCGCCACCAAGGAGGAACTCCTCGACCTCATGCTCGACGAGGTCCAGGCCGAGATCCTCCCGGAAGAACCCCCCGGCGACTGGCGGGACACCCTGCGCACCCTCGCCCACCGCACCCGGCTCGCCGCCCTCCGCCACGAATGGCTCGCCGACCTGCTCGGCGGCCGCCCACCCCTGGGCCCGCACGGCCTCGCCCTCACCGAGGCCCGGCTCGCCGCCCTCGACGCCCACACCGACATCGCCACCGCCGTCCGCGCCGCCGAGACCGTCGCCGCCTACACCACCGGCGCGATCCGCCGCGAGATCGCCGCCCGCCGCGCCGCGCGCACCACCGGCATGACCAAGGACGAATGGAGACGCGCCGCCGGCCCCCACGTGACCAGGATGCTGGCCACCGGCCGCTTCCCCACCCTCGCCAAGGCCGTACACGGCGACACCGACACCGACCCCGAGGCCACCTTCACCACCGGCCTCGACTGGCTCCTCGACGCCGTCGCCGCCCAGCTCACCCGGCCACCGGGCTGAGCCACGTCGTCACCGGTCGGCCTGCCGCGGTGGGGCCGCCCGTGGCTTCCACCGATGTCCGCACCCGGCGGCACTGCAACAGAGGTGGCAGCGGCCGGGCGATACGTTGATCAGGATGTTCCGGCCCGCCTGCTGCTGTACCCGTGCGGGTAACTGTCCGGAACGGGACAGCACCGCGCTAAGACGATGGGCGGTCGAGGACCGTGAAGCTGAGGGAACTGCCGGCCGGCTTCAACGGGAGACTCAGTGGACGTCGTGGATTTGGTACGGACCGGTGTCCAAGAGATCTCGCCCGAGGAGATGCCGCTCTTCGACGAGGTGGCCGCGGCCTGGCTCGACGGGCGGCTCGGGAGTTCGCGGACACCCGGCGGCACGGCGCGGATCGGGGTTCCGTCCGATCTGGACATCACGGTCGTGTTCGATGTCGTCACCGGCGCCCTCGGCTCGGTGCTGGGCGACGCCACCTACGCCCGGCTGCGGCGCCGCCGCTGGCTGCGGCGCCGGCCGAAACCACAGGCGCAGGTCACGATCGACCCCCGGCACCGCGCGGCCTTGCACGCCGCATGCGTCGCCAACGGGCAGGAACTGGGGCTCGGCAAGAAGAAGGCGGTGCTGCTCGCCGACTCGATCTTCGGCCCCGACCTGGGCGACGCCGCATGACCAGGAGCCGGCCGTGGTGGCTCTACGTCCTCGCGGCGTTCCTGCTGACCTCGGCGGGCCTGTCCGCCGGCTGGGCGGCCGGCGCCGGCTACGGTCTGGTCGACGACTCCGTCACCGTCGTCTGCGAACTCAACCTCGGCGTCGACGTGGGGGCGATCACTGCCGGCGTCGTCCCGGACGGCGGCTCCGACACCCTGCGCGCGTTCGACGAGTGCGTCGCGCCCTATCGGCGGGCGACCGTGATCGTGATCCGAGCCCGCGTGATGCGGCTGCGCGAACACGTCGCCGACGAGGTCGCCGCCGCCCGGATGACCTCCCCGGAGCCGGTCGCGGCGATGCTGAACCGGGCCGCGCCACCTGCCGGAAAGGTTGCCCGGATCTTCCGGGTCCACCCGGACCGCGAGGCACGGCAGCAGGTCGTCGGCGGAGCCGCGATCCCGGCCGGGGGGATCCTCCTGCTGGTCGCCGCGGTCACCCACGTGAGCGTGGAGCTCGTCTCCCCGCTGTACGTACTGGTGAGTAACGTGTGGGGATGGACCGCCTACACCGTCCCGCCGCTGTGCGGTGCAGCCGGTGCGCTCATGTTCGTCCTGCTCGCGGCCCTGTGGCAGGGACAGGAACGCGACCGGGCCGGGTTCGTCGCCGCCGCGGTCGCGGGCCTGGTCACCGGGGCACTGGCCGACATCCCCGGCCTCATGATCAACGTCGTCGGGACCGCGTCCCATGCCGGCTGGTTGCTCGTGGTGCTCCTGCTCGCGTTCGCGGGCGCGGTGTGGTCACTGACGATCCTCACACCGGGCCGACCGGTGCTGGTCGCGCTCACCGCCGCGGCGCTCGGCGGATACGTCCTGGCCCGCGGGATCGAGGCCGGGATCCTGGCCTCCCTCGGCGGCACCGACGCCCTGGCGGTCCAGCGGTACGCCGTGCGCTCCGGCGGGGTGACCGACACCTACCATCCGAGCCTTCTGGTCTTCGGCCTCATCGCGGCGCTGGCGCTGTCCTCAGGCCGGCCGTCGCGGCCACTGATCCGGACAGCCGTCGTGACGCTGGCGGCCGGGACTCTGGTCGCCCTGCCCATCATCTATCTGCGCTTCCGGCACGACGTCAACGGCGATCTGGCGCTGTCGCTCCTCGGGGAGCGATGGTGGGTGTGCGCGGCGACCGGCTGGGTGGTCATCGCCGTCGCGCTGGCCGTCCGGCCCCGGCCACCGTTCGCGGCGACGATACTCGCCGGCTGGGCCACGTCCGTCCTACTGGGCGCCGGGCTGTTCCTGGCCGACGTCGTCGTCACCCATCTGCCCACCGATGTCTGGCTATGGAACGTGACCCACTACGTGGTCAACCCGACGCACCTGCTCATCGTGCTCATTCTCGTGTCCGCCCCCGTGTTGGCGCTCATCCATCCCGTGACGGACCCCCGGGCGGGCAAGCGGCGGGCTCCCGGCCGGGTCCGGCCCGCCGCGCTGCTGGCCGCCCCGCTCGCCGCGCTGCTGGCCGTGGTCGTCCTGACAAGCTCGGCGAGCGCCGTCACCGGCCGCCCCGCCGACATCGCCTACGCGAAACAGGCCCTGGCCACCCTGCAGCCGACCCCGTCTTCGACCACCGCGCCGCCGGCCTCGGACGGCCCGCTCGACCCAGCCCGGGACCTGTCCGAGGCTGCCCAACTCCGCGCTCTGAAGGCGGCCGGGAACGCCCTGCCCGGCTGGTCGGTCACCACATCCCTCCCGGACAGCGACGTCACGCTCTCGCCAGCGTCGTGCGACCGGGCGGGCAACGACTTCGACACGAAGTGGGACGCGGCCACGACCGCACCGAAGCAACAGATCATCTACGCGGCTACGAAGAAGATGATCCCCCCGTTCGGGGCCAACCTGGCCCTCGTCCTCCAGCCGTACGCGGACAGCCGGGCACTAGCGGAGAACTGGGCCGACGCGGCCGCGTACACCGCACAGTGCCCGGAGACGACCTACCCCGACTCCGACACCATCGATGGCATCGCTCACAGCAGCCAGCGTCTGCTGTCCGCCAACCCCATGCTCAGGGAGATACGCACCGTCTTCCGGCACAAGAAGACATCGACCGTCGTGACCGTGCACGAGCGGTGCGTTACGGCCGGCCGCAACGAGATCTGCGGCACCTGGGCCGCCGCAGCCGTCAACTCCCCCCTCCCCCGGCAGCGCACGGCCAGCCTCGACCAGCTCCTCGCCGGTGCGCAGGCCGCCGTCTTAGCCGACCTCCGGCGAAAATAGGCTTCGGCGGGAACCCCCTTGACCGCGTCGACCACGGTGGTCAGCTTCGGGTCTTCATAGCTCGCTGCTCTGCCTTCGGCAGAGCAAGTCACCCTCGGCCCTCCGCTGACCGCGCAGCTGGTGTCAGGCTTCGAGGACTCGCACGGCATCCGGTTACCCGAAGAGTTTCGCCAGGTCGTCTGGGGCCAGCCGGGAACGGCCTCCGGCGTGCGGGAGAAGCACGCTCTCTCAACCCACCTGCAGACGATGACAGAGACCCCGCAGCGCCACCCCACCCGCCTGACGCCGCGACCGCTCCAACAGCGCCCGCGACGTCTCCCGCACCACCGGCGACGTGTGCACATGCTGCGGCGCCACCCGCTCCGCCGCCAGCAGGAAACGGATCGCCTCCGCATCACGGCCCCGCAGACCCGCCAGCGCCCGCGCCGTGTCCGCATAGAAGAACACCTGCCGGAACCCCAACGGCAACAACGCCGGATTCGCCGACCGCGCTATCTCCGCCGCCCGCCCCGGATCACCACCGTCCACCTCGATCCCGATGCGCCAGAACGCCACATTCGTCGGACCGAAGAACAACGTCAAAGTCTCAGTCTCCCCCGTACGCGCGGCGAGGCCGGCCGCCTCCGCCAGCCACCCCCGGCTGTCGTCGAGCCTCCGCATCCCCCGCGCCGACA
Organism: Actinoplanes sp. NPDC051851; assembly: GCF_040681165.1. NCBI lineage: Bacteria > Bacillati > Actinomycetota > Actinomycetes > Micromonosporales > Micromonosporaceae > Actinoplanes > Actinoplanes sp. NPDC051851. The sequence continues at coordinate 11,821 of NZ_JBFAYF010000046.1, read as the reverse complement.
GGGCACAGTTCAACTGCAGCGAACCCACCAGCTCCGGAGCACCCGACAGCGCGTCCACCGCCCGCGACGCCAGCGCCAGCCCCCGCTCGAACGCACCACACGCGTTCGCCGCGCTCGCCCGCGCATACGCCGCATACCCCAGCAGCACCGGATCCCCGGCCGCCTCCGCCGCATCCCGGCACCGCTCCGCACCCAGCCACGCCTCCGCCGGATGACCGAGATTGCGCAACACCGACGACGCGATGAACGCCGCCTGACACAGCGCCCGCAACACCGCCGCCCGATCCCGGCCCGGCACCCCCGCATGCAGATCCCGCAACAGCCCCGGCAACAGCCGCGACGCCCCCGCATAGTCACACGCCTGCCGCAACGAGTCGACCAACTCCAGCGTCCGCGCCACCTCCGGCAACGGCCGCGGCTCCCGCGGCGACACCTCCGACAGGTCCACGTCGACCAGGGCCTGCCGGACACCGTGCACCGCAGCGTGCGCCGCCACCAGCGCCCGATCCGCGGCCGGCACCGGCACACCCACCAGATCCACCGGCGAACACTCCAGCGCCGCCGCGATCTCCGCCAGGGTGAACCGGTTGTCCGCCGCCTGCAACCCCCGCTCGATCCTGCTCCACGTCGCATGCGAGACCCCCGCACGGCTCGCCGCATACCGGATGCTCCAGCCACGCAGCACGCGGCGAGCCTGAATACGCTGACCGATCGTCGGATCAGCCACCAATCGCGTCATCAAAAGTCCTCCGTAGAAACCCCCGGCTTCAACCGTGGGTAGGAAGCGGACTCCCTGCGGAGCAGGACGAGGAAAGCCGGTTCGCCGCCACGGCGAATCCGGCGTCCCATCCGCGCGGGGTTCAAGTGGACAGATGTGCTAAATTTTCAGGCGTCCGGTCGGTGAGAACCAAGCCGATCGGAGTGAACGAGTGTTGTCGAGGTTTTGCCACGGCGGAGCGCGACCGTGCCAGTGCTGACGACGTGAGACATGCGGTCGGCCATCCTTCGGGGCGGCGGGTCGGGTGCGGTCTGAGCTGGGAAATCCCCCGGGTTTATCCGTGGGGATGGCGGTAACATGCCCGGACCGTAACCACCCCCACCCCGCCACGTGGTACACCCACGTACCGGCGGATCGGACAGCCTGCAGGCGTGAACGACGCAGCAGTACCCGTTACCTTTTTTGATCATCCCCGATGGGGACTGCTCGGTCGCTCGGTCCGGTATGACTTACTGCCCCTGTCGTACGCATATCCGGGGGTGTTGTCGCCGGACCGGGCGATCGCGCTCGGGCTGCGCAGCGCCACGGCAGCCGCGTTCACCGGCTCGGCCCGCATCGGTACGGAACTGCGCACCCTCGACACTGTGCTGGCGGCCCGCTTCCCCACGGCTCGACCAGGACACCGACGGCCCTCGCCGGTGGAGCCTGCCCGGCGGGAAGGTCGAGGACGGCGAAACCCTGGCCGAGGCCCTGATCCGGGAGATGGCCGAGGAGACCGGCATGCGGGTCGAGGTCGGCCGGCTGCTCTACCTGTGCGATCACGTCGGTGCGCATGTCGTTCACATCACCTTCGAGGTGCGCCGGGTCGGCGGACGGGTCGGAGCGGTCGTGGAAGGGGCCGACACCCGGCCGATCCGCGGGGTGCGGTTCGTCAGACTGGCGGACCTGCCCGGGCTGGGATTCAGCGAGCGGTTCGTCGACCTGGCCCAGCAGGGATGGCCGCAGGCCGGCTCGTACATGGGAGCCAAGGCGAACATCGGCCTGTAGCCGGGCGAGATAGGCCAGCAGCACGCCGTTGAGTGCTCCGGACCCCGTTTCCTCTGGAATGAACGGCCGGCACCGGCGTCACATCAGATCCAGGGCCACCCCGAACCGCTCGAAATACACCTCGTACGCCACATGACCCAACCCCACCGGATCCAGCGGCGCACCCACCGGACCACCGGCGAGGACCGCCGCGTACGCCGCCGCGCCCTGACTCACCACCCAGTCCGCCACATCGTCCGCCCCGTCCTCGGTATGACCGGAACCGACCAGATCCCGCACCTCCGCCGAGAACTCCAGGAACACATCCTGAAACGCGTACACCTCCGCCCGGGACAACCCGGCCAGAACCGTCCGCAACCGCTCCGGATCACCCCGCGACTCCGCGACGATCCCCCAGAACCTCACGCCCCCATCCACTCCGTCACCACCCCCAGCAACGGCGCCCGCCCCACGAAACGCTCCGCCACATCCCGTACGTCATAAGCGGTCACCGCCGAAAGGGACAGCATCCGCGGCGCCAGCCAGAAATACTTCGCCGCACCCGTCAACCGGATCGCCCGCCGCACCACATCCGCGTCCACCACACCGCGCATCCCCCGGACGTAGCCCTCGGTCACCGACTCCAGAACCTCACCGAGCAGACCGATATCCATCAACCCGTCGAAGAACGTGTCCAACGCCAGATTCGCCGCGTCCTCACCGACCGCCCCCGGACCCACGAACGCCCAATCCAACAACACCGGTCCCGACGATGAATTCACCAGATTCATCGGCCACACGTCGTGATGAGCGAGCGTACGCGGAAACGCATCACACGCCGCCAGCAACTCGTGCCGCCGCGCCCACAACTGACGCAACCGCCCCCGCAACACCGGCGACCACGCCGACACCGCCACCGGATGCTCCCAAGCGAGACCCTCCGGACACCCCTGCGCCAGGGTGTAGTCCCGCAGGAAATCCCGCGCCAACCAGGGGATCTCCGGCACCCGGCCGACATGCGCCGCCTGCGCCGCACCGAGACGCTCCGCCACCTCCGCCAGGAACGCCGGCGTCCACGGCTCACCCCGGACATCCTCCAGCCACAACGCCACCGACCCGTCCGGCCGCTCCTCCATGTCCAGAAGCGACGGCCCCGGCACCCCCGCGAACGCCGAGAGCTGCAACCCGGACGAGTAGACGAGCGGCTCCCGCCGCCAGAAGTTGAAATGCCCCGGATCATCACTCGCGGACAGATGCGGGGCCGCACCCGCACGCCGGGGCATCACCACCTTCAGCACCGCGGTCCCCGTACCCCGCGCCACCCGCCAGACCCCACCGGTCACCTCGTTGGCCGTGCTGTGCGGCAAAACCTCACCCATCGACACACCATGAGGCTATGCCAGCGTTCACCCCCGGACTCGCACTCGCCCACCGCTACTACACCCACGTCGTCGCACCCCTGCTCGGCGACCGCCCGCACATCGCCGCCCGCATCGGACCCGGCAGCGACGTCCTCGGCTACGACGGCCCCCGCTCCACCGACCACGACTGGGGACCACGCCTCGACCTCTTCTGCGACGACCACGGCCTCACCGACGAACTCCGCCACCGGCTCCCCGCACACTTCGAGGGCTGGCCCACCCACTTCACACCGGCCGGCGCCCGCGTCCGGTCGATGACCGAAACCGACGGCCCCATCGACCACTACGTCACGGTGACACCGTTCCGCCGCTGGATCCACGACCACCTACGATGCGACCCGGCCGCCATGGACACCCGCGACTGGCTCACCCTGCCCTGGCAACGGCTCGCGGAGATCACCGGCGGCGCCGTCTTCCACGATCCGGCCGGAGAACTCCACGCCGTCCGCGACCGGCTCCGCTGGTACCCCGACGACGTGTGGCGCCACGTCCTCGCCGCACAGTGGGCCCGCATCGGCGAAGAGGAGGCGTTCGTCGGGCGTACGGCCGAAGCGGGCGACGAACTCGGATCCCGCCTGACCGCCGCACGGCTCGCCCGGGACGTGGCCCGGCTGCTGCTGCTCCTCGACCGGCGCTGGCCGCCGTACCAGAAATGGCTCACCACCGCGATCCGCACCGACCCGGCGACACCGATGCTCACCACGGCGATCACCACAGCGGACCCGGACGAACGACAGGACGCGCTGTGCACGGCGTACGAGGAAGCAGCCCGCAGACAGAACGCCCTCGCCCTGTGCGACCCGGTGCAGCCGACGCGCCGCCCCTATTTCGACCGGGGCTATCCGGTGATCGGCGCCGGACGTTTCACTGCCGCACTGCGAACCGCGATCACCGACCCGGAACTGGCGACGCGCCCGGTCACCGGATCCATCGACCAGATCAGTGACAACACCGAATTCGTTTTCGGGTCGTCGGCGAAGCCGTCCTTTTAGGTGTTGTTCCGTGTGCGGCGTGCCGCACATCCGCTAGGGCATCCTAGGATGATGATCGTGACCACGATCGAGATCACCGCAGACCTGGTCCGGGACCTCCTTCGCGACCAGCACCCCGACCTCGCCGACCGGCCGATCCGGCTCGGCGCCCGCGGCTGGGACAACCAGCTCTGGCGCCTCGGCGACGACCTCGCGGTACGCCTCCCCTGGGCCACCCCCGTCTCCGGCACGCTGCTGCTCAAGGAGTACGCCTGGCTCCCCACGCTCGCCCCGGCCCTGCCCCTGCCGGTACCCGTACCCCAGCGACTCGGCGAACCCACCGACCGCTTCCCCCGCCCCTGGCTGATCACCACCTGGATACCCGGCACCCCCGCCGACCGGGCACCCGCCGGCGCACAGGCGGCCACCACCCTGGCCGCCTTCCTGACCGCCCTGCACCACCCCGCCCCCGACCGCGCCCCGGTGAACCCCCAGCGCGGCGGCCCCCTCACCGACCGCGCCGAGGACTTCACCAACGGACTGGCCCTGCTCACCACCCGCGGCCTGATCGACGACCCGGCCCCGGTCGACGCCATCTGGCAGGACGCCCTCGCCGCACCCCCGTGGACCGGCCCACCACTCTGGCTGCACGCCGACCTGCACCCCGCCAACGCCCTCACCAGCGACGGCGACCTGTGCGGCATCATCGACTTCGGCGACCTCTGCACCGGCGACCCGGCGTACGACATCTCCGCCGCCTGGATCCTCCTTCCCGATGACGACGGCGACGGCATCGGCCGTTTCGCCGCCGCCTACCGGCACGACCTCGACACCGCCACGCTCCGCCGCGCCCGGGGCTGGGCGATGGCCCGCGCCCTCAGCGGCCTGCTCATCGGCAACGACGACGGCCCGGGCGGCAAACCCAGCTGGGCCCCGCCCGCCCGGGCCACCCTGCGGCGACTGCTCAGGGAAGCCTGACCAACCGCCACGTCCGCCCGTCCCCGGAGACGTACGGACCGTCGTCCGAGTCCACCAGGTACGGCACCGCGGCCTTCCCCGCGGCGACCTGAACCAGCCCCGGATCCACCGGATACCCGCCCGCGGCGACCGGATACCCGGGGAGGGCCACCGGTGCGTACCGGCCGGTACCCCGGGCGGCGACGAGCCCGGTATCCGCGATGACGACGTGCGCACCGTCCGCGGTGACGAACCCGGCCGACCCCTGCGGATCGCCGACCGTCGCCCCGTCACGCCACGTCGACCCGCCGTCAGCCGTGTAGTGCACGTCGACCACCCCGTCCGCCCGGAAGGTCAGCACATACGCCGCCCCACCCGGCCCGGCGGCCACCTTCGGCAGGTAGTACGCCGCCGCCGTACCGTCACTCCCGAGCACCGCCGGCACCGCACCGGTGAAGACCTGGGTGTGCCAGGTACGCCCCGCGTCCGCGCTGGTCGCCACCGCCGGCCGGTTCGTGACCGGATCCCGCCCCGGCACCCACAGCCCCCCGCCGAGCGGCACGTTCACCAGAGCGGCCCACCGCTGCTGAACCGTGATACCCGCCGGCTGCACCGCCAGCGGGGCGAACCGGCCGGTCACCGGGTCGATCACCCCGATCGCGCAGGTCGGCACCGCCACCACGGCACAGTCGACCGGCCGCACCCCCGACGGCACCGCGGCCACCGGCTCCGTGCCGACCACGACCCGCTGCCAGCTCACGCCACCGTCCCGCGTGATCCACGGCAGGTCCACCGGGCTCCCCGCGCCGGACGACGCCATCGCCTGCACCTCGGCGACCGTGAGCGTGCGGTGCTCCTGCCAGAGCACCAATCCGGGCGCCAGCGCCAGCAGGGTCGCCGTACGCGGACCGGCCGCGTCACTCGGCGCCGGGGGCGTCGCACCCCGCTCCCAGGACCCACCGCCGTCCGACGACACCCACAACTCGGCGTCACACTCCCGGCATCGCTCGAAGACCCGGAACAGACTGCTCCCCGCGTTCGTGACCGAGGTCGACGGGAACCACACCTCCCCCGGGCTCGCGGTGACCACCGGCGCCACGTCGGCCAGGCCGGGCTCGTCCGGAGCACCCGGCCCGGCGTACCCGGCACCGGCCGCCCCCAGCACCACCGCGAGGACCGCCGCGGCCGAGGTGACCGCACGCCGTCGCCGGATCGCGCCGGCCCGGCTCCGCACGGTGCCGAAGTCCGGCTGGCGCACCGCGTCGCCGACCTCGGACCGCAGCCTGTCGAACTGGGACTCAAGCATGGCGTACCTCCTCGGACACCAGAGCGGGTTCGTCGTCGGCCAGGAACCGGGCGAGCGCCGCCCGGCCCCGGGCCAGCCGGGCCTTGACCGTGCCCACCGGTATGTCGAGAGTGGCGGCGACCTCCGCCACCGGCAGGTCGGCCAGATGGTGCAGCACCACCGCCTCCCGGGTCGGCGGCGCCAGCCTGCGCAGCGCGGCGAGCAGCGCCACCCGGTCCCCGGACACCCCGGGCAGCGCCGCCGGGACGATCTCCACCCGCCCGGAGCGGACCAGCCGGTCGAAGAGCCACCGCCGCCGGTACCGGGTCCGGGTCACGTTGAGAGCCGCGACCCGCAGCCACCGCTCGGCGTCGTCGGCCCGCAGGAACGACGCGGGCGACCCCAGCACCCGCGCGAACACCTCGTGCACGGCGTCCTCCGCCTCGGCCAGGTCACCGACGAGCCCGGCGATCTGCGTCACCAGCCGCTGGTAGTACGCCTCGTACGCCTGCCGCACCGCATCCTCGGCATCCAAATCGCCCTCCTCGTCATCAACGCCTGTCTCAGAGAGGACAAACAGCCCGGCCGGCCGGTTGCATCGATCTTCATTCTGGTCCTGTCGGCGAAGCCGTCCTTTTCGGTTCCTGTTCGTGGTGCGGGCGGGCCGCACAACCCGTAACGCATCCTAGGAAGCTAGTTCATTTCTAAGACCACCCCTTTCTCTCGTACGACCGGAAGCTCTTGATCTGGGAAGGCCGGGAGAAGCCGGGACGCCGGGGCGGGGTGGTCCGGCTCTAGAGTCGAGGCGTGGGGCAACGGCTGCGCGAGGCCACGACGGCGAACGGTGTCCGGATCGGGTATGCCCTCAGCGGGGCGGGCACCCCGCTGCTCTACGTCGGCGGCTGGCTCAGCCATCTGGAGCTGAGCTGGGCACTCCCCGCCGAACGCGGCTTCTACGAGGCACTCGGCGACGGGCGGACCCTGGTCCGGTACGACAAACCCGGCTGTGGGCTGTCCGGTCCCGCCCAGTTTCCGTACACGATGGAGCAGGAGCTCGACGCGCTGGCCGCGGTGGCGGACGGGCTCGGGCGGTGCGAGCTGATGGGGATCTCGGCCGGCGCGGCGGTCGCGGTCGCCTGGGCGGCCCGACACCCGGAGACCGTGGCGCGGCTGGTGCTCTACGGCGGCTGGGCGTACGGGCCGGACGTCGCGTCGCCGGAGATCCAGCGGCACGTGACCGGGCTGGTCCGCGAGCACTGGGGTCTCGCCTCCGACCTGCTCGCCGAGGTCTTCGCGCCGGACACCGACGGGCCGACCCGCGCGGCGTTCCGGCGCTACCAGCGGGACTCGGCGCCTGCTGCGACCGCCGCGGCGATGCTGGCGATGGCGTACCGGGTGGACGTCCGCGACCTGCTCCCCCGGGTGAGCGCGCCGACCCTCGTGGTGCACCGGGAACGCGACCGGGCGGCGCCGCTCGCCGAGGGACGGCGGCTGGCCGAGGGCATCCCGGGCGCCCGGTTCGAGGTGCTGCCGGGGCGCTCGCACCTACCGTACATCGGGGACGGCGCGGCGCTGACCCGGGTGGTCCGGCGCTTCCTCGGGCTGCCCGGGCGGCACCGCGGCGCCGCGGCCACGCTGACCGCCCGGCAGCGGGAGGTCGCCGCGCTGATCGCCGAGGGCTGCACCAACCGGCAGATCGGCGAGCGGCTGGGCATCACCGAACGCTCCGCCGAGGCGCACGTGGAGCGGATCCGGCTGCGGATGGACTTCCGGTCCCGCGCGCAGATCGCGGCCTGGCACGTGGCGACGGCGAACTGAGGTATTTCCCCGGCTGTCCCGGTGCGTCCCCGTGACCAGGATGAGGTGATGGGAATCGTCTCTCGCGGGTACGCGCTGGTGGCGTACGCAAGCTTTCTTCTGACGTCGATCTGGGCCGGGATCTTCCTGACCGGGCCGGTGGACGGGGCGGCCCGGCATCCCGCCACGACGGCGCTGGCGATCGACTCCGGGCTGCTGCTGCTCTTCGCGGCGCAGCACTCGGTGATGGCGCGCGCCGGGTTCAAGCGGCTGCTCGACGACCGCAGCACCTACGTCCTCGCGTCGAGCCTGGCGCTGGCCGCGCTCTACTGGTGGTGGCAGCCGGTGCCGGCGGTGATCTGGTCGACCGGCGCCTGGCCCTGGGCACTGTACGCGGCCGGATGGGTGCTCGTGGTGGCGTCGACGTTCATGGTCGACCACGCCGAGTTCCTCGGGCTGCGCGCGGAACGGCGGGACGCGGCGCTCGCCGAACGGTGGCTCTACCGGTGGGTACGGCACCCGATGATGCTCGGGCTGATCGTGGTCTTCTGGGCGGCGCCGCGGATGACCGTGGGGCACCTGTTCTTCGCGGTCGCCGGTACCGGGTACATCCTGGTCGGCATCCGGTTCGAGGAGCGTGACCTGCGGCGCCGGTTCGGTACCGCGTACGCGGACTACGCCCGGCGCGTCCCGGCGCTGCTGCCACTGCCCCGGATCCCCTCGGCCTGGGCGCGGGCCAGCGTCCGCATCCGGCCGAAGAGGTCGAGCAGCAGCCGCAGCTGATCCTCGTCGTAGTCGGTGAGCGCCGCCGACCAGCCCGCGGCGGCCGCGGCGAAGAGCGGCTGCGCCTCGGCCAGCCGCTCCGGGATCGCCTCCACGATGACCCGGCGCCGGTCGTCCATGTCGTGCACCCGGCGCACCCACCCCGAGCGTTCCAGCCGGTCGATCATCCGGGTGACGGCGCCACTGGTCAGCCCGGTCCGTACGCACAGCTCACCCGCGGTGGCCGAGCCCTCGAGGAGGGTGGTCAGGCACTTGAAGTCGGTCAGCCCGAGCCCGAGCCGCTCGGCCGCGGCCTGCTGAACCAGGATCGCGTCCGCCACCGCCTGGGCGAGTGTCGCTTGTAGCTCGACAAGCAGTTCCTGACGCGCACTCACCATGGCGCCACTCTACCGAGGCATCAAATGATGGGCATCATCGTGACCGATTCCGATCTGTCTCCAGCGCCGCCCACCCGCCGCGCCCGATCGCGTACGCCAGAAAAGCCAGCCAGACGATCACCCCGATGGCGATCCGGACCGGGGCCGGCAGCGCCGACGGCGTCACGAACGCCTCGAGGATTCCGGCGACCGCGAGCGTCGGCACCAGACCGATAGCGATCACCATCCCCTCGCGGACCCAGGCGACCAGCGACTCCCGGCGGCTCAGGGTGGGCCCCGGGGAGATCCACGCCCAGCCGATCCGCAGGCCGACCCCCGCGCCGATGAACAGGCAGGTCAGTTCCAGACAGCCGTGCGGGGCGAGGTACGTCAGGAACGTCCCGCCGGCGTCCTGCTCGAACATCACGCCCCCGGTCAGCCCGGTGTTCAGCAGGTTGACCCCGACCAGGTAGAGCACCGGCAGGATCAGCACCCCCGAGGCCAGGCACTGCGCGGTGAGCAGGGCGTTGTTCGTCCACACCTGCAGCGCGAAGTTCTGCGCCTGGAACTCGCTGTAGTAGCCGACGAAGTCCGTGCCGACCAGCTGCTGCACCTCGCCGTCGCTGAGCAGGAGCGCGATGACGTCCGGGTGCACGGCGACGTACCAGGTCAGCGCCGCGCCGAGCACCATCATCAGGATCCCGAGCGTGGCCCACCAGCGCCGGGTCCGGTACAGCGCCGCCGGGTACCGGTACAGCACGAAATCGGCCACCGGCCGCAGCGAGAACCGGTTGCCCCGGGTCACCGCGGCGCGACCGGCGAGCACCAGGCGGGACAGGTCGGCGAGCACGACCGGGTCCGGGGTGCGGCTGCGGACCACCGAGAGATGGGTGGCGGCGCGCTGGTAGAGCAGCACCAGCTCGTCCGATTCCGTCGCGCTCAGCTTCCGCCGCGCGGCGAGCGTCTCCAGGCGGTTCCACTCACCGCGGCGCTCCGCCAGGTACGCGTCGAGATCCATCACTCCGGCAGCCTAAGCTGTGCCGGTGACCGCGCCCGCCCCCACCTCCGGCCCTGCGCCGTCCGCCTTCCCGGCACCGTCCGGCCTCGTCGGCACTGACGGCCCTGCCACCGCCTCAGGCTCCGGCTCGTCCGCCTACGGCTCGTTTGCTTCCGGCTCGCTTGCTTCCGGCTCGCTTGCTTCCGGCTTCGTCACCGCGGAGGCGGTCGCGCTGGAGTTGCGGCCCGCCCGGCTCGGCTCCCGCGCGATCGCCCTGATGATCGACGTCATGGTCCAGGCGGTCGTCGCGATGATCCTCGTCGCGCTCACCGGCATCCTCTGGCCCCTGATCCCGAGCGTCCTGGTCGACGAGGCCCTGCTCGACACCGTCATCCGGGTGGTGACCGTGCTGGTCCTGCTCCTCTACCCGGCCTACGTCGAGACCCGCACCAACGGCCGCAGCCCCGGCAAGTCCGCGATGGGCCTGCGGGTGATCCGCGAGGACGGCGGCCCGATCCGCCCCCGGCACGCCTTCACCCGCGCCCTGATCGGCCTGGCCGTCGAGTGGCCGGGCCTGCTGATGCTCCCCCTCACCTGGGCCGGCAGCCTCGCCACCATGCTCTTCTCGGACAAGGGCCGCCGCCTCGGCGACCTGGCCGCCGGCACCCTGGTGATCCACGAACGCCGCCCCTCCGGCTTCCGCTACGTCCCTCCGATGCCCCCCGAGCTGGCCCCGTGGGCCGCGACGACCGACCTCTCCACGGTCGACGACGAACTGGCCGAGGCCGTCCGCCAGTTCCTCTCCCGCCACACCGACCTGCACGAACCCCACCGTTCCCAGCTGCTGCGCTCCCTCGCCGCCGAGGTCGGCACCCGGGTCACCCCACCCGCTCCCCCGGGCGTCGCCCCGCTGCCGTTCCTGACCGCCGTCCTGGCCGAACGCCGCCGCCGTTCCGCCGCCCAGTTGGTCAACGGCCGCCTGGTCAGCGAACGCCTGCTCCCCGGTTTCGGTCAGACCAGGCCCTATCTGGTACGCCGTGACCCGGGCGTCCTCCCACCCTCCCCGCACCCGCGTCCCCCGGCCCCGCCGTCGGTCCCGCCCCCTCCCCCGGCGGCCCCGTTCCCGGCCGCACCCGGCACCGCCCCGCTTCGCCCGCAGACGCCCTCCACCGACGACTCCCCGGCACCGGGCTAGACCACTCCCCCGAAAGTGGCTCGCCCGCCCATACCCTGGCGCCGCTTTCGGGGCGCCGCTTTCGGGACGATGACGACACCCCGCCGTCCCCGCGATGCGGACGGAATCCCAGCCCGGCACTCCGGCACGAGCTTCTGGCTGGCCGTCAGGGGTGTGTCGGGCGGCCCGAGACACCCCAGACCGCCAGCCAGGGGAATCCAGTTGGCGCCCAAGGGTGCGTCGAGGGGGTCGAGGCACCCTTGGACGCCAGCCGCCCCGCCCGGGCTCGGCGGGCTCGGCGGGCTCGGCGGGCTCGGCGGGCTCGGCGGGCTCGGC